>JAEZTA010000193.1 GCA_023443765.1 Bacteroidota bacterium | reverse complement strand
TGTATTCGGGGCAGACGCGGATGTCGCCCCCGAGGCGGGTGACGATCAGGCGGCAGAGGTAAAGCCCGATGCCCGAACCGGGTTTGAAGGGGTCGACCTTGGTGAAGCGTTCGAACACCCACTCCTGTTTTTCGGGCGGGATGCCGATGCCCGTGTCGCTGACGCTGATTTGCAGCGTGCGCCGGGTCTCGTCGTTACGGCAGCAGAGCGTGATGCGTCCTGCGGCGGTGAACTTGGCGGCGTTATGCAGCAGGTTGTCGACGACGCGCGTCAGGTAAAAGGCGTTGGTGGGGACCACGATGTCACCCCCCCCCGCTTCGTAGACGTATTCGACCGCCGGATTTTCGCTCAGTTGCTTTTGCAGTTCCAGCCGTTCGGCGCAGAGCAGACAGATGTCGGTTTCGGCACGGGGAAGCTGATCTTCGGAACTGATGAGCTGCGAAAGTTCCAGCATGTTTTCCAGCAGGGCGGTCAGGGATTTTGTGCTTTTCCCGATCTCGGCCTGAAAAGCCTGCCGGGCCGCGGGGTCCTGTTCTGTGAGCAGCAGTTCGGAGAAGCCGTTGATGGCGTTCAGCGGCGTGCGTATCTCGTGACACATCGAGTTGATGAAGGCGGTCTTCATCTTTTCGCTCTCCTGGGCGCGGCAGCTTTGGCGCTGCGCCTCTTCGCTGGCCGCCATGAGCTGCGTGCGCGCCAGCTTCAGCCGCCGGACCATCGCCTGCTGGTAGACGACCCAGCCGGCGAGCAGCAGCAGCACGATGCCGCCGGCCATAAGCAGGAAGAATTTGCTGCGGTCGGCCAGCTGTGCCTTTTCGAGTTCGAGGCGGTTGACATCGTAGAGCGCCTGCATCTCGGCCAGCTTGCTCTGCGCCTGGTCCATGCGGCTGTAGTAACGGAAGTCGTTGCCTTCCCGCACGGCTTTGAGGGCTTTTTCGTAATCACCCGCCTGTTCATACATGTGCGACTGCGCTATGTAGATGGAGCCGAGGTCCGCCTTCTTACCGGTCTCGGCGTAGTGGGTCAGCAGTGAATCCATGCAGGCCGCGGTCCGCTCGTAGTCGCCCACATACTGGTAATAACGGGCGCTGGTGCTGTATATCTCCTCGCGGTCGTTGCGCCCGCGCGCCAGCTCCATACATTTGTCGTAATAGTCGTTCACCTCCTCCCGGGTGAGAAGGTCGCCCAAGAAAACCATTTTGCCATAAGACCGCATCAGGTATTCAGCCGAGTCGCGGCGGGGGCGTTCGAAACGTTTGTCAGCCGCCACCCATGCGCGGTGCAGGTCTATGCACCGGCTGATCTGCCCTGCGGCGCGCGGATCGTCGGCGTAGAGGTAGATGTCTGCAAGTTCCTCGCGGCACAGTTTTTCGAAGTGGACGCGCTCCTCCAGCGGGTATTTTTCGAGCTTGGCGAGAGCCCGTTCTACATAGGGGATGGCCTGGGGAATGTTGCCGTAGGCTTCGGTGGCGATGGACGAATAGTCGATGGAGAGTCCCGTGAGAAATTCCCATTCGATCTCCTCCTCGGGGGTGAGGCTGCCCGGCTGCCGTTCGCGGAACTCCGCCAGCGCGCGGTCGATCGCCTCGAACGAGTTGGCGACAGACATCTGTTTCCAGAGCCAGAAGGCGTTGAGCGATGCGCGGAACAGCGCGAAGCGGCGGTCGGGCAGGAGGCTGTCCGCAAGGCGGACGTACTCCAAAGCCTGTTCGGGCTTCTCCGACGAGAACCCCTGCACGAGCCGGTCCAGCGCCTCCCGGCATCCGTAGTCGTCTCCGGCCCCGGCGGCTTCGGTGAGTGCGGCTTCCCAGTAGACGGCGGCGAGCGCCGTGCTGTCGGCGCAGAGGTCGGCCAGTTGGACATAGGTTTGCTCCCGTTCGGCGGGCGTGCGCGCCCGGGACAGCGCTACGGACAGGCTGTCGGCTTCAGCGGTTGCGGCGAGCGCCGTCGTCGCGGCGCAAAAAGTCGTGAACAAGGCCCCGGAGAGGGCTTTCAAAGAAATCGGACGCATTCGGTTTCAGTGAGGAAATATGAAAAATTCACACAAATTTAGGAAAAATGGAAAATTTCGCATCGTTTCCTGCTGGAAAAAATGCAAAAAGGGCCGGGAAATGATCCCGGTCCCTCTCTGTAATCAGTCGGTTATGCTACGCGCAGCTTCACGCCGCGGGCCTTGTCCGACTCCACGACCACGGTGTCGCCCTCGTGGAGCTTTCCGTCGATGATCAGCGTCGAGAGCGGTTCCTCGACGTTGTCCATCAGCGTCCGCTTGAGCGAACGCACGCCGTAGCGCGATTCGTAGCCCATGGCTGCCAGCCGGCGTTTGGCTCCGTCGGTGATCTTCACCTTGTAGCCCAGTTTGCCCGTGCGGGCCATCAGTCCCTGCAGTTCCAGGTCGACGATCCGTTCCACGTCGCCGATCTCCAGCGTGCGGAAAAGCACGATGTCGTCGATGCGGTTGAGGAACTCCGGGGCGAAGGTGTGCTCCAGGGCTTTGCGGTACTCGCTCTGGGGCGTCACGTCGGCCACGGCGCTCTTCGAGGTGGTGCTGTAACCCACCTGTACCGATTTCTGGACCACGGCCCGCGAACCTACGTTCGAGGTCATGATGATGATCGTGTTCCGGAAGTCGACCTTACGTCCCGAGCCGTCGGTGAGGTGCCCTTCGTCGAAGATCTGCAGCATGGCATTGAAGACCTCGGGGTGGGCCTTCTCGATCTCGTCGAAGAGCACTACGGCGTAGGGCTGACGACGCACGGCCTCTGTTAACTGGCCTCCTTCGCCGTAACCGACGTATCCCGGGGGCGAGCCGATCAGGCGCGCCACGTTGTGCTTTTCGCCGTATTCGCTCATGTCGATCCGGATCAGCCCGCGGCGCTCGTCGAACAGCCATTTCGACACCTCCTTGGCCAGCAGCGTCTTGCCGACGCCCGTGGGGCCGACGAAGAGGAAGACGCCGATGGGGCGGTTTTCGTCCTTCAGTCCGGCGCGCGAACGGCGGATGGTGCGCGAAATCTTCTCCACGGCCTCCTGCTGTCCCACGACGCGCTTGGCGAGGTGTTCGCGCAGGGTTTGCAGACGGATCATCTCGCCGTCCGAGACGCGCTCCGCAGGGATGCCCGTCATGGCGGTAATCACCTCCTGGATATGCCTTGCGGTGATCTCCACGGGATTGCTTTCGAGCGAGCGCTTCCATTCGGCGCGGCTCTCGCCCAGCTTCGAGCGCAGCGCGATTTCCCGCATGCGCGCCGAAGCGGCCTTCTCGTAGACCAGCGCTTCGACCGCTTCGCGGCGTTCGCGCCTGGCGTCGCTGAGCGCCGTCTTCATGGCCCGCAGCTCCTCCGGTTCGCGTGCCGATTGCAGGTGCGCCCGCGAGCCGGCCTCGTCCAGCGCGTCGATGGCCTTGTCGGGGAAATAGCGGTCGGTGACGTAACGCCCGGTGAGCGTCACGCAGGCCTGCAACGCCTCCTCGGTGTAGTGCACCTTGTGGTGGCGCTCGTAGTGGGGCGCGATGTTGCGCAGGATCTGGAGCGTCTGCTCGGGTGTCGTCGGCTCGATCACCACCTTCTGGAAGCGGCGTTCGAGGGCCGAGTCGGTCTCGATGTTCTCGCGGTACTCGTCGAGCGTCGTGGCGCCGATGGTTTGCAGTTCGCCGCGCGCGAGGGCCGGTTTGAGGATGTTGGCCGTGTCGAGGCTGCCCTGCGTGGAGCCGGCGCCCACGATGGTGTGTATCTCG
>JAEZTA010000010.1 GCA_023443765.1 Bacteroidota bacterium | reverse complement strand
ACTCGGTGGCCCTGATCGACACCCCGGCGCTGCACCACCTCCCATCCGACGCGATGGTCCGCAGCGGCCTGATCGAACGCCTCTTCTCGGGCGAAAGTGCCTGCTTCGACCCCGAAACACGAACCGTGCGCCTGCGCTGACCGCCCCGCAGAGACTGACAGCAGGGCTTTCCGGAACTATCCCGTAAAAAATCCGCATTTTTTTTGCATATTTTTTGTACAAGTCACTTTTTTGCTTACCTTTGCACCGCTAAAGTAACCCCATTCGGGGTATGCGATAGTGGTATTGGCCCATTCGTCTATCGGTTAGGACGCAAGATTTTCATTCTTGAAAGAGGAGTTCGACTCTCCTATGGGCTACAAACGAAAGGGCCGGAAAGGCGACGGCGGGAAGGTCACAAGTGAATCCCCCAAAGTATCGAAAATCGCTGACAACGACCCTTACGGGTGAAAAACTTTTCGAGGAGCGGACCCCACAGGTCTATCCGAAGGCGGCCAAGGCCGTTTCAAGCCAAGCAACTGAAAAAAGTAAAAAATAAAAATTAACGAATTATGGCAAACCATAAGTCATCGAAGAAGAGAATTCGTCAGACCCTGACGAAGCGTGCTCACAACCGTCTGTTCCACAAGACGGCCCGCAACGCCGTGAAAGCCCTGCGCACGACTACCGAGAAGAGCGCCGCCGAGGCACTGCTTCCGAAGGTAACCGCTATGCTCGACAAACTGGCCAAGCACAACATCGTGCACAAGAACAAGGCCGGTAACCTGAAGAGCTCGCTGCAGCTTCACGTGAACGCGCTTTAGTCTCTGACCCGACAAAAAGTAAGCGCCGAACCTTTCGAGAGGTTCGGCGCTTGCTTTTTTTATCTGCCGGAAGTTCAGAACAACAATCCTGCTCCCCGGAGCAAAGCCGCCACAGCTACCGCGGCGATCAGAAAGGTTCGCGCGGCAAATCTCGCCTGCCGGCCCGGAGCCTTATCGATGCGCATGAACGTATAGTTGAAGACCAGGGCGACGAGCGAAGCCAACGTTCCCAGCATCCCGACGACATAACCGCCGGCAAACGAGGCGAAGAACTCCCCGAACCACCCGTTGAAACCGCAGACGCACACGACGGGCGCAATCAGCAGGGGCATTCCGCCCACGACGTACTCACGCCCCGAAAGAGGCGGATCGAGCCGCATTTTCTGCCCGCGGTAAACCGCCACAACCGTATTGTCAAACCAGCGGACGATCTTCAGCTGCCCGTTGGCGCCTCCGTCCGAAGTCCTGACCCGGTACACATGCTTTTCACCCTCCAGCGCCCGGCCGTCCTGCCAGACACGACACCCGAACGGGCCGGTGACGACCTTCAGCAGGCCTTCCACCCCGTCGACGGAGAATCCAATCTCCCGCCGCAACCGCATCGGCCAGTCGCTATTTCAGGCCGTCGATCACCGTAGCGATGCGGGAGAAAACCTCCTCCATCGATCCCGTACCGTTGACCGAAGCGTATTTTCCCTGTGCAGCGTAGTAATCCGACACAATGGCCGTCTGCGCGCGATACACATCCAGACGCCCGCGAATCACCTCCTCCGAAGCGTCGTCGGCACGGCCCGAATCCTTGCCGCGCAGCAGGATACGGCGAATCAGCTCCTCCTCGGGAACGTGAATGTCAACCATCACGTCGACCTTAAGACCGTGTTTGGCCAGGATTTTGTCGAACTCCTCAGCCTGCACCGTGGTGCGGGGGAAACCGTCGAAAATACAGCCGGCGGCATTCATGTGCTCGGTGACATAATGCTCGATCATGCCGATCACGATCTCGTCGGGAGCCAACCGGCCGGACTTGATGTAGCCTTCCATGCTCCGTCCCAGCTCCGTACCCCGGCGAATCTCGTCGCGGATCACCTCGCCCGTGGAAACGTGATCGATTCCGTAGTGTTCCTTTAAGCGCTGGGCCTGCGTACCTTTGCCACAACCCGGAGCGCCGAATAAGACGATATTAACCATAACTAATCCTTTTTGTGATTGGACCGGGCAAAATTACGTTATTTTTTGGGGAAACAAGAGTATTTCGTTAAATTTGTAAAAAATTTTAGATTCATGGACCAGAAAAAACGCACCGAGATCGCTTCGCTCGGACAATTCAGACTCATCGACCTGCTGACCAGCGAGTTCTCCCCGAAAAACGCCTCGACGCTCAAAGGCGTGGGCGACGATGCCGCCGTGATCGCCCCGGCGCGCGGCGAGTCGGTGCTCTGCACGACCGATTCGTTCTACGAAGGCGTCGACTTCGACCTCACCTACTTCCCGCTCAAACACCTGGGCTACAAGGTGGTGACAGCCGGTGTGAGCGACATACTGGCCATGAACGCCCTCCCGGCACAGATCACCGTGTCGCTCGGCGTCTCTGCGAAACTGCCCGTCGAAGCCCTCCGTGACCTCTACGAAGGTATCGCCTTCGCCTGCAAGGAGCAGCAGATAGACCTCGTGGGCGGCGACACGCGCGCCTCGCTGACCGGACTGGTCATCACCGTCACGACGCTGGGCCACGCCAAAAAGGATAAGATCGTCTACCGCAGCGGTGCGCAGCAGAACGACCTGATCTGCATCACGGGCAACCTCGGCGCAGCCTACATGGGCCTCCACCTGCTGGAACGCGAAAAACGCGTGCTGGCAGGCCTGAAAACGCCCGAACCGCAGTTCAAGGGTTACGAATACCTGCTCGAAAAATACCTCAAACCGCGTCCCCGCACTGACATCGTCCAGGCGCTGGCCGAGGAGAAAATCCGCCCCACGTCGATGATCGATCTCACGGACGGCCTTGCGAGCGACCTGCTGCAAATCTGCAAATCGTCCGCCTGCGGCGCGCGCATCTACCTCGAACGTATCCCGATCGCCAAACAGACCTCGGCGCTGGCCGAAGAGATGCACTCGGACCCGGTTGTGGCGGCCCTGAACGGCGGCGAGGACTACGAGCTGCTCTTCACCGTGCCGCTCGCCATGCAGGAACAGATCATGCGGCTGGGACTCGTGGACGTTATCGGCCACATCACTCCCCAATCCACCGGCGCTTACCTGGTCACGCCCGACGGTTCGGAGATAAAACTCAAGGCGCAGGGGTTTCCGGAGGAGTAAAAAACAGCATCAACCCGGCAATAGGCAGATAGTGCAGCTTAAGTCCTTCCCGAAGGAGGGGTTCGGGGTGGGACCAAACTTATAAACATGGCGGAGAGGCCGTGAATATCAGCGCTAAAAAGCGGAAAAGCCCTGAAAAAATTTGTTATTTCTCGTTTTCTTCCTATCTTTGCGGTCCCTTTGGGGATTTAATTAACTAATTAAAAGCATTATGAACAATTACGAAACCGTTTTCATTGTCACGCCGGTTCTGTCCGATGCACAGGTACAGGAGGTTGCTGACAAATTCCAGGGTGTTATCACCGAGAACGGCGGTCAGATCGTGAACAAGGAGTCGTGGGGCCTGCGTAAGCTCGCCTACCCTATTCAGAAGAAGACCACCGGTTTCTACTTCCTGGTAGAGTTCACGGGCGAAGGCCCGATCATCAACACGCTCGAAACGCAGTACCGCCGCGACGAGCGCGTGATCCGTTTCTTAACTTTCAAGCAGGACAAATACGCCGTAGAGTACTCGGAGAAGCGTCGTGCTAAACTTTCTAACAAGCAGGAGGAGTAAACCATGGCACAGGACAACAAAGCACAGTCGGAAATCCGTTACCTGAATCCCGTATCGGTAGACGTTAAGAAGAAAAAGTACTGCCGCTTCAAGAAGCTCGGCATCAAGTACGTAGACTATAAGGACGGCGAGTTCCTCAAGAAGTTCCTCAACGAGCAGGGCAAGATTCTTCCCCGCCGCCTGACGGGTACTTCGCAGAAGTTCCAGAAGAAGGTCGCTCAGGCCGTGAAGCGTGCGCGCCACCTGGCCATCCTGCCCTTCGTAACCGATTGCATGAAATAATTAAAAGGAGGACAAGACCATGGAAGTAATTCTGATCAAAGATATCGAAAACCTGGGCTACGCCAACGAGATCGTGAACGTGAAGCCCGGCTACGCCAACAACTACCTGATCCCCCAGGGCTACGCCAAGTCGGCAACAGCTTCCGCCAAGAAGATTCTCGCCGAGAACCTGAAGCAGCGCGCCCACAAGGACGCCAAGATCCTGGCCGACGCTCAGGCACTGGCCGAGACCATCGCCAACCTGCCGCTGTCGCTGGCCGTGAAGGCTGAAGAGGGCAAACTCTTCGGTACGGTTACCGCTACGGACCTTGCCGAGGCACTCGCAGCCAAGGGCATCACCGTTGACCGCAAGCAGATCAGCGTCGAGGCTATCAAGACTGTCGGCGAGTTCGAAGCTACGGCCCGCCTGCACAAGGATGTCAAGGCTACGATCAAGTTCTCGGTTTCCGCTGCCGAGTAACGCGAAAGTACACTATACGAAAAGAGCTTCCCATTGCGGGAAGCTCTTTTTATTTGATATACTCCGCACCACGAAATTATACCACTTTTGGGTCAGCAACCCACAAATCAATGCGGGCTCGCCGCAGGCGGATCCACCTGCCGGGGCTTCACCAGATAAGACCGGAGCACCAGCCCCACGCCCACAAAGATCACCAGCGCAAAAATCACCGTATCCATATGCAACTTATCCAACCCCATTGCGACCGAAATGGCAATCGCCAGCAGGGGCTGTAAATAGGTATAAATGCTCGACACGGTAGGCTGCACCGTCTTGAGCGCATAGTTGAGCATCAGGTTCGGAACATAGGTGGGGACCATCAGCACGAAAAGCGCCGGGAACAGCGCGTGCTGGGCAATGGCCGTGAAATCAGTGTGGATGATCGGGCCGATGCCGAACGGCAGCGCCATGATGGCCGCCGCACAGTAAACCCACCGCAGCACCGTCGTAATGCGGTATTTGGCGATCAGCCGCTTGAACCACACCATATATACGGAGGTTGCGCAGGCGCACAGGAATATCAACACGTTTCCCCATAGGTGCGAATGGGCGTGGCTCGACGAAGCTCCCGCAAGCACCACCGCCACAGCTCCCGCCATGCCGAGCACCAGGCCCGTGATCTTGAGTTTCGTGAACCGGTCCATTCCCAGCAGCACGGAGAGTACCAGCACCAGCAGCGGCACAATGGTGTCGATGATCGAGCCGTCGATCGGCGAAGTCATCGACAATCCGAACATGATGAAAACCTTGCGCAGTACGCCGATCAGCAACGCCGCGCCGATCAGCTTGCGAATATCCGCCCGCTCGACCTTCTCTACCTTCTGCCACAGCAGCGGCACCAGCGAAAAGAGCGCCGTAGCCACAAGCGATGCCGAAACCAACGCCATCGGATGCAGGTAGCGGGGCAGGACGATGTTGTAAAAAGGGTAGTCCATCGCCCAAAGGATATTACATACCAACAGGGCCAGGTGGGGTTTCAATCTGTTCATCCGTATCGTCGTTTACCCCGCAGAAAAACAAAAACAGTGCCCGAATCCCACCCAGCCCTGCCGCAACGAAAAGGGCTCACCCCGCAGGGAAAGCCCAATCTATAATGAAAGTCCGCCGGCTATTACCTGTCCGGGATCCGGAATGTAGACGGAGAAGCGCCGGGAACGGCCTTACCCCGGTAGAAAACCGTCCACGCGTCTTTTCCATATCCCCATCCGAGGTCTTCGAACGACGAGGCGACTGCACCCGCCACTTCCCGGCCCTGATAAACCACCTTCCACGGGTCCTTGCCATATCCCCCGCCGAGGTTCTGAAACGACGAAGCGGAGACTCCCTCCACCTTCCGGCCGCGGTACCAGACCGTCCAACTGTCTTTCGAATAGCCGCCGCCCAGAGCTTCCTCCGACGGGGAACGGTCGGGCTGCACCTCTCCGCACAGATACGTGTGCCAGGTATCTTTACCGTAACCCCTTCCGAGGCTCACGAATGACATCGCCGCGGCTCCTTTGACCTCGTAACCCTCGTAAAATACCTTCCAACTGTCTTTACCGTAACTGCCGCCGAGATTCTGAAACGAGGAAGCCGTGGCCCCTTCGATCTTACGGCCCCGGTAATATACGGCCCAACTGTCCCTGGCATATCCGTCGCCGAGCGTTTCCAGCGACGAACCGGTTATCCCCGACTGCTTCCGGCCCTGAAAAAAGGAATTCCACGCATCTTTGGCGTAGCCCCTGCCGACATATTCGAACGACGAAGCCGAAGCATCTTTCAGCTCCCGCCCCTCGTAGAATACCTTCCAATTGTCCTTGCCGTATCCGCCGCCCAGGTCGGTGAACGTCGAAGCCGAAGCCCCCTCCACCTTCTGCCCCCGGTACCAGACCGACCAACTGTCTTTCGAATAGCCGCCGCGCCGTCTTTCGTGACGAGGCTGCGCAGCCCCGGTTTCAGCAGCCCATGCGCGTTCGCCCCACAGCGGGCCGCCCGAAAAGACAACCAGCGCGAACAACAGGTATACTATCGACTTCTTCATACGATTTCCGTTTTACTATCTAACCTGTAAATATACCGGGTTATTGCCTGCCCTCCAAAGAATCCGCCGGATATTTCACAGCGGGGCCGCAAAATCCGGCCATGCCGACCGTAAATCGCCCCGTTTTCCAGCAAACGAGCGGCATCCGCCCCTCAACACACCCGAACAAAAAACGCCCGCGCAATGACTTGCGCGGGCGTCCGGTTATCGGATACGGGGATTACTCCTCGTCCTCTTTCTTGGCAGCCTTCTTGGCCGACTTAGCCTCGGCAGCCTCCATGGCGCTCTTCAGGGCAGCCAGGCCGGCGATGTCGCCGAGCGTCGTCTTCTCGACCGAAGCGTTGATCTTCTTCACGGTCGACTTCGTAGCGTCGGCAGCAGCGCGCTTCTCTGCCTTCTCGGCAGCAACTTCGGCACGCTTGGCCTCCTCGTACGTACGCAGGTGCGAAAGGGTGATACGCTTGGTAGCCTTCGAGAACTCAAGCACCTTGAAGTCGAGCTTGTCGCCCACCTTCGGGGTCGTGCCGTCCTCTTTAGCAAGCTGACGTGCGGGGCAGAAGCCTTCGATGTTCTCGCCCAGGGCAACCACTGCGCCCTTGTCGGTCATCTCGGTGATCGTACCCTCGTGGATGCTGTCCACTCCATACTGGTTCTCGAACTCGTTCCAGGGGTTCTCCTCCAGCTGCTTGTGGCCCAGGCTCAGACGACGGTTCTCCTTGTCGATCTCCAGAACCACGACCTCGATGTCAGCGCCTACCGACGTAAATTCGCCGGGATGCTTCACCTTCTTGGTCCAGCTCAGGTCCGAAATGTGGATCAGGCCGTCGATGCCCTCCTCGATCTCGACAAATACGCCGAAGTTCGTGAAGTTACGCACCTTTGCCGTGGTCTTCGTACCTACGGGATACTTGGTTTCGATATTCTCCCAGGGATCGGGGGTCAGCTGCTTGATGCCGAGCGACATCTTGCGCTCCTCGCGGTCGAGGGTCAGGATAACGGCCTCGACTTCGTCGCCGACCTTCATGAACTCCTGAGCCGAACGCAGGTGCTGGCTCCACGACATCTCCGACACGTGGATCAGACCTTCTACACCGGCGGCGATCTCTACGAATGCACCGTAATCGGCCATAACGACCACGCGGCCCTTGACCTTGTCGCCGACCTTGAGGTTCTGGTCGAGCGCCTCCCACGGATGAGCCGTGAGCTGCTTCAGACCCAGCGCGATGCGCTTCTTGGCCTCGTCGAAGTCGAGGATCACGACGTTGATCTTCTGATCGAGCGCCACGATCTCCTCGGGGTGGTTTACACGGCCCCACGAGAGGTCCGTAATGTGAATCAGACCGTCTACGCCGCCCAGGTCGACGAATACGCCGTAGGAGGTGATGTTCTTGACGGTTCCTTCGAGGATCTGGCCCTTCTCCAGCTTGGACATGATGACCTGCTTCTGAGCTTCGAGCTCTGCCTCGATGAGTGCTTTGTGCGAAACGACCACGTTGCGGAACTCCTGGTTGATCTTGACAACCTTGAACTCCATGGTCTTGTCCACGTATACATCGTAGTCGCGGATGGGTTTCACGTCGATCTGCGAGCCGGGCAGGAACGCCTCGATGCCGAATACGTCGACGATCATACCGCCCTTCGTGCGGCATTTGATGTAACCCTTGATGATTTCGTCCTTCTCCAGAGCCTCGTTGACACGATCCCAGCTCTTGAGCTGACGGGCTTTCTTGTGCGAGAGGGCCAGCTGTCCGTTCTTGTCCTCCGCAGCCTCGATATAGACTTCGATCTTGTCGCCTACCTTCAGGTCGGGATTGTAGCGGAACTCCGAGATGGTGATGATACCCTCGCTCTTATAGCCTACATTGACGATAACCTCGCGCTTGTTGACGCCCGTTACGGTACCTTCGACCACTTCGCCGACGTTGACGTTCGAAAGCGTCTTGTCGTAAGCCTCGGTGATCTGGCCTTTGTCCTGGTCGTAAACACCCAGGTCGTTCTCAAAAGCGTTCCAGTCGAAATTCTCGTTTGCGACTACATTTTTTACTTCTTCCATTGTGGAAATTTGTGCGATTCAATCGCTCGTTAATTGGTTAATATTGAAAGTTATAGCCCTCGAATGTGCACATCGTGCGCACACGCGAGGGCTACAAAGGTAGATAAAAAAATTTAGAATTCATAATTCAGAATTCAGAATTATGGAGTTTGCCGACAAACCGGATTTCAGAGTTACACAAACACACACGATCAGCGAGTGTTGCAAACGTACGGGGTTTATGTTCGCAATGTAAATAATTATGAATTTTGAATTACGAATTACGAATTGCACTTCACGCTCTGCCTCGGCTTGTTGTCCGGGGTCAGCGGGCTGTCGTCGCGCAACTCTTCGAGCAGCACGCCGGCGACGGTTATACCGGTGAACTTCCCGTCGGTGTAATTCAGGTCCTTGTAATTCTTGTAAACATAGTCGCTGACGGCCACCTCGTAAACCTTGCCTTCGCGCAGTTTCGGGAACTTCACGTCGAGAGCGTTGTCCTCAGCGTCAGTCACGATAACGTAGGGCGTCGTCGAGATCAGGTCGATACGGTGCGCCTCCTTGCGATTCTCCGTGTCGTTGTACTTCGAAATGATCATTTGGCGCATGTCGGCCGGCGTCATTCGCATTCGGGAAATCTCCGTCCCGAACGGTTCCAGGTCGTACACCTTCGCCGTGCTCACGCCGCCCGCCGGGATCGAGTCGAGGCGTACCCCGCCGATGTGGTAAAACCCAACATCGGCATCGGTCTCGTCAGCCACCGAGGCTGCCATCCAGTTGGCGAGGCCCCACTTGTCGATCGTCTTCGAGAACGCCCCCACGGGCTTGTTCAGCTCCGGTTCGGCATAATAACGGTCGACTTCGGCCTGGTACGATGCGTCGGGCGCATAATCAGCCAGCGGCACAAGGCGGTAATCGATGCTCTCGATCTTTTTGCCGCGGAGCTTAACCACCGTCACGCCCACGTTCTGCAAATTCTTCCCGGTCTGCGTCAGCAGCGTGCCGTTCACCCGCTTGTTGATCTCCTCGTGGGTGTGCCCGCCGATCACCAGGTCGAACTGCGTCTCCTTGCCGAGCAACTCCTCGTCGCGGTCGTCGCCCATGTGCGACACGAGCACCAGTACGTCGACCTCCGGGCGCAACTCTGCCGCATATTTCATCGCCATCTGCTGCGGATCGGGGAACTCCAGCCCCTTGAAACTCGACGCATTGCCCGCGGGATGCCCCGGGCCTTCGTAGTTGGTCACCACGCCGATGAATCCGATGCGAATGCCGTCCTCTTCCACTACGACATAAGGCGGCAGGTTCGGGAAGGTGCAGGTGTCGCTCACCACGTTGGCGCAAACGACCTCGAAATCCATGCTGTCGATCATCCGTCCCAGAAAAGCCTGCCCGTGGTCGAACTCGTGGTTGCCGAGCGTCGCCACGTCGTAGCCCAGCCGGTTCATCAGCGCGATCATCGGCATTCCGGGCGTCGCAGCCATGTCCACATAGGCATTCCCGGTCCAGCGGTCCCCGGCGTCGACCAGCACCACCAGCTGCGCCGTGTCGCGGCACGCCCCGACGGCGGCGGCCAGACGGGGGAAATTCTGAATCTTCGCGTGCATGTCGTTCGTCGACAGCACGACGAGCGTCCGCTCGCGGGGAGCACAGGCCACAGCGGCCGCCGCAAACACGATCAGGACCGCCCGGAACATTCTTTTCATATTAGTCGGCATTGTTTTTCAACTTGGATTATAATTTGTCAAAAGTACAAATAATTCCTATCTTTACGAATCAAACATTGTAAAATTTCACCGATGAACGATCTGATAAAAGTCGTCTGCGAGAACCTCTGCGGCGAGCTTGAAGTCCCGATGGGGACCACCCTGCTGGAGGTCGCCGAACGCCTCACCCCGGGCCTGCACCCCTTCCTCGCGGCCTTCGTCAACAACCGCATCAAAGAGTTGAGTTACAAAATATATGCCCCGGTGACGATCCGCTTCGTCGACATCACCTCCTTCGCCGGCATCCGCGTCTACCAGCGCACCGCCTGGTTCCTGCTACAAAAGGCCGTCAAGGACCTCTACCCCGGGCAAACGCTCCACATCCGCCACTCGATGGGCCAGAGCGGGTTCTACTGCGAGATCGACGGCATCGACGAGTTCACCCCCGACGATGCTGCCCGCCTTCACAGCCGCATGCGCGAACTCGCCGTGCGCAACCTGCCCATCACGCGCTCGCGCATGCTCACCTCCGAGGTCCGCGCCCGCTACGCCGAAGAGGGTTTCACCGACAAGATCGCCCTGCTCGACTCCCGCCCGCGGCTTTACAGCCAGCTCTACACGCTCGGCGACACGGCGGGCTACTTCTATGGCTCGCTGGCCCCCTCGACGGGCTATGTCACGCTGTTCGACATCGAACCCTACTACAACGGCTTCTACCTGGCCCTGCCCCTGCGCACGGCGCCCGACACGCTCCATAAGAACGTCCATCAGGAGAAGATGTTTGGCATCTTCCAGGAGTACCAGTCGTGGGTCCGGATTATGGGCGTGCCCACCGTCGGCGATGTCAATTCGAAGGTGCTCGCAGGCGACGGCGGCGGCCTGATCAAGCTCGCCGAGGCGTTCCACGAACGCAAATTTGCCTGGGTGGCCGACACCATCTACGAAGCCAACCTCACGCGCGGCACGCGTATGGTGCTGATTTCGGGCCCCTCGTCGAGCGGCAAAACCACCTCGGCCAAACGACTGGGCATCCAACTGGGCGTACTGGGCCTGAATCCCGTGCTGATCTCGCTCGACGACTACTTCGTCGACCGCGAGAAGACCCCGAAGGATGCCAACGGCGATTACGACTACGAAGCGCTCGAAGCCATCGACCTCGCGCTGTTCAACGACCACCTCGGCCGCCTGATCCGGGGCGAGAGCGTCGACATCCCGCGCTACGACTTCATCACGGGCCGCCGCACCTGGCACAACTCACCGCTGACGCTCGACGAACGTTCGATCCTCATCATCGAGGGCATCCACGGACTCAATCCGCGTCTCACGCCCTCGATCCCCGACGCGCAGAAGTTCCGCATCTACATCTCGTGCTTCACGTCCGTGGCGATGGACAACCTCTCGCGCATCGCCACCACCGACAACCGCCTGCTGCGCCGCCTGACGCGCGACTACCGCCAGCGCGGGTCCGACGCTCTCTCCACGCTTTCGCGCTGGGCCTCCGTGCGCCGCGGCGAGGAGAAGCACATCTTCCCCTACCAGGAGAACGCCGACGTGATGCTTAACTCGTCGCTGTTCTACGAGATTTCGGTGCTGCGTCCCTTCGCCGAAAAGATCCTCCGCGAAGTTCCCGACACGGTCCCCGAGTACGACGAGGCACGGCGTATGCTCAAGCTCCTCGACAATTTCACCCCCATCCCGCCCGACGAAATTCCGCCCACCTCGATCCTGCGCGAATTCATCGGCGGAAGCAGTTTCAAGTATTAAGTAAAATCGTCGAAAAAATTATATCTTTGTACCGGAACAACTGATATAGTACGATAAAGCAACTTTCAATGGTCGGTCTCAGCCCAATACCTGCGCCCCTGCGGCATAGTGAAGTTCTCCACCTCCGAATCTCAATGCTGTTGTGCGCGCTCTTTGTGGCGGGATGCCTGTGGGCCAGGTTCACCCCGGCCAACGAGGGCGGAGGCGCACTGGAAGTTTTGTTCTTTTTCTCGTTTTTCGACGGCGCCATGTGCCTCGCTTATTTGGGACATTACCTCTGGGCCCGGCACAAAAAGGCGACCCGGGGAGTGGGGATTTTCCATTTTTTGCTGGCCGGCCCGATGTTGCTGGTCAACCTATGGTTGTATCTTACCCTTTTCTGACGATCTTAAACTCAAATTCATATATGTTCGACAAGTTTTCCGAACGCCATATCGGCGTCAGCAACGAAAAAGACCTCAAAGCCATGCTCGGCGTAATCGGCGTGGGATCGGTCGATGAACTGATCGCGCAGGTCATTCCCCAGTCCATCCGGCTCAAAAAGCCGCTCGCACTGCCCGCCGAGGGGATGAGCGAATACGAATTCGCAGCACACATCCGCGACCTGGCCGACCGCAACCAGCCCTACCGCTCGTTCATCGGCATGGGCTACTACCCCTGCGCGGTCCCGGCCGTCGTCGCGCGCAACGTCTTCGAAAACCCTGCGTGGTACACCTCCTATACGCCTTACCAGGCCGAGATTTCACAGGGCCGCCTCGAAGCGCTGCTCAACTTCCAGACCGCCGTGATCTCGCTCACGGGCATGGAGATCGGCAACTGCTCGCTGCTCGACGAGGGCACCGCCGCCGCCGAAGCAATGGGAATGATGTTTTCCCTGCGCTCGCGCGAGGCTGTCAAGGAGGGCCGCAACCAGCTCTTCGTCGACCGCAACATCTTCCCGCAGACGCTCGACGTGCTGCTCACGCGCAGCGAACCGTTCGGTATCGAACTCATCATCGACGAATACAACGAATACGAATTCACGGGCAAGGAGTTCGGCGCGATCGTGCAATACCCCGCCGCCGACGGCTCCGTGCGCGACTACTCCGACTTCACGGCCGCGGCGCATGCCAAGGGCGTCCTCGTGACGGCCGCCGCCGACCTGCTGTCGCTGGCCCTCGTGAAAGCCCCCGGCGAATGGGGCGCCGACATCGTCGTCGGCTCGGCGCAGCGCCTCGGAAACCCGATGGGCTTCGGAGGTCCCGGCGCAGGCTACCTGACCACCCGCGAGGCGTTCAAGCGCAACATGCCGGGCCGCATCATCGGCGTCTCGGTCGACCGGCTGGGCAACAAGGCCCTGCGCATGGCGCTTCAGATGCGCGAACAGCACATCAAGCGCGAAAAAGCCACCTCGAATATCTGTACCGCCTCGGCCCTGATGGCCTCCATGACGGGCTTCTACTGCGTTTACAACGGCCCCGAAGGGCTTCGCCGCGCCGCTGAAACGGCCCACTTCGCCGCCGCAACGGTAGCCCGTGCGCTGGAAGCGCTCGACTACAAACTCACTTCGAAGGCGTTCTTCGACACGCTCGAAGTCGAAGCCGAAGCCGCCGTCGTGCAGTCGCTGGCGCTCGAAAGCGGCATCAACTTCTACTACCCCTCGGAGGGCCGTGTGCGCATGTCGTTCGACGAGGTGACCACCCCGGCCGAGATCGAAGCCGTCGCTGGCATCTTCGCCGCAGCCAAGGGCAAGAAAGCCAAGGCGGTAAAGGCCGTTACCGAAAGTAACGTTCCGGCCGCCCTGCGCCGCAAGTCGCCCTACCTCCAGGAACCGGTTTTCAGCGCCTACCGCTCGGAGAGCGCCCTGATGCGCTACATCAAGAAACTCGAACTGAGGGACATCTCGCTGGCCAATTCAATGATCTCTTTAGGGTCATGCACCATGAAGCTCAACGCCGCGGCGCTCATGCAGCCGCTCTCGCTCGCCGGCTTCCAAAGCATGCACCCCTTCGCCCCGGCCGACCAGGCCAAGGGCTATATGGACCTGATCGCCGGGCTGGAACAGGACCTGGCGACGATCACCGGCTTCGCAGCCTGCTCGCTCCAACCCAATTCGGGTGCAGCGGGCGAGTATGCGGGCCTGATGGTCATCCGCGCCTACCACCAGAGCCGCGGGCAGGGCTACCGCAACGTGGTGCTGATCCCGGCATCGGCCCACGGCACGAATCCCGCGTCGGCAGCCATGGCGGGCATGAAGATCGTCACCGTGGCGTGCGACGCCAACGGCAACATCGACGTGGAGGACCTCGAAGCCAAAGCCAAAGAGTACTCGTCGGAGTTGTGCGGCCTGATGGTCACCTACCCCTCGACGCACGGCGTTTTCGAGAGCCGCATCCGCGAGATCGTGGACGCCGTTCACGACGCGGGCGGGCAGGTCTACATGGACGGCGCCAACATGAACGCGCAGGTGGGCCTGACGAACCCCGGCTATATCGGAGCTGATGTCTGCCACCTGAACCTCCACAAAACCTTCGCCATGCCCCACGGCGGCGGCGGCCCGGGCGTAGGCCCGATCTGCGTCGCGGAGCACCTGCGGGCGTTCCTGCCGTCGCATCCGGTCGTAGCTACGGGCGGCGACGAGGGCATCACGGCCGTCGCTTCGGCTCCGTGGGGTTCGGCGCTGCTCTTCCCGATCACCTATGGCTATATCAAAATGCTGGGGGCCGAAGGGCTTCGCAGGGCGACTGAAATGGCCATCGTCAACGCCAACTACATGTCGGCAGCGCTGGCTCCGGAATACCGCACCTACTATTCGGGCGAGACGGGCCGCGTAGGCCACGAGATGATTCTCGACCTGACGAATTTCAAGAAGGACTACAACATCGACTGCGGCGACATCGCCCACCGACTGATGGACTACGGATTCCACGCCCCGACGCTCTCGTTCCCCGTGCACGAGACGCTGATGGTCGAGCCGACGGAATCAGAGCCCAAGGAGGAGATGGACCGCTTCATCGAGGCGCTGGTAAACATCAAACGCGAATGCGAAGCGGCTGCCGGACAGGCGGACAACGTGGTGGCCAATGCACCCCACACTGCCCGGGAACTGGCCGGAGCGTGGGAGCATCCCTACTCGCGCGAACAGGCTGCCTTCCCGCTGGCGTGGATCGGCGAGGCCAAGTTCTTCCCCTACGTCTCGAAGATCGACGCAGGCTACGGCGACCGCAACCTCTGCTGCCGCAACTGCGAATAAACCGACGGCATCGCCCCAAGAGAAAACGACGGCAATGCGGAATTGCCGTCGTTTTACGTATTGCGGCACAATTATTTCTTATGATTATTTGGCAACTCGGCCCGAAGTGCGTACCTTTGACAACCTATAGCCGGATGTCATATCCGTCCGCATTCCGGTCGCGTGCGACAAATTCCCTCCGAAGAGGGGTCAGGCTTATAAACGACGCTGCATCCGGCGAATACAGCGGCAGACAGCAACAAAACAAGAAACTTAATACATAACATTATTTAGCATGAAAGTAGAACAGAACAAAATGGTCGGCGTAGACTACAAGCTCACCGTCGACGGACAGATCGCGGACCAGTCGCGTCCGGGCCAGCCGCTCGAATTTATCTTCGGAACGGGTATGCTGCTTCCGAAATTCGAGGAAGCTATCCTGGGCAAGGAGATCGGCGAATCGGTTGCGTTTACGCTTGAGGCCAAGGACGGTTACGGCGAAGTGATCGCCGACGCCATCGTCGACCTGCCGAAAGATATATTTATGGTAGACGGCAAACTCGCCGAGGACATCCTCTTCGAGGGCAGCCAGGTTCCGATGAGCGACGCCCAGGGCAACCGCATGATGGGTATCGTCAAGGAGGTAGGCGACGCAACCGTGAAGATGGACTTCAACCACCCGATGGCGGGCAAGACGCTCAACTTCGAGGTAGAAGTGGTTTCGGTGCGCGACGTAACGCCCGAGGACCTGCAGGGCGGATGCTCGTGCGGGGACTGCGGGGATGGTTGCGGCGAAGGCTGCGACGACCACGACGGCCATTGCAACTGCCACTAATCGAAAAGGCCTCTTCGGAGGCTTTTTTTTTGCCTCTGCCCCAAGGGCCGGATCGGGTCCCCCGAAACCGGGAAATGCGGCATATCCGAAAATAATTCGTAAATTAGGTCCTTATTCCCCAGTTCAACAACAGTGTATACCCTTCGTCAATATCTGCTGACCCTGTTCGACTCCCGCGGCCTGACACGCACGCTGGGCGAAGTCGACGTGTGCCACGACGAACGGGGCCGTCCCAGTTTCAGCGCCGGGAATTCCGCAGCGGTTTTTCGCGTCCGGCTCGACGGGCGCATCCGCTCGCTGCGCTGCTACCTGCGCCCGATGCGCCACCTGAAGGAGGTTTACGGCGACCAGCTGCTTGAAAAAGAACTTTACCTGCATACCTCGGCCCAAACCGGGGTCTGGGTCGATGTCGTCCTCGGCGACTGGATCGAAGGCGTCACCCTGCACGAAGCGGTCGCACAAGCCGCCGCGCTCCGCGACAGGGAGTGCCTGCAAATCCTCGCCCGGCTGTTCGACCGGCTGGCCCTCGGGCTGGTTACGGACGACCGCGCCCATGGCGACCTGAAACCCGAGAACATCATCGTCAGCGACGACGGCACGCTCCATCCGATCGACTTCGACGCCTCGTACCTGCCGGCCTTCGCCGGGGAGACAAGCCCCGAACTGGGCACGGCGGCCTACCAGCACCCGGCCCGCACGGCCGCAGACTTCGACGAACGGATCGACGACTACCCCGCGGCGCTGATCTCGACGGCGCTGCATGCGCTGGCCGGCGATCCGACGCTTTGGGACCGCTACGGAAGCACGGACGGACTGCTGTACTGTCCCCAGCGGATCGCCGCCGACGCCGCCCACCGGGAGACGCTCGCGCTGTTCGAACAGCGCGGCATGGCCGTCCAGTACCGCATCGCACAATTGCTGTGCGCACCCACACTGCGGCTCTTCAGGCTTGCGGAGCTGCTCGCTGAAGCCGTTCGCGAGAAGCCCGCCGCCGAACCGGAGGAGACGCCCGAACTCTTCGTCGAGAACGGACGCTGGGGTTACCGGACGGCGGAACGCGTCGTCGTAGCGCCGCTCTACGACAGCGGCTTCGACTTCACCGAAGGGCTTGCGGCCGTCCAACTCGGCGGCACGTGGCACTACATCGACACAACGGGCCGCACGCGCCTGAGTTATCCGGGCTGCACGGCGGTCAAACCGTTCCGTGACGGACGGGCGCAGGTCGTGCGCAACGGGGAGCGGCAGGAGATCGTCCATCCGCTGAAAGCCTGGCAGTATCAGGAAGGCTGACGAACCGGCCCGGCAACAACAAAACAGGCGCACGATCTGCATCGTGCGCCTGTTCTAATTGGAATCCTCAGTTACTGCTCCGCAGAGAAGGAATAGGGACGGTCCTGCGGATCGATACCCCGCTGACGGTTGGGCTCGGCAGCCATGCGGAAGTCGATCTTCGCACCGTTGCTGAGCGTCTCGTGCGTCAGGTAGTTCTTCGTGGAAGTCTTGCCGTCGATCTTCAGCGCATCGATATAACGCATGGCCGGGGAGTTGTTTTCGGCGGTGATCTCCAGCGTCCTGCCGTTGGCGAGGTGCACCGTAGCCTTTTTGAAGAGCGGCGAACCCAGGATGTACTCGTCCGAAGCCGGGCACACGGGATAGAATCCCAGCGAGGAGAAGACATACCACGCCGAAGTCTGGCCGTTGTCCTCGTCGCCGCAATAGCCGTCGGGAGCCGCGGTGTAGAGTTTATCCATCACCTCGCGGACCCGGTACTGCGCCTGCCACGGTTCGTTGGTCCAGTTGTAGAGGTAGATCATGTGCTGGATGGGCTGGTTGCCGTGGGCGTAATTACCCATGTTCATCACCTGCATCTCGCGGATTTCGTGGATCGGGAAACCGTAATAGCTGTCGTCGAAATGCGGCGGGATGGTGAAGACCTTGTCAAGGTTCGCAGCGAAGCGCTCGGGACCGCCCATCAGTTCGACGAGCCCCGCAGGGTCGTGGAACACCGACCACGTATAGTGGAGGCTGTTGCCCTCGGTGAAGGCGTCGCCCCACTTCAGGGGACTGAACGGCGACTGGAACGTGCCGTCCTCGTTGCGGCCGCGCATGAGCGACGAACCGGCATCGTAGAGGTTGCGGTAGTTCATCGCGCGCTCCTTATACGGGGCGATCTCGCATTCGGGTTTACCCAGCGCACGGCCCAGCGTGTAGATGCACCAGTCGTCGTAAGCGTATTCGAGCGTACGGGCGGCATTCTCGCGGATGCCGACATCATAAGGCACGTAACCCAGCTTGTTATAATACTCCCAGCCGAGGCGTCCGGTCGACGAAACGGAGGGATGGACGCTTTCGGCGCCGTGCTTGACAGCCTCCCAGAGCGTCTCGACATCGTAATCGCCATACGCGTGCACCCCCTTGATCCAGGCGTCGGCCACGACCGAAGCCGAGTTGTTGCCGACCATGCAGCCGCGGTGGCCCGGCGAAGCCCATTCGGGCAGGAAACCGCTTTCGAGGTAGGTATTCACAAGGCCCTCCTGCATCCGGGCGTTCATCTCGGGATAGACCAGATTCAACAGCGGAAACAGCGACCGGAACGTGTCCCAGAAACCCGTGTCGGTGAACATGTAGCCCGGGCGGACCGTCCCGTCGAAGGGGCTGTAATGCACGCGGTTGCCCGTGGCGTCGATCTCCGAGAGGTCGCGCGGGAAGAGCACCGAACGGTAGAGGCACGAATAGAACGTGCGGAGGTTGTCGACGTTGTCGTCCTCGATCTCGATGCGCCCCAGCACCTCGTTCCAGCGGTCGCGGCCTGCGGCAACGACTGTGTCGAACGAGTCGTCGCCCAGCTCGCGGAGGTTCAGCCGGGCCTGCTCCGTGCTGATGAACGACGAAGCGATGCGCAGCTGCACCTGCTGGCCCTGTTTGGTGCGGAACCCGACGACAGCCCCGGCATGGTTGGCCGAAGCTTCGGTCTTTCCCTCCGTGAGTTTGCCGTCGGCGACGGCGGCCACGTACTGGAACGGCGTGTCGGATTCGATGACGAACCAGTTGCGGAAATTCGCCGGGACACCGCCCGAATTTTTGGTCGTATAGCCCACGATATGCCGCATGTCGGGCAGTACGCGGACTTCGGAACCGGAGTCGAAGGCGTCGACGACCAGGTAGGAAAGTTCAGCCTCGGGATAGGTCAGGCGGAACATCGCGGCGCGCTCGGTGGGCGTGATCTCCACCTTCACGTCGTGGTCGGCGAGGTAGACGCTGTAATAATAGGGCTTCGCAACTTCGGCCTTATGCGAGAACCAGCTGGCGCGGGCGTCCTCGTCGAACGCCGGGCCGGAGGTGACGGGCATCAGGGCAAACTGGCCGTAGTCGTTGATCCACGGCGAGGGCTGGTGGGTCTGTTTGAAGCCCCGGATCTTGTCGTCGGTGTAGGTATAGGTCCAGCCGTTGCCCATCTTGCCGGTCTGGGGCGTCCAGAAGTTCATGCCCCACGGCCGGGCGATGGCCGGATAGGTGTTGCCGGTCGAAAGCTCGTATTTCGACTGCGTGCCGACCAGCGTCGAGACGTAATCCACCGGATCGGCGGCAGGTGCGGCAGGCTTCGGGCAGCAGCCGGCTAACAGGATGATTCCCAAAAGGAATGCGAGGGTACGTTTCATTTATTTCCTGATTTTCGGTTCCAGCATCTTGATCCAGTAACCTCCCACAACGGCGCGCGTCATAAAACCGCGGCGGTTGGGTTTGTCGGTGAAGAACCAGTCGGACATCGGCACGCGGTCGACGGTCTGGTTCATGAAGTCGTACATCGGGTCGATGAAACGCTCGAAAGTAGCCCTGTCGTCGGCCATTGTCGCAGTCCAGACGATCCAGTCGGCCTTGGTATAGGTCTCACGGTTGTCCAGCGGCAGGCCGTAGCGGTTCTGCTTTGTCAGGTAGTAGGCCAGTTCCTTCGGAGCGACCTCTTCGGGGAAGACATTAAGATTCAGCAGCTTGTCCCACACAAGATTGTATTTCTGGCTCCATGTGCCGGGCTTGTCGAACGTCAGGCGGTAGTGGTCGCCATCGTCGGCCATTTTCACCCACTCCTTCGCCAGTTCGCGCGCCTTGGCGGTATATTTTTCGGCAACGTCGTGCTTGCCCAGCATCCCGGCCATGCGGCCGTAGCAGGCGATGCCGACGATGGCCTTGACCGAAAGGTTGGCGTTATGGGCGAAGTGACCCGCGAAATCGTCGGTACAAAGCTGGTTTTCGGGATCGAGGCCCTTCTCGACGAGGTAGTCGGTCCATGTGGTCAGCGTATCCCAGTGCTTCTCGGCATAAGCCGCCGAGCCGTCCATCGTGCAGACCGCAGCGGTCAGCACCAGCATGTTGCCGGCCTCCTCGATGGGCATGTCGCCGCCATAGGTCTGGCCGTTGGCCTGCGGGTAGGTCCCCACGTCGTGCGCAGGGAAGGGCTTGGTCCAGCGGCCGCTCTCGCTGTAATAATAGATGTGGTTCATCAGCCCTTTGGCCAACTCGGTATTGTAATACAGGAAGAGCGGCGAAGAGGGATAGGTGATGTCGACCGTACCGATCGAACCGTTGCTGTCGTTCTCCTTCGAGAGCCAGAGCAGGTCGCCGTTGGGGGCTTTAACCAGCTTGTGGGCGGCGATCGACTGGCGGTAGGCCAGCGCGCAGAGTTCGGCGTAGCGGCGGCCTCCGGCCTCGGTTGCCTCGGCCATCAATTCCTTGTCGAAGGCGTAGCACCGCTTAAGCAGCGACGCGTACTCCTTGTCGGCGGCTTTCAGCTCGTCGAAGATCGTGCGCGTGCCGTCGGCGTTCCAGTAAGGACGCAGGTTCTCGCCGAAATACTGGATCGACCAGATGTCGTCGTAGGCGATCAGGATTTTGCCCGCAGCGTCCCGGGCATCGCCCAGGTCGCGCACGAGCGCCATGCGGGCCGAGCCGTTCTCGCCCGAAGTGGCTGCCAGGTCGGAGGTTCCGGCGATAAAGGCCGAACGCAGGCCGTCGCTGTTGCCGACCATGCCCCGGGTATTTTCCTTCTCAGCCGCGAGGTAGAAATAACCCCAGTCGATACGCACGTGGTCGCCGCGCTTGGCCAGAATGTTCTGCTCCTTGCTGCCCGACTTGAGGCAGACGAGGCCGTCCTTCTCGAAGCACTCGCTCTGCGACTCCTGGTAGGGCTGGTCGAGCGCCCAGCGGGGCGATGCCTCGATGTAGAGTTCCAGTTCGTGGGGTTTGCCGTCGGCAGCGGTGACACGGTAGGTCAGGTAGTTGACCGGGCGGCTGATCAGGGCGAGGTCGTCGAGGAAAAGCGGCGCCGAGAAGGTCAGTTCGAGGTTGACATCGCCACACGTGAAGGCATAGTGCGTCTGCGTGGCCTGCACGTCGACGGAGGTCTGCACGGCGGTTTTTTCGAGCGATGTCTGCGTCTCTTTCGGGGTCAGCAGGCCGAAGTCCAGCAGGCCGTTTCCCACCGGGTTGCGGCACTCGGCGGCGATCAGGTTCTCGCCCTTGCGGAGCGTCGCAACGACGGCCTCGGGGAGTTTCACCATGGCGTTTTTGTTGCAGGTCGAACCCGTATTATGGACTTCGACGCCGTTCACGTAGAAGATGGCATCGTCGTCGTTGGAGAACTCCAGGAAGATTTGCTTCCCGGCAAGGTCCTCGTCGAGCGTCACCGTACGGCGCACCCAGATATTTTCGGTCGTCCAGTCGGTCTTGGCCGTAGGCTCGTTGATTTTCGTGCCGAAGGCGCCGCGGTCGCTCTTCCACGAAGCGTCGTTATAGACGGGCGCTTTCCAGTCGCCGGCAGGCTTCACGGTCGTCCAGCGGCCCACCCAGTCGCCCTGCTCCGAAGTCGGAACGACGGGCAGCAGTTCGAGGTCCTCGGTGCCCATGAAACGGTAGACCACGCCGTCGACCTTCAAGGCGCCGATCAGCGGGAAATCCTTGCCGGTCCAGTGCTTGACCGAACCGTCGTAGAGGTTGTCGGACATCGACCAGGCGCTGGTGTAGGGGTCGATCGTGACGAGCGGATAGGCCGGGGCCCGGAGTTCGTTCTTGACGACTTCACCCGTCGTCGCTCCCTGCCCGGCACAGGCGGCGGCAGCGAGGGGAATCAGGAATAAAAAGGGATTTTTCATGTATGAAAATTAGATATTAGTAGTTCTCGGTTTACCATGCGATCTCAACGGCCACACCGTCGGGATCGTTCTCGAAGCGCAACCGGTAGGTCCGGCTCACGGCATCCCATTCGGCAGGGGTATAGACCTCCTGCCCGCCGACCTTCACACTCCGGGGCTGCTTCGGAAGCAGTACACGGGCTACACAGGTGGTTTCGACGGGACTTTTAACTACAAACGTGTAATTGCGACCGGAGATTTTCTCGTCGTAGGCACGGCCGGCAGCAGCAAGCACCTGCGGGCGCTGTTTCTGCGCAACGCGGTCGACATTGACGAAAAGACCCTGTTCACCCGGGCGGATCGTGCGTTCCGAGCAGACGGGCAGTTCGGGATCGTAGAGGTCGATCAGCGTACCGCGCAGCGTGTAGGGCGCGTCGCCGACGCTCTCGTCGAGCACGGCCACCAGGTCGTAGACACCACGCTGAAGGTAGAAATTATTTTTAAACGCCAGTTCCCCGGCCTTCGCTTTCCCTTCGTAGAGCGATTTCACAGCGGCGATCAGTTCGCCGTCGCCGCCCTTCGTGAGCACGAACTCCTTGGGGTCGGCGCGCAGGATGCGGACGACGCCTTTTCCGTAATGGTATTCGCCTTCGGGCGCAGCGGCGGGAATGCCCATCTGCGCAAAGAGGTGGTCGGCGGGAGCGGCATAGGCGTTCCCGTTGCTGTTCCACCACTCGCTCACCGTCTGGAACGGGTCGTCGTCGCGGCCGCAGTAGACCACGATGCCGCCCGCCTTCACCCACCCGGCCAGCTGCGTATGGGCTTCGGGCGACAGGGGTTTCAGGTTCGAATAGGTCATCAGCAGCACCTTCGTTTCGGCCAGCGCCTCCCGATAACCGAGGTTCTCGATATGCACGGTCTTCACGGGCACGCCGCGCTTGAGCAGCGGAAGCGTCAGGCCGTAGAAGTTGGCCAGCTGGGGGTCCTCGTAACCGGCATGGGTCGGAAAACGCTGGAACATCAGCGAATTGGCCATCAGGACGCTGATTCCTGCCGAACCGGTCAGGCGGTTTTCGGTGGCAGGCATCGAGTTCAGGGCGTTGATCATCACCTGCATCTGCGTCGAGTAATGGCGCGGGATGCGCTCCTTCACGTCGCTGTCGGGACTGGTTTTATAGAGTCCTTCGTAGATGCGTTCGGGCCACGGCATCACCTCGTAGTCGGCGATCTGGGGGTAGAGCAGTTGTGCGGTGAAGGTGGCCTGGTAATTCTTTTTGTAATCGGCCCAGTCGCGCGCCCAGTCCTCGATGGGGTCCGTCAGGAAGAACATCTTGCGGCCCGTGGGGGCGGTCATCGACTCCATCGAGCCGTATTCGAGGTAGGCGGTTTCGAAGACGCGCTCGCGGAGCGTGCCGTCGAAGTAGTTCGGTTCGCGCGAGGTACCGGTCCAGACCTGCGCGATATAGCCGTCGACGCAGGGCAGCGATGCGAGGCTCGCTTCGGGACTGACGATCTGCCACTGCGAATAGTTGACCAGCGAGTGGGTCGGGACGTAACATTTCACGTCCATACCCTTGCTCCGGCCGTACTCCTTGGCGTAGGTGAAGACCTCGTTCAGGGCGCGGTAGTAGAGGTGGTACTTGAGTTTGTTGGCCAGGTAGGTGTTCTCGGGCGATTCGTGCTGCGGACGCCAATCGAAGCCGTAGAAGGCTTTCCACTCGCGTTTGAACGCCTCGCTGTATCCGGCACGGGCCCAGAATTCGGGCTCCTCCATGAAGATGGCGTCGATGCCCGCGTCGATCACGCGTTTCACGTGCCGCTCCTTGAGGTAGCGGAGGTAGTTCTCCGACGGCACGATATAGGGCACGAGGTGGCCGTGCCAGATCGTGTCGCCGCTGCGCTGCACCTGCCCTTCGTCGAGATGCCACTTGCCGTCCCACTTACCGGTGAAATAGTCCTGGTATTCGCCCCAGGCGATTCCGGTCATGAAATGGGTCGTATAACCCCGTTCGCGCCACGAGGCGACGCGGTCTTCGAAGGAGATGCGTTTCGAGCGGTCCGAGGGGTTTCCGCCCACGCCGTAGACCATCACGGCATCGGCACGGTTGTCGATCGTGGGCCTCCACTCGCGGGAGGACTGGAAAGTAGTCTTGACATCGTCGGGTTGCCGCGCCGCGACCGGAAAAGCAAAGCCGGCGGCCAGCAGGCAAAAAATCCAAAGTTTCTTCATGGCTGATTGTTATAACAGTCGGTGTGAAAAAAAGTTTAAGGTTTAAAGTCAGGTTCTTAGCGAAGATAACTTTAAACCTTAAACTCGTATGCAACAGGTTTTACGGAATAATCACTTCCATCGGTTCGCTGTAATTCCAGCGGCGGGTGCCGCTGCCGACGGGCGTGTCGTAGTTGATGCGCGCGGCGGCACGGACGAAGACCTTACGGCCCGAGGGGACATAACCCTGCGAGCGGATGGTTACGGGCTCACCCAGGAATTCGTTGAAAGCGGACCCCGTATATTCGATCTTGTTCGACCAGCGTTCGTCGCGCGAGCGGTAGCCCACGCTCGACGAATAGCTGACGAACAACTGGATGTCGGTCACGTTGAGGAACTCGTCCTTCCAGCCGCCCATCGGCTCGATCTTCTCGCGGAAGGTGGCGTTCGAGACGCCGCGCGTCACGCGGACCTTGGCCGAAATCTTACCGTCGCTGACCATCGGGAAGTCCACGAACTCGACATTGAGGAAAGGCTCGACCTCAAAGCGGACGTTCTTCACGCCGCTGATCTGCAGGGTCTGCGTCTCGTCGGCCAGAGGCACGCCGCGCTCGTCCTCGCGGACCAGCGGGATGAACGGGCCGTCGACACGGACGTTGTATTCGCCCTTGAAGATTTTCGTGTTCTGGAACGTACCGTCAGGCATGCAGAAGAAGTCGGGATTGGGCTGGACGTTCTCGCCCCAGCTCAGTTCCAGCAGGCGCACGCGGATTCCCTCGCTGCCCTGGTCGGTCAGCACGGGTTTGCCCGTGGCCACGTCGACCACTTCGCCGCGCAGCGTTTCGGCAGGCGCTTCGGCATTGTCGATCTCGAAAATCTCGCACGAAGTGAACGCGAGCGAAGCGCACAATAAACTGTATAATGCTATCTTTTTCATAATCTGCGTATCTTAAGGTTAACGGTTCGGCTGCTGGTCGATCACGGGGCTCTTCGAGACCTCACCGCTCGGGATGGCGAAATAGTAGTCGAGGACCGAATAGTTGAAGGTCTTCAGGCTGATCCACTGGAAATGGGCGTCGAAGAAGTACTTGTCGGCCTGAGTCGAGTAGAACGGATAGAGACCGCGGAAACGGTAGTTCGAGTTGTTGCTGTAGAAATCCTTGTCGCGGGTTTCGCCCCAGAATCCGTCGCGGCCCTCATAGTGCCATACACGCCAGCGGCGCAGGTCCCATTTGATCTTGTGCTCCAACGCAAGCTCCTTGCGGCGCTCCTTGCGGACGATGTCGCGGCCCGTGCTGGTCGGGGCGATGTTGGTCTTCAGCAGTTCGGCTCCGGCACGCTCGCGGATTTCGTTCACGGCATCCGTAGCCACCTTCGATAGGTCTGCTCCGTCGGGCGAAGCCACACCGGCCATGGCCAGTTCGACGGCGGCTTCGGCGGCGTTGAGCAGCACCTCGGCATAGCGCATCAGGATGAACGGCTGGGCCGAGTTACCCTCCTTGGCCGTGAACGACGGATCGGGGTTGAGCCACTTGCGGCCGTAGAAGCCCGTCAGGTTGGCCTCGCCGTCCTCGTAGAACGGACCGTTCTCACCGGCGACGGACATCTTGACGCCCTTGACGACAAGCGAATCCTGGCCCGTGCTCTTGGCGCTCATGTGGAGCGTCTTGGCGCTGGTATAGAGGTCGAGCTTCTGGTAGGTCGTTTCAGCAGCGCTGTACGAATAGTCGTTGAAGAACGGTTTGATGGGCGTCGAACCGGTATAGATTCCGGCGCGGGTCTCGTTCTCACGGTTCTTGAACATGTCGCCCGGGAAGATGACATAGGCACGCAGGCGCGGCTCGGCATTGGCGAAGAAGTCCATCGGTTTGTCGAACATCAGGTAGTTGCCCTGCGTGTTCGAAACGCCGTCGGTCACCTTGAGCGTACCGTCGCGGTAGCGGTCGAAGCCGTCGAAGAGTTCGATGAAATCGAGCGTCGGGCAGGTTCCGGCCGACAGCGGCGCACGGAAGTAGAACGTCGAGCTGTAAGCGTCGTAACTATGGGTCAGCGTCGGGTAAACGTACTCCTTGACGTAGATGTTCTCGGGGCTTGTGAGGTCGCTGAACATGTCGACCATGTTCTGGTACTGCGCCTCGCGGTTGGTTGCCGACCATTTCTTCTTGTAGAGCGAGTAACCGCCGTCGGCCATCACCTCACGCGCAGCCTTGTAGGCCTCGGTGAAGTACTTTTTCGAAGCGGCCTCCCAGGTATTCGAGTCGAAGCCCATGACGCGGACGCCCGTCTTACGGCCCAGTCCCGTCAGGCGGCCCGTCACGGTCTCGTTGTACTTGGCCACACTACCGGCGTAGAGCATCGCTTCCGACTTGAAGGCCAAGGCGATATAGCGGTTGGTATAACCCTTCTTGGACGATTCGAGCTTGGGCATGAGCAGCGCGATGGCGTTGTCGTAGTCCGAAAGCACCTGGTTCCACGTCTCCTCCTCGGATGCGCGGGGAACTTCGAGTTCGCTGGCCGAGGCCGGGTAGTCGATCACGTGCGTCACGAGGGGCACGCCGCCGAAACGCCGGGCCATGGCGTAGAACACCGTGGCGCGTACGTAGTAGGCTTCGCCCAGGTAGTGGTTGTAGGTCACCTCGCCGAACGATCCCCGGTATTTGGGCAGCGTTTCGAGCAGGTAGTTGGCATCGCGCAGGAGTTTGAACGCATCGCCCCAGTAGGCCGTGCGCTCGCCGGTGAACGCCGTACAGATACCGTCGCGGTTGACGGCTTCGCCCGTGCCTTCGATGCCCATGGCGGCCAGCCAGCCGTTGTACTCATAACCCCACTGGGCCATGTATTTGAAATCCTCGAAAGGCATGTGACTGTACATGCGGGCCAGGTAAATCTCCATACCGGCTTCGTTCGACAGCAGGTCGTCGGCAGTCACAATATTCTTCGGCGCAAGGTCGAGGTCCACACACGAGGTGGCCAGCAACAGTCCGCACAAAGAAGCTATCAGTGTCTTTTTCATAAGTGTCAGATTTGTAATTCTCAACGTTGTGATCTGTTAGAACGAGAGTGCAAGTCCCAGCGTGTAGGTCCTGTTCAGCGGGTAGAGGCGACCCAGGTCGTCGTCCGGATGCTCGGGATCGACGAATTTCACCCCAGTGATCGTGAAGAGGTTGTAGGCATTGGCATACACGCGCAGGCTCACTGCCGAGAATTTGCTGATACGCGGAATCGTATAGCCCAGTTCAAGGCTCTTCAGACGCAGGTAGGCGGTGCTCACACGGTTGAATTCCGAGTTGGCAAGGGGCGAGTGGCCCGTATAGGCATAATGGCCGTCGGTCCACTTTGTGGAGGGCGCATAGGGATCGGCCGTCGGATCGACGGGATGCCAGCGGTCGAGGAACTGCTCCAGCGCGCCGCCGCCGTCCTTACCCCAGATGGAGTAGAGCGGCTCCTGGTACTGCATCGAACCCAGCGCCGAACCCTGGAAGAGCATGCTCAGGTCGAGGCCCTTCCATGAGCAGGAGAAGTTGAGGCTGAAGTTGAGCCACGGCGTCTGGTCGAAGGCGAAGGGATGTTCGTCGAGCGAGTTGATCTCACCGTCGCCGTTCCAGTCAACGTATTTGTAGTCACCCGGCAGGATGTTGTTGTCCTTGTAGATCGGGTAGTTCCAGATGTCGTTCCAGTCCTGGTAACGCCCAGCCGACTCGTAACCGAACTGCACGCCCTGGAAGCGGTTGTTCAGGTTGTCGTTGCGCCAGCGGTCGTAGGAGTTGCCGTAACCGCCGTTCTGAACCGCCTTGAGGTATTTGTTACGCGTGACGGTGGCGATACCCCGCAGGTCGTAGGAGAATTCGCCGACCCGGTTGCGGTGGGTGATCTGAAGTTCCAGACCCATGTTGCGGCTGCTGTTGGCATTCAGGCGCGGGGCCGTGGCACCGATAACCGACTGGAAATCGCCGTCCGGACGAGCGTACAGGCCCGACATGTGGCGGTCGAAGTAGTCGAACGAAATGCCCAGCAGGCCGTTCCACGCCTCGAAGTCGACGCCGACGTTGAACGTGCGGGCCGTAAACCACGAAATGCCGATATTCGGGATGGCCTTCGGATCGACGCCCATGACAACGTTGCCGCCGAAGATATAGCCCGGGGCATACTGGTTATAATAACCGTTTTCGCCGTTGGAGTTCGTCGAGGGATAGGTATAACCCATCACCCAGTCGTATTCGGCACCGGTATCGTCACCCATTTCGCCGTAGCTGGCGCGGAGCTTGAACTGGTTGATGAACGAGAGGGCCGAGCAGGATTTGAAGAAAGGCTCCTCGGAAATGCGCCATCCGGCGGAAATCGAGGGGAAGAAGCCCCAGCGGTGACCCTTGGCGAACTGCGAAGAACCGTCGTAGCGGAACTGCGCTTCGAGCAGGTAACGGTCGTCGTAAGCATAGTTGATACGACCGATCAGTGCGCCGTAGGCTTTTTCGTAGATGCTGCCGGAATTGGCGCCGCTGTCCTTGTTGGTATCCGTACCGTTGAACAGGTAAGGCGTTGCGAAGGCCAGCTCGCGCTGGGCGTAGAAGTTGTCGCCCTTGATCTTCTGGACCTCCCAGCCGACCAGTGCGCCGACCTTGTGGACGCTGTTAAACGTACGGTCGTAGTTGATCGTGATCTGGCCCAGGGTCTGCTGGCGGTCGTAGAACTCGCGCTTGAGGCGATTGGGCTGGCTGTTGGCATAGGTCTTCTGGAGGTAACTTCCCGTAGCGGGATCGGGAGCGTAGAGCGAGTACTCGCGCTGGAAGAGTTCGTTGTTGTCCATGCGGTAGTCGTAGCTGAGCATTCCCTTGAGCGAAAGGCCCTGCAGGGCATGGGTCAGCGTACCGAGGTCATAGGTCAGCGACGCTGACGACTGGAACGACTTCTGCTTGTATTTGCGGTAACCCGAAACGTCGGAGGTCATCTTGGCCACGGTGTTCTCGTCGAGGTCGAGGCCTTCGTAGTTGAGCATCGTGTTCTCGGGATCGGCATAGGCGGGGAAAAGCACGCCCTGACGCCAGTAGTTGCGGATGATGTCCGTCGAGGTCGAATAGGGATTGTTGCGCTCGTCGGCCATGCCGTTGATCTTCAGGTCGAAGGTCAGGCCCCTGAAAATCTCGGTCGTGAGGTTCGAACGCAGGTTGTACTTGTCGTAATTGAGGTCGCCCGAGCGGAAGAAACCTTCCTGGTAGAAATAACCCAGGCTGACGAAATACTGCGTCTTCTCGCTGCCGCCCGAGATGCTGACATCGTGCTGCGTCTGCGGGGCGAAATCGGAGAAAATCAGGCTGTTCCAGTCGGTCGTACGGCGTACGCCGGTGCGGTAGTCCTCGAAATCCTTCTCATTGTAGACGGGAGCGCCGCCGCTGACCTTGTTCATCGCCATTTCGTTGTAGAGCGTCATGGTTCCGAAAGCGTCGGCCAGTTTGGGCATCTTCGAGGGAACCTGAAACGTATAGGAACCGTTGTAGCTCACCTTCGCCCGGCCCTGCTGGCCCTTCTTGGTGGTGACGAGCACGACGCCGTTGGCGGCGCGCAGACCGTAGATGGCCGCAGCGGCATCCTTCAGCACCGAAACGTCGTCGATGTCGCTGGGGTTCATGCGCTGGAAGTCCTCGACCGAGCGGGGAATACCGTCGATGATCACCAGCGGGCTGCCCAGGCCGCGGATGTCGAAGTTGGCGTTGTAGGTTCCCGGCTCGGAACTCTTCTGCCAGACGCGCACACCGGCCACGCGGCCCGTGAGCATGTTCTGGGGGTTCTCACTCTTGGTGTGGATCATCTCCGAACCCCGGACGGCAGCCACGGCTCCCGTGATCGAACCGCGTTTCTGGACGCCGTAACCCACGACCACAACGTCGTTGATCAGCGTTTCGTCGCTGCCGAGCACGACGTTGATCGTCGTACGGCCGTTGACCTTCTCTTCCCGGGGCGTGAGGCCCACGAACGAGAATGCAAGCGTCGCATTGGCCGGAACGTTGATCATATAGCGGCCTTCGCCGTCGGTCACCGTACCGATATTCGTATTTTTGGCGACGACGGTGGCGCCGACGACCGGTTCATTGTTGCTGTCGGTCACGACTCCGGTCACCGCTGTGTTCTGCGCCCACGCCGCGGAGGTTGCAAAAACAAGGAGGAGACTCATCAGCAGGCCGAAGAAGCCCCGCCGCGGATGTGAAATATTCTCCATAATCATTCGGTTTTAAGTTGGGTTACTTTTCTAATTCGTAGCGGGCCAGTCCGGCATACTCTGCGGCATAGGCAAAGATGAACTGTCCGTCGACATTGTTCTTGCCGCGGTCCTGGTTCCAGCCTACGAGCAGGTTGGTAGGCAGCAGACCGTTGCGCAGGAAGTGCGACCAGGCATAGTCGAGGTTGGCCTGGAAGCTGGCGAGGGGCGCCGAAACCGACGGGTAGTACTTATGTCCGTCGACCCAGCCGCGCATCATCACGCCGTTGAACCAGTCGTTGAAGCCCAGGACGCTGTAGGTATAGTAGCCCGGAACGTTCTGGTTGAGCTTGCCGAAGTAGTTGAAGCTGGTGTCGGAAAGCCGCTGGAAATCTTCGAGGTATTCGCCCAGGCGGGTTACGCGGTAGAGGTCGGCAGCGCCCGAAAGCATCGTGCCGCAGTTGTAGGAGAGCGCTTCGCCTTCGCTGCGCGTGAGCTGGGTGTTGGCGCGGTAGCGCACGCCGCCGACCCATTCGTAAGCCACGTCGCAGTTGGGAACGCATCCGCCGCGCATGTCGTGGTAAACACCGTCCTCGCGGAGCAGGATCGTCTTCTGCCAGTCGTAGATCTTCTTGGCAAAGTCGAGGTAGTAGCGGCTCTTCTTGACCGTCTCGCTCTTGCGCTTCTTGTCGATGTCGATGAAGCGGTGCGTGGTCTCGTCGTCCTTATTCTTGTAAATCTCATAGAGCCACACCAGCGGGCTGACCATCGGGCCGTTGCTGCACGAATGCTTGGTCGTGTAGCCGGGTCCCCACGGAATACCGCCGTTCTCGTCGCCGTCCGCGTTGAGCGTGCAGTCCCAGCCGTCGAGCACATACTCGGTCAGGTACTCGGCCTTTTCGAGGTAGGTCTTGTCACCCGTCAGCTTATAGGCCTCGATGAACTCACGGATCAGCCACTGCTGGTCGTCGTAGACGTTGAGGACACCGTCGACCTGCGCCGAACCCTTGTCGCTGCCGCGGTTCACGCCGTAGACCGTCCATTTCTTGGTCTGCGTGAACGAGGTCAGGGTGAAGGTTCCCAGGTAGTAATCGGCATTTTCGTAGAGTTGGGCCAGCAGCTCGGTGTAACGCTGGAAGTGCTGGTCGTAGAGTTCCGGAATACCCTCGCGCTGCTGGGTCTTCAGGCCGCGGAGGATGGCGTTGACAGCCTCGATCGACGACCCGTACATCCAGACGCTGGCTTTCTCATCAGGGCTGGTCCCCGTGAAAGGGTTGTAGTAGCGCGACATGGTCATGCCGGAGCCTTCGAAATAGCATTCTATCGCCCGGTCGACCAGCGCCATGGCACGCGTCATGTTCTGCACGGACTGTTCGGACGGCGTCTCGGGAATGCGAACCGTATTGTCGGGCTCGTTCGTCTTGCTGCACGCAACGGTGGTCAGCATCAGCGAACTGAGCGCAAAAGAAATGATTTTTTTCATAAGTTAAGGTTATCGGTCCCGGCTTCCCGGGGCATCCGTCCGTCCGCCGCAGCCCGAAGGTCGGCCGGAGGGAAGGATGCCCCCAAAAGCGCAGGATTTTTTCAGATTAGTTCATCTCTGCGTTGTAAATGCAGACTTTGCTCTCCGTGCCGTTGTCCTCGCCCTTGTAAACGCCGAGCACCAGCACCACATCTTCCCCGTTGAACTTCGAAAGGTCGTAAACGAATTTCGCATACGCGTCCGGGTTGCCGGGGCCGCCGTTCTGGTGGACGAATTTCCAGCATCCGTTCGGGGCAGCCGAAGACGATGCGGCCGTATTCGACGCCGGAGCGATATGTTCTACCGTACCGTCGTTTTTGATCGCCGTGATCTTGAAGAACGTGGCTTCCCCGGCGAAGTTGCGGATACGCAGCGTCAGTTTGTTGTTGCCCTCGGCAATCGAGAACTTCGCATAGAGGTAAGCCTCCGGCTCGGTCGTATTGACTGCCGTGCCGCCGCCACGCGTCTTGATGACATAACCCTCGCCGGGAAACGGTTCCGGGTCCTTCATGCGGGGAACGAACGACCATTCGGCAGCAATGTGGTCGTTGTCGCGCCACGAGTGGTAAGCAACCTGGCGGTTACCCTTGTCCTTATTGCCTTCGCAGACGGTGATGCCGCTGAACGACTTCTTGACCTGCGGCATCGTCGAGCGAACCATCTCCATGGTCAGCTTCCAATCCCGGAGTTCGTCGTTGACAGCCGTACCCGTGATGTAGTTCCAGCCGTCGATTTTCGTGTTCGAGAAGGCGATGCGGCGCAGTACCAGCTGCTTCCAGTAGTCGCCCGTCTTGACGCGGTAGATACCCACGGCGATCACAACCTCCTTGCCGACATAGTCGCTCAGGTCGAAGCTGAAGGATTTGTAGGAATCCGAGCCGTAACTTTCGTTGTCGCCGATCTTCACGGCAGTGGGTTCAGCGGCCGCGAGGTCGATGACCTGTACGCCGAACACTGCGGGATTCTCGGAATCGGCATTGTGCGTGCGCACCTGAAGGGTCATGATTTTGTTATCTTCGGTGATCAGCTTGCTGCCATATACATAGGAGTCGAAGACTTCCGTATCGATGGGGTTCTTCTGATTGGCGGCGTCGTTGCGGATCTGGAGCGTCGTACCTTCGTTCTGCTCCTCCCATGCGCCCACAAAATCGAGTGCGGCCATATAGTCGGTCGACCAATCCCAGTGCGGGTAGCTCGTATCGTTTCCACCGCCGCGGTATTCGCTGTAATACCACTTGTCGGCATCGCGCAGGTCGAACGCCGTCTTGCCGCGGAGTACCTCGGGGCTGCCCATGACAACATCGAGGGAAGCTTCATAATTCACGAAGGCGTCGCGGCCGATCTTCTTGGTAACCGTCGCGTAATCCTTCAGCGAGAAGGTCACTTCATAGGCATCGAGCGGCAGGCTGGCGATCTCGTATTTACCGGAGGCATCCGTAACCGCCGACTGGGTTTCGCTGATGACGACCTTGACGCCGGCCAGCGGAGCGCCCTCGTTGCGGGCGTCGAGAACCGTACCCGTGATCTTCGCCGCGGCGTAACGCATCTCGATATTGACCGTAGCCTTCGCATCGGCGTTGAATTTCTGCGGTTTGAGCGTCACGCTCGTGGTCTGGTAAGTTGCCAGTTTGCAGGTGATCATGTGCGGGCCTACGAGCACATTAGTCAGGGTATAACGGCCGTCCTCCGCCGTGGTGGTCGTAGCCGTCACGCTCGTTTCCGTCAAATCTACGATATCGGCAATCGACACTTCGACACCTCCGAGCACGTTACCCTCGTCGTCCGTCACAACGCCCGAGACCTCTCCGATCGTCTTTTCCGTCTCTCCCTTCGTCTCATCGTCCTTACAGGAGCTTACCGAAACAGCCAGCCCTCCGAGGAGCGCCGTAAACGCGAATGTTCGCAATAGTCTGTTTAATCTCATAGTTTTAAGTTGTTAGTAAGTTTTTAATAAAAAATTTAAAAATCAAAAGGCGTTTGTTCGACTTTGGCCTCAATCTCCCGCCGCCTGTATTTTTACTGTAAAATTGAGGTGCGAGAGGTTAATTACAGGGTTAAAATCCGGTTAATTGCCAAAAAAAATCATTAATCCGTATCTTTTTAACCCTGCGATGAGACTTTTTTGTGGTCCGAACGAGGCGCGAAATTAGTAATCGGAACGGAATCCGGAAGGGCCGGCTGATAAAAAATTTCCATATTTCCAATAAATTATTATCTTTGTAAGACCGAATCTCCAAACGCGTCATGGGCAGACACTACTATACAACACTCCTTTTCATCGTGCTGGCTGCGGCTCAGGCCGCTTCGGCGCAGGGTCTGAAGTTCAACAGCGCCGAGCTGCCGATTGACAAACGGACCTCATACAACGTCTTCGACGGACGCATCCCGACGTTCGCCGATCGCTTCGACATCGAATTCGACATCCGGCTCTACCCGGTGACCGAGATCGGCTACATCCTGCGCATCAAGAACCAGAAGAGCGACAAAATTTACAACCTGTTTTACGACGGGCAGGGCGACGACTGCTTCAAACTCAACGAAGAGGGAAAATGCAACCTGATAACGGCGAAGATCGACCGGAAAGAGCTGCTCGACGCCCATTGGTTCCGCATGAAACTCGCCTTCGACCTGAAAGGCGACTCGATCACGCTGACCATCCACAACCGCAGTTTCACGGCGACAGAGACGGAATTGCCGGACACCTACAACCCGGTCATCATCTTCGGCAAGAGCGACCACATCATCGACGTTCCCTCGTTCGCCATCCAGAACCTCACGGTCGGCAACAGCAAAGGTTATACGTTCGAACTGTGCCAGAACGAAGGCAATACGGTCTACGACACGAAAGGCCGCCCGCAGGGCCGGGTCCAGAATCCCGAATGGCTGATCAACGACGCCTACCACTGGCGTTACCGGGCGGCGTTCGCCTCGCAGAGCGTCGCCGGGACCAACTACAATCCCCGACGCAAGGAGATTTACTATTTCAACCGGGACACTTTATTTATATATAACGTCCGCACGGAGCAGACCGAAATGCACCGCTTCGCCGAACGGTGCCCCCTGAAACTGGTGCTCGGGATGAACTTCATCGACCCCGTGCACAACAAGCTCTACGCCTACGAAGTTTACGACGACACCCAGCCTGCGGACAGCCCCGCCATGGCGTGCCTCGACCTGGACACCTACCGCTGGAGCACCGAGTGCCACGAGCACATGCCGACGCAGCTGCACCACCACGGCTGCTATTTCGACCCCGAGCAGGGGCGTTACACGATCTTCGGCGGATTCGGTAACATGAGTTACAGCCGCGAATTCCACACCTACGACCTCAAGACGAAACACTGGGAACCATTGGGCGAATTCAGCGGCGACCCGCTTTTCCCGCGCTATTTCTCCTCGGTGGGCTACCTGAAGCAGAACAACTCGATCTACGTCTTCGGCGGCATGGGCAACGAGTCGGGCGACCAGTCCGTCGGGCGTTACTATTTCTACGACCTGCACCGGCTGGACCTCACGACGGGACGCATCTCGAAGCTCTGGGAAATACCGTGGCAGAAGACCAACTCAGTTCCCGTGCGCAACATGGTGATCCTCAACGATTCGTGTTTCTATACGCTCTGCTATCCCGAGAGCGTTTCGAACTCCTACCTGCGCCTCTACCGGTTCTCGATCGCAGACGGCAGTTACGAGATTCTGAGCGACTCGATCCCGATCCGGTCCGACAAGATCACGACCAACGCCAACCTCTACTACGACGCGCAGCAGGACGACCTGTTCGCCACGGTACAGGAATTCGACGACGACATCCAGTCGCGCATGAAGGTCTACCGGCTGGCATTCCCGCCAATCTCGGCCGAGGAGCTGGCCAGCCACGCCAAACCACGAAGCGCAGGGACACCCTGGACGGCGGTGTTAATCATAGCGTTAGGAGCGGCTGCAATCGGGGGGGGGATTGTATGGCGCCGCAGGTCGGCATGCAAAACGCCGGGTGAAGCCCCGGACGAAACACTGGCTGCGGAGACATCGGCACGCCCCAATTCGATCTGCCTGTTCGGAGATTTCATGGTCCGCGACCGCCACAACCGCGACATAACCTACCTGTTCACCATGCGGCAGCGGCAGATTTTCTGCCTCGTGCTGCAAAACAGCCTCGGGGACGGCATCTCCTCGCAGCGGCTCAGCACGCTGCTGTGGCCGGACAAACCGGAGGACAAAGTGAAAAATTCGCGCGGCGTGACGATCAACCACCTGCGCAAGACGCTCAGCGAACTGGACGATGTGGAACTGGTTTACAACAAAGGCTGCTTCCGCCTCGTGCAGGGTCCGGCTTTCTACTGCGACTACACGCGCTGCATGGAGATCATCTCGGCCGGGCAGATCGGGGAGAACCGGGCAGAACTGATCCAGCTGCTTTCGCGCGGAAAATTCCTGAAACACGACGACCAACCGCTCTTCGACTCGTTCAAGGAGGAGGTGGAACGCACGCTGGAACCCGCTCTGCAACTCGAAATGGAAGAATGTTTTGCGGAGGAGGATTACGGATCGACGCTCGCGCTGGCCGAAGCCGTCTTCTGCATCGACCCGCTCAACGATCAGGCCCTCACCTACCTTGTCCGGTCGCTCAACCGGCTGAAACGCAGCGAAGAGGCCCGCAGCCGTTATCAGGCATTCGTGCTCGAATATAAGAAGACCTTCGGGACCGAATATCCGTATCCCTTCAGGAATCTCTAAAAACGAACAGCCGGAGCGAAAACTCCGGCTGTTCGTCTATTGATAATTCCTGCTTACTCGACCGTGATGCTGTTCAGCAGCTCCGTCTTGCCTTCATTAACCAGTTTGAGGATCAACTCTCCGAACAACGTGTTCTGCCACGCAAACCACGAACGCGTGAACTTCGCGGGGTTATTTTTGTGGAAAGACTCGTGCATGAAGCCCGTACCGGCATCCGTCGTCAGAAGCATCTCGATGCAGCGTTTGATCTCGGCGTCGTCCGTCGATGTGAAGGCCTTCATCATGATGCTCATCGGCCAGATCATGTCGTAACCGATATGCGGACCGCCGATACCTTCGCCCGCAGTACCCCGGAAGAAGTAAGGGTTCGACTCGCTCCAAACGAAGCGGCGCG
>JAEZTA010000172.1 GCA_023443765.1 Bacteroidota bacterium | reverse complement strand
GGCCCAGGTCGAGGCGTAGGGCGGAGCCAGCACGCGGATCGGCAGGCGGCTGACGGGACTCCACTCCCCGGTCGTATTGTTCCGGTAGCGCACCCCGAGCGTATAGCGGCCCGTGGGAAACGCAGCGAAGGCCAGCGTGTTGCTGTGGTAATTGTCATGCCAGTCGCCGTCCAGTCCCTCGATATTGTAAAAATAGGAATAATTGCTGCCGTTGACGTAATCCAGCGCCGCGATCGAAAGACTGAAAGCATTCTGATGATGCCGCAGCACCATCCGCCCCCGGCGCATCAGCGCCCCGACATCGTACGACTCGCCGTTGGCCCTCACCTCGCGGAACCGGATAGGCGGCATGTAGGAGGCCGCTTCGGAATCCCCGCTGTCGGAGATGACCACGAAGCCGTTGATCCCGCCGAAAAGCAGTTTTCCCCGCTCCCGGTCGTAAAAATAGGCTCCGTCGCTGAACTCGACCACGTCAAGTCCGTACGAAGCGCCGTAAACCACCGAACGGTTCGTCGCCGGGTCGTAGCGCACGATGCCGGCATTGGTCCCGACCCAGATGTTGTCGAGCGAATCGACCAGCAGGCCGTGGATCACCCCGCAGCGCAGCTGGTCGTTGCTGTAATCGGGTTCCGCGCCGCCGCCCGCCGGATCGTAACGCACCAGGCCGCAGCCGGTCCCGAACCACGACGAGCCGTCCGAACGGCACACGCCCGCCGTCACGTCGTTCACGGCCAGCCCCCGGCGGGTGTCGAACCCGACGGTCCGGCCCTCCCGGGTGCGCCTGTCATAGTGTACGACGCCGATACCGTGGTTGCAGAACCAGAGGGTGGAATCGGACTCCTCGCAAACGGAGAAAAAGAAGTTCCGGCTCCGCGCCTTGAGTCCCAGCTCCACCGGTTCGACATTCGCGGCGACGGGCGCGTCGGCGCTCCCGGACAGTTCGATGCGCCAGACCCCGTAGCCCACGCTCGCAGCCCACAGCACCCCGTCCCGGTCCTCGTAAAGCCCGTGAATGCGCCGCAGCGCCCCGCTCCGCGGCAGTTCGAAAATCCGCCTGTGCCGGTACGAGTAGTAGCACACGCCGCCGTTGCCGCCGATCCACAGCACATTGCGGCGGCTTCCGGCAAACGTATAGACCGAATTTTTCCCCAGCGGCGAATCAGCGGCCGTATAGCTGTCGGTATTCTCCCGCGTAAAGGTCCGCCGGGAGTAGAAATCGCGGATGCGCAGGATGCCGTCGTTCTTGGTCCCGATCCAGAGGTCGCCCTCCGGGTCGACATGGAGCGCCTTGATCGGCTTGGTCAGCAGGTAGGGCAGCGTTTCGTAGGTGACCGAACGAATCGCGACCTCCCCGACCGCCTGCCGCAGCAACCCGCTGCCGTCGGTTCCGATCCAGACAATATCCTGGTTACAGTCCTTCAGCAGCGCAAAAACGCCGCAGTTGACGTCGATCTCCTGCAACTCGTAACGCCCCTCGATCGGATCGGTCGAACGGAGCCGCAGCACGCCGCTCATCCCGAAGGCCAGCACGTAATCGTCCTTGTCGCTGATCACCGACGAAAGGGCGCCGCGCCGTCCAAGCTCCTCCCGCAAGTCGAAAATCGGGAAAGCCCGCCGCTGCCCGGTGTCGAAGCGGAACAACATGCCGTTCCGGTCGGTGAAAAAGATCGTCCGGTCGCCGTCGTAACGGGTGAACACCACCCCGTCCGGCAGCGGCATCCGCTCCCACTCCCCCACCGAAGCCCTGCCGCCGGCGTCATAGGCCACCTGCGCACAACGAATATCCTCCGAACGCACCAGCCACAATACGCCGTCGCCGTCGAGGCACATGCGCAGCACCCCGTTCAGCTCCGCCCCGCGGACATCGACCGGCTCGAACGCACCCTGCGACGCCACATATCCGTACAACTTGTTGCCATGCAGGAAAAACGCTTCGTCCCGGCTGCGGGCCGCGAATTTATAGACGCGCTGGAATCCGGCGAGCATTTCGATCCGCCGGTCGCGCGTGTCGAAGCGGTCGACGCCGTAGTTGGTCCGCACCCAGAGGTAACCGTCGTCCGTGGCTACGATCTCCTGAATCAGGTTGCCCGAGAGCCGGAAATGCCGGGCGGAATTGCCGTCCCACAGATTCAGTCCGTCGCAACTGCCCGCCCAGATATACCCGTCCGCATCCTGCGCCAGCGACAGAATCGAACTGTTCGACAGCCCGTCGCGGTGGGTAATGCGGCGGATATTCTGCGGGAATGCACTCCGGACGACCGCGACCGCGAGGAGAAGGAATACGCATCTGAAATACATAGCAGGGCGAATTAGATAAAAACAGACCGGAATATCTATGTAAATATATACAAAAAAACCGGATTTCAAAACAAAATATCCCATTTAGCGACAACGCCGATTCCCCTTGGTACAAGGGCTTTTTCCCGGATACGCCGGATGGCTTTTCCGGCGAGCGGCAAAGAGCGATCTTGGGCGCTATGATATGAAATCATACTTCTTTTACAAGAAAATATACTCGCACAATGCCGTTTTCCGATATTTTTGTAGAAGCCCAGACGAAAGTTTCCGCTTCCCGAAAGGCTTATTTGCGACACCTATAATAAAACCCGCATGCTATGAAGAAAACGCACTTGTTTCGGCATCAGAGGTATTCGCATCCAAATCGGACGATCGCCGGAAAATCATTCCGGGCAGTCTCCGCATCGTTTTCCGTATTCCAGTTCCGCCGGTCGAAATACCGGAAGCAACGGCATCCGAACGACCCGCTCTTCGGCTGATCCGCCGTATCGCCCTCTCTCTTACGTTCGCACCCTCCCGCAGCATCCCTACCCATACCCGCTGCACGCTTATTCAAACGCACCGTTCCTTTTCCGATAGCCGACGGCCCATCGGAAAGGCAGCCGGCCCGAACCTCGTACCAAACCCATTTAAATTTTCGCCTATGATAAAAAAATTGCTCTTATCGCTATCGGCGGTTTTCTGTATGACGGCAGCTTCGGCCCAGACCCAGACGGTCAAAGGCCGTGTCGTCGATGAGAACAACGCACCGGTCATCGGTGCGACCGTTGTCGTCAAGAACCGCCCGACAATCGGCACTTCGACCGATGTCAAGGGAGAATTCGCACTTCAAGGAGTCCCGAAAGGAGGGGGGGGGAAACTCCAAATCTCTTATGTAGGCTACAAAACCCAGGATGTTGACATTGCACCCGACATCCGGGTAAAACTCGAACCCGACGCCCAGGCCGTAGAGGCCGTCGTGGTGACGGGTATGACCAAGATGGACAAGCGGCTGTTCACGGGAGCCGCAGACCAGCTGGTTGCCGACGACGTGAAACTGGCCGGTATGGCCGACATCAGCCGCGGCCTGGAAGGCCGGTCGGCCGGCGTATCCGTCCAGAACGTATCCGGTACGTTCGGAACCGCCCCGAAAATCCGCGTGCGCGGCGCCACATCAATTTACGGCAGTTCGAAGCCGCTGTGGGTCGTGGACGGCGTCATCATGGAGGACATCGTCGACATCGACGCCGACGACCTCTCCTCGGGCGACGCCACGACGCTCATCGCATCGGCCATCGCCGGACTCAATGCCGAAGACATCGAAAGCTTCAACATTCTGAAAGACGGCTCCGCCACCTCCATCTACGGAGCGCGCGCCATGGCGGGCGTCATCGTCATCACCACCAAACGCGGCCGCGCCGGCGTGAGCACCATCAACTACACCGGCGAATTCACCTACCGCATGATTCCGTCCTACCGGGATTTCAACATTATGAACTCGCAGGACCAGATGTCGGTGTACATGGACATGCAGAAAAAAGGCTGGCTCAACCTCGCCGAAACCATCACCGATTCGGAAAGCGGCGTATTCGGAAAGATGTACCAGATGATTGCGGCCGGACAATTGCAAAACGACGACGCGAGCATCGGGAATTACCTGCGCGCGGCGGAGTTCCGCAACACGAACTGGTTCAGCGAGCTGTTCAACAACAACGTCATGCACACCCACTCGGTGAGCCTCACGTCCGGAACCGACAAATCGTCCTACTATGCGTCGCTGAGCGCCATGAGCGACCCGGGCTGGACGAAGACCAGCAAGGTGGAACGCTACACGGCCAACATCAACGCCTCCTACAACATCTTCAAAAACCTGTCGCTGAACCTGATTTCCAACGGCTCCTACCGGAAGCAGAAGGCGCCGGGAACCCTGTCGTCGGCAACCAACTACGTGACGGGCGAAGTGAAGCGCGAATTCGACATCAACCCCTATTCCTATGCGCTCAATACGTCGCGCACGCTCGACCCCGACGAATTCTACACGCGAAACTACGCGAGCTTCAACATTCTGCACGAACTGGACAACAACTACATCGACCTTTCGGTCGTCGAGACCAAATTCCAGGCCGAACTGAAGTGGTCGCCCGTCGAGGGCCTCGACCTGAGCGCCCTGGGCGCGGTAAAATACCAGGCCTCGATCCAGGAGCATAACATCACCGAGTCCTCAAACCAGTCCGTCGCTTACCGGACCGTCGAACCGACCACCGTCCGGGACAACAACCCGTTCCTTTACACCGATCCGGACAACCCCTACGCCGTTCCGGTAACCGTGCTGCCCAAGGGCGGTATCTACGAACGCACGGACAACAAAATGCTTTCGTACGACTTCCGCGCGTCGGCGACCTACAACAAAACGTTCAACAACACGCATATCATCAACCTCTACGGCGGTATGTCGGTGAACAAGATCGACCGGCACAACACCTGGTTCCGCGGCTGGGGACTCCAGTACGATATGGGCATGGAGCCTTACTACGATTACCTGGCCTTCAAGCAGGGCATGGAGAGCGGCAGCAAGTATTACACGATCGGCGACTCGTTCTATCGCGAAGTGGCCTTCTTCTTCAACGGAACCTATTCTTACAAGGGACGCTACACCATCAACGGAACCTACCGCTACGAAGGGACCAACAAGATGGGCAAGAGCCGCAAAGCCCGCTGGCTGCCGACGTGGAATATCTCCGGGGCATGGAACGTCCACGAGGAGAAGTTCTTCAGCCACGTACAGCCCGCCCTGTCGCACCTGTCGCTCAAAGCCTCCTACTCGCTGACCGCCGACCGCGGCCCGTCTTACGTCACCAACTCGCTGGCCGTCATCAAAGCCTCGACCCCGTGGCGTCCGACCAGCGGCGATACCGAAACCGGTCTCAAGGTTTCGAGCCTCGAAAATGCGCAGCTCACCTACGAGAAGAAGCACGAGCTGAACCTCGGACTCGACGTCGGGGTCGTCAACAACCGGATCAACCTGGCCTTCGACTGGTACAAACGCAACAACTTCGACCTGATCGGCACGGTCACGACCCAGGGTATCGGCGGCGAGATCTCCAAATACGGCAACGTCGCGGAGATGAAATCGAACGGCGTCGAAATCAGCCTTTCGACCAAGAACATCCAGACCAAGAACTTCAGCTGGACCACCAACTTCATCTACTCGCACATCCACAACGAAGTGACCAAACTCGAAACCTCCACGCGCGCAATGACGCTGGTTTCGGGAACCGGATTCACGATGGAGGGGTATCCCGCCCGCTCGCTCTTCTCGTTCCAGTTCGCAGGATTGAACGAAGTCGGACTGCCGGTCGTGGTCAACACGGAAGGCAAACTCAGCTCCAGCTCCTTCAATTTCCAGGACAGCAACGAGAACAACCTGAAAACGAATCTGGTCTACTCCGGACCGGTCGACCCGACCGACCTGGGCAGTTTCGGCAATACGTTCCAGTACAAGGGATGGCGTCTGAACGTCTTTATGACCTACTCGTTCGGCAACGTCGTGCGGCTCAACCCGGTCTTCAGCAGCATTTACTCGGACCTCGACGCCATGCCGCGGGAATTCAAGAACCGCTGGATGGTCTCCGGCGACGAAGCCGTCACGAACATCCCGGCCATCGCCTCGAAGCGCCAGCGCCAGCTGAACTCCTCGATTTCGTACGGGTACAGCGCTTATAACTACTCGACGGCCCGCATCGCCAAAGGCGACTTCATCCGCATGAAGGAGATTTCGCTCTCGTACGACTTCCCGAAGAGCCTCATCTCGAAACTGCGTCTGTCTTCGCTTTCGCTCAAACTCCAGGCCACGAACCTTTTCCTGATCTACGCCGACAAGAAACTCAACGGTCAGGATCCTGAGTTCTACAACACCGGCGGCGTGGCGGCTCCCGTACCGCGTCAGTTCACGCTTACAATACGAATCGGTTTATAAATTCCGGTCATTCAAAAAAGATTCCTATGAAAAAAAGCATCATATATTTATTAAGCACAGCGGTCATCCTCCCGGCGTTGGTGTCGTGCAGCGATTTTCTGGATCAGAATCCCGACCTCCGCACCACGCTGGATTCCGAAGAGAAGATCGCCAGTATCCTCGTTTCGGCTTACGTAAGCGGAGCGGGCAGTTACCAACTGGTCGCCGAGCTGTCGTCGGACAACGTCTGCGATCACGGCATCAAGAAAGACTACAACCAGTTTTATCAGGACGTTTACGAATGGGCGGAAGAGGTTACCAGCAACAACGATGCGCCGCGGAACATCTGGAGCGCCAACTACAATAACATCGCCAACGCCAATCAGGCACTGGCGGCCATCGAAGATTTGGGCGGTCCGACGACAACAAAACTCAAGGCCAGCAAGGGCGAAGCGCTGTTATGCCGCGCCTACTCGCATTTCGTGCTGGCGAACATGTTCTGCATGCCCTACAATCCTGCAACGGCCGGAAATTACATGGGCATTCCGTATATGGACCATGCCGAGACCGATCTTAATCCCAAATACGAGCGCGGAACGCTCCGGGAGGTTTATGAGAAAATCGGCAGGGACATCGAAGAGGGCATTCCCCTGATCGACGACACTTCCTATTCGGTAACCAAATATCATTTCAACTACAAGGCCGCCTGCTGCTTCGCCTCACGCTACTATCTCTTCATTCAGGATTGGGACAACGCCATCAAATACGCAACGATGGTGCTGACCTCCAATCCGGAGTCATTGCTGCGCGATTACGATGCGATCGCGGCCCTGCCCAACAGTTCCAGCAGGCATCAGGCATATGTCAGCTCGGCCAGCACGGCCAATTTTCTGCTTCAGGCCGCCACTTCGAACAGCGGACTGCTTTTCGACTGGTACAGCACCGCCGGACGTTACTCGCATGGCAAACTGCAAGGAACCTACGAGACCGTTCAGCCGAAAAAGGGAGGCCCTTGGGGTAACGGAGTAAGTTTCAAAGCCGCGCATGCGGTGCTCGCCACTTCCGGTAAATACGTCCTGCCGCGCACGTGGCGCGTATTCCAATATACCGACCCCGTGGCCGGAACCGGCTTCAACAAAGCGGTATCCGTTCTTTTCTGCACCGAAGAGGCGCTGCTCAACCGGGCCGAAGCCTACATCATGAAGATGAGCGAGGATCAGGCGGCCGTGGACAACGCGCTGGCAGACATGAACCTCTACGCCTCGAATCTCATGTCAGGGGGATTCACGCCCATGACGGAAGCCTCGATCAAGAAATGGGCTACGGAGACTTACCCCGACTACTCCGAACTCTACGTCGGCAAAACCTCAACCAGCAGTCCGCAGACGCTCAACCCCAAGAAGAAACTCCACGCCGCTCCCTACAACGCACTCGAAGAGGGCGGCGCGCAGGAGAACATGCTCCAGGCATTGATCTTCATGCGGCGTTACCAGTTCCTCCACGAAGGCATGCGGTGGTTCGACACGCGCCGTTTTGGCATCACGGTCTACCGCTACCTGCTGGACGAGGACGATGAGACCGTCGTGCAAATCACCGATCAGATCAGCGACGAAAACGGCACACCGGACCTGCGCCGCGCCTTGCAGCTCCCGGCCGATGTCATCGCCGCCGGTCTGACGCCAAATCCGAGAAATAAATAAACGAATGTGCGTATGAAAAAGAATCAGATATTTCTGCTATTTTCCGCCATGCTGCTCTGCGCGGCACTGACGGCCTGCTCGGAAGACGACCTGGATGCGACCAGCGTAGTCCGGCCCACGATCACCGAGCAAAACGACTTCGACCGCTGGCTCACCCGCAATTATGTCGAGAAGTACAACATCAAATTCAAATACCGCTTCGAAGACATCGAGTCGAGCATGGGCTATTACCTCACGCCGGCCAAGTACGAACAGTCGATCGCCATGGCCAAACTGATACGCCATATGTGTCTGGAAGTTTACGACGAGCTGACGGGCAGCACGGAGTTCATCCAGAACTATTTCCCGAAAATCCTCTACCTGGTGGGTTCTTATGCCTACAAAACCAACGGGTCGGTGGTGTTGGGAACGGCTGAGTCGGGTGCAAAGATCACGTTCTACAACCTCGACAACCTTATACCCAAAGAGGTCAATGCGAAAACGGCCTACTTCAAAACGACGCACCACGAATTCGCCCACATCCTCAACCAGACGAAGCCTTACCCGACCGATTTCACGGAGATCTCCGGTCCGAAGTACGTGCAGGATCAGTGTTTCGAGATCTACAAGACCGAAGCTCAGGCGCAGCAGGATGGGTTTATTTCCCGCTACGCATCGAAAAGCGACGGCGAGGATTTCGTGGAAATCATCGCTCTTTACGTCAACCGGACCGCCAAGGAGTGGGAAGAGATGCTGCAAACGGCCGGCAGCACAGGTCGCTCCACAATCGAAGCCAAATTCGAAATCGTGTACAACTATATGAATAACAGTTGGAACATCGACCTGAACAAAATGCGTGAAATCGTACTGCGTCGTGCGGCCGAAGCACCCAACCTCGACTTCGATTCGCTCGATGACGAAACGGACGCTCCTGAAAATTCCGGTACAAACGAATAAGCGACACTCAATATGAAAAAATCAGCAATCATACTGTTTCTGTTCCTGGCCGTTCCGACCCTGCTCACCTCGTGTTTGTTCGACGAGGAGGATCTGTTCGACAAATCCGCTTCCGAACGCATCGAGGCAGCTAAACAGGAGGCCAAGGCCGTACTTGAAGGCGCCGAAAACGGATGGCACGTACGCTATTTCCCCTCTCCGACCCAGGAGTTCGGCGGATACAACCTGTTCTTCAAGTTCTCAGAGGGTAAGGTTACCATCGCCTCCGAGATCGAAAGAGACCCGTCGACCACCGAAACCAGCCTCTATTCGCTGGGCGAAGACCTGGGCGTGACGCTCAATTTTGACACGAAGAACTCGCTCATCAACTACTTCGTACACCCGAGAAATCCCGACGGACTCGGGTCGACTTACAAGGGCATGGAAGGCGACTACAAATTCACGGTGACGGAGACTTCGGCCGAACAGGTCATTCTGCGCGGCATCATCTCGGGGAATTACTACATTCTGACCCCGGTTTCCACGCAGACCGACTGGGCGTCGGAATTGGATACCTATCGGGGCAATGCCGAAGACATGATGTTCAACTCCTATTCCTTCGTCGTGAAAGGCAAAGCGTATCCGGCAACGCTCACAAACCGCCGCTTTGCGGTCAAGATCGACAACGAAACCACGTTTTACGTGCCGTTCATCTACACCAAGACCGGCCTTAGTTTCTACATGCCGATCGAGGCCGACGGCGTGACGGCACAGGATTTCGATTTCGTGGACGGCTACTATTTCACCGAAGCTAACGGCGCCGATTTCAAGATCATGACACCCGAGCCGATTCGTTCGGACATCACGTTCGAGGTGACGGTTCCCGACGATACGAAGACCTATAAAAAGGTCATCGTAAATGCGGTTTCTTCGAAGGATACGGAATATTATTACATCGGAGTGATGCCGAAGTCCGAATTCGAAGCCCAGCGCGAGAAAAAACTCCTGCAAAGCCTGATCAGCACGCTCAACAGCAACATCGGTGCAGGCGACGATCCGGAAACCATCGCTGCGAGCCTGCTATGCAAAGGCAACGGCTCCTATACGCTCGACTATCCGAGTTTCTATGACGAGTACGTAGCCGTCGTATTCGGCTGCGCAATTTCCGAAGGGTCTATCGTCTCGACCACATCCATCACTTCGCAGTCGTTCACCGTCAGTCCTTCGCTGCTGCCGGACAATGCGACAGCCAACTACAAAAGGTGGCTGGGTAAATGGGCCGTTACCAGTACGTCGTCCGAAACGAGCAGCACGTCCTATACGTTCTACATCACGGTCAAACCCAACGTCATCAATTCGAGTTACAAAATCTCGGGATGGGGGTATACGACCTATGCGAATCTGGTGGACATCTCGGCTACCTACCTGGCGTCCACAGGTGTCCTGCGCGTTACGGGCAATCAGGCAGATCTCTACAAGACGAGCACCGGAACGGTCTATCTGGCCAACCGGTATGTCAACAGGGATACCGGAAGCGGATACGGAATCCTCAATTCAACCAATGCCGCGAATCTGGTCGCCACGTACGGAGAGACCGGAAAAGCCAATATGGTCGGCCGTAACGGATCGCTGACCGGCGGTGTGAATTTCACGATCACCAGCCTCGAAATGTATGAACGCAGGGCCGGATCGACTTCGTATTACTACCTGCCGATCGCATCGGGTTACACCTCGCTGGACTACTTCGTAGGACCTTATACGATGGTCCAGTTGGTGGATGCCGAAGGAAACGCTCTCTCCGAATAAGGAACGACCTGTTAAAAGACCGGGCTGCCCATCGAATGGGCGGCCCGGTCTTTTATCGGATAAAAATGAACTTCAGCGTATTAATCGAAGAAATTGTCGTCCTCCGTACTCGGACCTTCGGAACCGACTTCGTCCTCGCAGTCGTAGCGGGGCATCATCGCCGGGCGTACGAACTGATCCGAACGGCTGATGCCGAAACGTCCGTCGTCATAGATTTTTTTCAGGTATTCGCCCACGATCGGCAGGGCCATCACGCTACCCTCGCCGCCCCGGATGAAGTGCACCGACTGGTCCTCGCCGCCGACCCAGGCGCCCGTCACGAGTTTCGGGGTCACGCACATGAACCATGCGTCACGGTTCTTGTTCGAAGTTCCGGTCTTGCCGCCGATCTCCATGTCGGTCAGCCCGAACTGCCACCGCAGGCGGCCTGCCGTTCCCGAGTTGACCACGTCCTGCAGCATCGTGAGCATCGTGTAGGCCGTACGCTCGCTGACGGCGTCCTGCGACTGGGGGATGAAGCTGGCGATCAGGTTGCCCTGGCGGTCCTCGATCCGCGTCACGAAGATCGGATCGGTATGCACGCCCTGGTTGGCAAAGGTCGAGAAGGCGCTCGCCAGTTCGTAAACATTCGACTCCGAGGAACCGAGGGCCAGCGCCGGAACGGGGTCAATGTAGCTGCGGATACCCATGTTATGGATGAAGTCGGCCACGGCGGCAGGCTGCTTGGCCTGCTTCATAATCCACGCCGAGTAGTTGTTGCGGCTGCGCGCAAGGCCCCATTTCAGGGGGTGCATCACCCCGTCGTACTCGACATTGCCGGCCTCCTTGGGCGACCAGGCCGTACCGTTGGCCGTCTCGATGGTCGTCGGCAGGTTCGGGACCATCGTGCAGGGCGTCAGGCCCAGGTGGTCGATGGCGAACGTATAGACGAAGGGCTTGATCGTCGAACCGATCTGGCGTTTGCCCTGCTTGGCCATGTCGTACTTGAAGTAACGGAAATTAGGTCCTCCGACATAGGCCTTTACGAAGCCTGTGCGGGGATCGAGCGACACCATCGAGGCGCGCATGATGCGTTTGTGGTGGAGGATCGAGTCGCGCGGCGACATCAGCGTGTCGCGCTCGCCCTTGTAGGTGAACACCCGCATGTTGCAGGGTTTGTCGAACGCCGCGTTGATCTCCTTCTCGCTCGCTCCGGCGTTCTTCATCTCGCGGTAACGGTCGGAATAGCGCACGGCATGGCGCATGATGCGGTCGCGCTCCTCGGCGTCGGCATCGACGAAGAGGGTCTTTGTCGCCCGGAACTGCGCGTCCATCTTGGGCTGGATCTCCTTCTCCATCTGCCGCTGCACGGCCTGCTCGGCATAGGTCTGCATCACGGAGTTGATCGTGGTATAGATTTTCAGTCCGTCGCGGTAGATATTATAGGGCGTGCCGTCGGCCTTGCGGTTCTTGTGGCACCAGCCGTAGAGCGGATTCTCGTTGTACTCCTTCAGCGCCTGGTCGTAGTCCCACTCGTTGTAGAACTGGCTGCGTTTGGGCGGCTGGGCGTTCATCACCAGTCGCAGCATTTCGCGGAAATAAGTCGCTGCGCCTTCGTTGTGCGACACGGGTTTGTAGTTGGTCACAATCGGCAGCGCCGCGAGCGAATCGCGCTGTTTGCGCGTCAGCGCCCCGGCCTCCTCCATGCGCGAAAGCACGAGATTGCGGCGCGCCAGGGCGTTCTTGGGATTCAGAATCGGCGAATAGCGCGTCGGGGCGTTCACCACGCCAACCAGCACGGCGGCCTCCTGCACGTTCAGTTCGTCGGGTTCTTTGTTGAAGAAGGTGTGCGACGCCGACTTGATACCGAAGGCGTTCGAGCCGAACTCCACCGTATTGAGGTACATGGCGGCGATCTCCTCCTTCGTATAGTTGTATTCGAGTTTGAGAGCCGTGATCCACTCTTTCAATTTCGAAGTCACGAGTTTCGCCTTGCGCACGACGGCACCGCGGTTGCGGGCCGTGTCGCGCGGGAAAAGGTTCTTGGCCAACTGCTGCGTGATGGTCGAGCCGCCGCCCTGCGACGTGTTTTGCAGGAGCAGGGTTTTCACGGCTACACGCGCCAGCGAAGGGATGTCGATACCTGAATGGGTGCGGAAACGGGCGTCCTCGGTCGAGATGAGCGCCGCGACGATGGGCGGAACCTCGTGCCCGGCCAGCCGGATGTGGAGCGTCGAATCCGACGGATAGAGGTCGGCGTACTGCACGTAGGAACGGTTCTGAACGAAGAAGGTTCCGATCACCTTGCCGTCCTCGGAGTAAATCTCCGTAGCGAGGTTACTGCGCGGGTTTTCCAGCTCCTCGAACGAGGGCATGCGGCCGAACACGCCGAAGGCCGTGAGCAGCAGCATCAGGGCCAGCAGCGCGAAGGGCGCGAAGGCTATGTACCAGATCCATTTTATCGTTTTCGGGCTGATGCCCGTCTTTTTCTTTTGTGCCATACGACTCTGTTTGGGGGCAAATATACGAAATATATTGCAAATCCTTTAAAAAGGCAACCCTACCGATGCGGCGACATAGACGCCGCCGCTCGACGGATGGTAACACGACAGTTTGAAGGTCGACGTAGCCGACGCCGGCTGCCGGAAGGCGTTGAAGTCGACGACAATATCCCCGCCCACCGACCAGATGCGCCGCCACGCCATGCCCGCGCCTTCGGGGCGCCGGAACTGCGCATAATCGCCGCCGGCGTTGAGCCGGATGCGCTTGATGTAGATGACCGAACCGATGCCGCCTTCGGGATACCACACCGGCAACTGGTAGTTGGCTGCAACAGCCGTGTAGTTGTTCGAAACGATGTCCGCCGAGGTGAAGCCCCGGGGAATCAGCCGCGAGGATTTGTAGCTCAGCGGCGCATAGCCCGCCGGGAACTTGTAGCCGCCGACCGAGGTCTGGTAGGTCGCGGCGACGAGCACCGAGTTGTGGGGCGCGAAACCCGGCAGGTAAGCCTGTCCGTAGAACGACATCAGGTCGCTGAAATGGGCGTTCGCGGGGTTGAACGTGTAATTCGTGCTGAGGGTATAGCCCCAGCGGGGTGCGATGTCGCGGTGGGCCATGCGCACCTGGTCGGAAAATCCGACGCCGAACGAGACCTTGTGCAGACCCTTGTTGAATCCGATGCGCTGGATGTTATGAATGCCGCCGTTGTCCCACTCGATCTTGTCGAGGTTGGCAACCATGCCGTTCGAGTAGTTCCAGCCCGCCGAGACAGACAACTGGCGCGTGTGATAGCCCCGCTGGAAATAGAGCGGCAGCGTCGTCGACAGCCCCACGGAGTAGTATTTGTCGGGTGCGGGACGGGTCTGGTAGACGGGATTGCCCTCCTCGTCGCGCCCGGCCAGCGAGTAAAAAAGCTGGTTGCCGCCGTAGGAGGCGTCCAGGTCGAAACGCATGCCCAGTCCGAAGTAACGCACCCCGAGGTTCACGAGCGAACCCTCGTGACGGTTCCAGCCGTAGGAGGCATAGGCCTCGGTGTTCGACAGCAGGTTCTGCGACATGAGCGTAACGCCCACATTGAGGTCGATCACGTGTTCGTCGACCGCGGCGAAGGGGTTGAACGCCACGGGCATCCAGCTATGGACGTTCACCAGGTTGGGGACCTTGCGGTAACGCTTCGCGCGGAACGTACCGCACTGCTCGACGGAATCGACGCGCGTATAGTTCACCGTATCGAGATTCACCACGTCCCAGCGTTTGCGGGGCGGGTTCACGAGATTCAGGGGCAGTTTTGCAAGCGTGACGGGAATCAGGCTGTCCGGGGCAGGCACGGCCTGCTCCGTCACCCGGTAGCCGAGGCGGTCGTAGGTCGTCAGCAGCACCCCACCGTCCGCCGGGGCAGGCGCGAAGGAGCCGTAAGCCGACGTGGAGATGCGGTATTCGCGGCGGGCCATCAGGTCGTAGCAATGGACTTCGTCCTTACCCGAAGCGATCGAACCGTAGTAGAGTTTGCCGTTTTCCGCCCGGAGGTTCGAAAGGGTGATGTAGGCCCCTTCGGTGATCGGGTGCATGCCGTCGGAGTCGATGCGGCCGATCCACATGCCGCTGTCGTCGGTGACGAGCGTGTACCACGCCACCGTCAGGTCGTCCCACGCCAGCCCGTGAATCTCGGAGCGTTCGGGCGTCCCGAACTGCCGTTCAGCGGCGGAGCCGTGGCGCACGAAGACCGTATAGCGGCCGTCGGGATTGTACTCGACCCATCCGAACTCCTCGCCCGAAGCCGTGGGATAGAGCACCCTCCGCTGCCGGGCGGCCGAACGGGGCACGCCGTCGGCAAGGTCCATGTAACACAACTGCGAGTTGACGCGCTGTTCGAAGAGCGCCGAACGGCGGTACTCGGTCCACCAGACGCGGCCGTTGGCCATCGACGGACGGGTCGAAACCAGCCCCGTATGGCAGATCGTGGACTCCTCACCCGTGCGGCGGTCGATCCTGACAAAACGCGACACCCGGTCGAGGTCGGTTTTCAGCGCCAGCACGGCCGTGTCGCCCAGCGGCAGAGGCCACTGGTAGGTCGTGTAATTCTTTTCGGGCAACGGGGTGAGCGTCGTGGCGCTGTCCTCGGTTTTCGGCAGCGAATCCCAGTAACGTTCCAGTTCGTCGAAGGTTTCGCGGAAGAGTTTCGACACATTGGTCTTATAGAATTTACCCAGCGCGACGCGCGTCGTGGCCAGCACGTAGGGGTTGCGCGAACCGTACCAGGCAACCTTGTCCCAGACATTTTCGTCGTAACGCTCGTAGGCATAGGAACAAATCTGGTAACCCAGCTCGTAATGGTCGGGGATGTAGTCGCGGTAGGAGCCGCAGAACCAGCGGTCGATGTTACGCCGTTCGTGGCCGATCCGGCCCATGGCGCGGTAAGCCAGCGAGAAGGAGGGTTGCAGGCCGCGGCCGAACGACGACATCATCGTCTCGGACATCACGGCGTCGCCCTCCATGGCCCAGATGGGCATGCACAGCAGGCCTATGGTCGACCCCTGCTGCCCGAGCACATAACTCAGGGCGCGGATGACACCCCGGTCGAGGTTGTTGTACTGCACGGCATGGCGGTACTCGTGGGCCACGAGCTGTTTGTACCACGGCATCGAATAGCCGTCGACGGCGGGCGAGGTGAGGAACTCCACGCGTTTGGGGAGGTACATCACCAGTCCGTTCGACTGGAAATTCTCGGGGTGCATGACGAAGGGAATACGCATCGGGCCGTGGCGGAAACCGTAGCCGATGTCGGGCCGGACGGTGCGGATGTAAAACAACGTGCGGCGGGCGATGTCGGAAACCGTGTCGGGATAGATCATCCTTACGTCGGGCGTACGGATCGTCGACCATTTCAGCGGAGGATCGGAACCCCAGGTGTAATACTGGGCCGCAGCGCGCTCAACGCCGCAAACCGCGCACAGCAGCGCGAGGAGGAACAACAGCCGGCGCACGTTACGATCCGGCTTTTTTGCAGCGGTAGCCGCTTCGGGTGAGCAGTTCGACCACACGGTCGCGGTGGTCGCCCTGGATGATGATTTCGCCCTCCTTGGCAGAGCCGCCGACGCCGCATTTGGATTTCAGCAGGCGCGCCAGTTCCTGGAGGTCGGCGTCGCGGCCCACGAAACCCCTGACGAGGGTCACGACCTTGCCCGCCCGCTGTTTGCGGTCGAGCCACACACGGAGGTCCTGCTGCCCGGGAGGCAGCGTTTCCGCTTCGGATTCGTCGTCCGTTTCGTAGTTGAAGCCCGGGTCGGTCGAGTAGACCATCCCGAGCCGCGATTTCCAATCGTTATCGGCCATAGTTGTTCGAATGGTTGAAATTAAACGCTGAAAGAGGCGTAATATATTGCGCAAAATTAGTAAAATATTTATCTTTGTTGACGCATGGCTAAGAAGTTCCGCGAAAAACTGCGCCAGCTCAACCCCTTCACGCGTCCGATGACGCTCGACGAGCTGCCCAAACCGCTGCCGGCAAACCCCGACCAGCGCCTGGTGAAGGTCTATGTCGAAGGCTACGAAGACGTGGCCTTCTGGCGCGGCATCTTCGACCATTTCCAGAACCCCTACCTGCGTTTCCAGATCTCGGTTCCCGACCGCGGCGACCTGCCCAAAGGCAAAAAAGTGCTCCTGGGCATGATCCCCCGTTCGTCGGAAGAGCTGATCCTCTGCGTCGACTCGGACTTCGACTACCTCTTCGCCGGGCGCACGCCCCAGTCGAAGGAGGTCGCAGGGGCCCGCTTCATGTTCCACACCTACGCCTACGCTACCGAGAACTACCTCTGTTACGCGCCGTCGTTGCACAACGTCTGCGTCAAGGCCACCAAGAACGACACGCGCATCTTCGACTTCGTGAAGTTCATGCACGCCTATTCGTGCACGATCTACCCGCTGTTCCTCTGGTATGCCTACTCGGCGCAGTTGGCCTCGGAGAACGTCTTTCCGCTGATCGACTTCAAGCAGTCGGTGCGCATCGGCTACCTCGACATCGAGGACAACGGAGCGAAGACCATCGAGTGGCTCCGGCGCAACGTCGCCAAGCGCGAAGAGTTGCTCCGCCAGCGCAACCCGCGGATGACCGAACCGATGAAGGAGTTCGAGGAGCAGCTCAAAGGACGCGGCCTGACACCTGAGAACGCCTACCTGTTCATGCACGGCCACACGCTGATGGACAACGTGGTGCTGATCATGCTCAACACCGTGTGTGAAAAACTGCGGGCCATGTCGATCGCCAAGATCAACGCCTCGAAAAAACAGGGCGTGGCGCTCAAGAACGAAATGTCAAACTACACCAACTCGCTGCGCTCGATCCGCGACGTGCTGCTCGACAACGAAAACTATACCAAATGCCCGCTCTACAAGCGCCTTCAACGCGACATCGAGCGATACATCGCCCGCACGATCTGGAACATGAAGCGCAACGGCGAAATCCGCGAGAAATCGCTCGTCGGCATCCTCCGCAAGCTCCGGCAGGACGAACACTGACCCATTCCGGCAATTAAAAAATCGGCCGCCTTCCTGCGAAGACGGCCGATTTTACAGTTATAGGGTTTACTCCCGCTTGCGGACCACGCGCACCGTGGACTGCGTAGCCTGCCGGACGAAGACCTGCGGACCACGGGCATATTTGCGCCACAATTCGTCGGTATACCCGCGCACGGTGAGCAACTCCATGTTCTCGGCCTTCATCACGTCGAAGCCCGCTTCGCGCAGCGCCTCGATCGCCTCGTCGATGTGCCACGAATTGTCGACGCAGAGGCTCAGGTTCACAGCCGAGTTATGGATCAGGTTGGCCTTGATGCGGAAACGTTCCAGCAGCGAGAAGATCGTAGCGAATTTCTCCTCCAGCACGAACGAAAAGTCGCGCGAACGGATCGTCAGCAGCACCTGGTCCTTTTTAAGGATCAGGATGGGCACATCGACCGGGGCCGACATGCCGCGGATCACCGTACCGGGCTTGCGCTTGTCACCGAACGGACGCACGTAGAGCGGAATATTCTTGTTCTGCAACGGTTTGATCGTCTTGGGGTGGATGATCTGAGCCCCGCTGTAAGCCAGTTCGATGGTGTCGAGGTAGTTCAGTTCGGCGATCTGCGTAGCGTCCGGAAAGATTTTCGGGTCGGCATTCAGCACGCCGTCCACGTCCTTCCACACCGACATCGACTCGGCATCGAGGATGTTGGCCACCACGGCCGCCGAGTAGTCCGAGCCTTCGCGGCCGAGGGTCGTGGTCGTGCCGTCGGGCGCGCCGCCGATGAATCCCTGTCCGATGAAGATATTTCCGCCGCATTTGGCGAGCGCCCCCTTCAGCAGCGGGACCGAAGCGTCGATGTCGACACCCGCGTCCTTGTGGCGCTGCTCGGTGAGGAAACAGCGGCGCATGTCGATCCAATGGTTCGACACCCCGGCGTAGTTCAGGTATTCGGAGATGATCGTCGTCGAGACCAACTCGCCATAGGCCACGATCGTATCGTACCACAACTCCGCATCGGCGGGTTTGTAGACGGTTTCCAGAGCGACCTTTTCCAGTTCGTCGAACAACGCGTCAACAGTCGGCAACCGCTTGGGCTCGTGCCACAACTCGTCGATGATCTCCGCGTGGTATTTGCGCAGGGCGTCGACGTGCTCCATGGAGAGCTGTTTATCGCCTTTCTGAAGCCCTTCGAACACCTTCTCCAAGGCATTGGTGGTCTTGCCCATCGCCGAAACGATGATGAACAGATTCTGCTCGTCGTCGATGATTTTGCGCAGATTCCTTACGCCGTCGGCATTTCGCACCGACGCGCCTCCGAATTTGTAAACTTTCATGTCGTAACCTATATTAACCTGTTTAACCTAACTTACATTACTTTACCGTCCTGTTGCTGTCGATCGCTGTTACCCGCGGCCTCCAGCCGCGTATGCAAATCTACCCCACCCCAAACCCCTCCCGTGGGAGGGGCTTGTCGCAGCGCGACCATAACTTCACGCAGAGTACACCAAACCGGAAACCCCGATTTTAATTCTTATTTTTTAATTTCCTTGTACGGCACTCCGATGTTCTGGAACAAGAACGAGTACATGTCGGCAGCCTCGTCAATGCGCTTCGAGGTGGGTTTGCCCGCACCGTGGCCCGCTTTCGACTCGATGCGGATAAGCACCGGGGCGTCACCCGCCTGAGCGTGCTGCATCGTGGCCGCGAACTTGAACGAGTGCGCCGGAACGACGCGGTCGTCGTGGTCGGCGGTCATCACCAGCGTTGCGGGATACTTCACACCTTCCTTGATATTGTGCAGGGGCGAATACTTGTAGATGTAAGCAAACTGCTCCTCGTTGTCCGACGAACCGTACTCCACGGCCCAGCCCCAGCCGATGGTGAACTTGTGGTAGCGGAGCATGTCCATCACGCCCACGGCCGGGAGGCAGACGGCGTAGAGGTCCGGACGCTGCACCTCGCAGGCGCCAACCAGCAGGCCGCCGTTCGAACCGCCGTGGATGGCCAGTTTCGACGACGAGGTGTATTTTTCAGCCACGAGGTATCCGGCTGCGGCGATGAAATCGTCGAAGACGTTCTGCTTGTTTTCGAGCATGCCGGCCTTGTGCCACGTCTCGCCGTACTCCGAGCCGCCGCGCAGGTTGGCCACGCAGTAGATGCCGCCCTGTTCGACGAACATCAGCGCCGAGGGGTTGAAACCGGGCGTGAGGTTAATCTGGAAACCGCCGTAGGCATAGAGCAGGCAGGGGTTCTTGCCGTTGAGCTTCATGTCCTTGCGGTGGGTGATGAACATCGGGACCTTCGTGCCGTCCTTCGAGGTGTAGAACACCTGCTCGGTCGTGAACAACGAGGGATCGAAATTCACCTCGGGAGCCTTGTAAAGCGTCGTTTCGCCCGAAGCGATGTCGTATTTGTAGATCGTGGCGGGAGCCGTGTAGTTGACCAGCGTATAGTAAAGTTCCGTATCCTCCTCGCGGCCATCGAATCCGCCGACCGAACCGATTGCCGGAAGCGCGACTTCGCGAACCTGCTTGCCGGTGTAATCGTACTGGTAAATCTTGTTCTGCGCGTCCTGCAGGTAGGATGCAAACAGGTAGCCGCCCGCCGTGCCGACGCCTTCGAGCAGGTTCGTCGCGCTTTCGGGAATCACCGTCGCAACCTCCGTCGGGCGGTTCAGGTCGACCTTCATCAGCGCATAGTTCGACGCGTCCTTGTTGGTCACGTAGTAAAGCTGGTTGTCCTTGCAGTCGACGGGCATGTAATCGGCATCGAAGCCCGGCAGCAACGTGCGGAACTTCGGTTCCGAAATCTTTTTATAGAGCACCTCGGTTCCCGACGTACCCTCCGAACCCACGACGAAGAGCCATTTGCCATCCTCCGAAGGCCATGCCGAGAAGTAGCGCAGCGGATGTGCGCGATCCTCGTAAACGAGCTGATCGGCCGACTGGGGCGTCCCCAGTTTGTGGTAATAAACCTTCTGGAACTGGTTCTGCGACGAATAGACGCCCGACTTCGGAGCATCGTAGGCGCTGTAATAGAATCCCTTCGAATCCGGGGCCCACTGTGCGCCCGAGAACTTCACCCACTCGATCCGGTCCTCGGTGAGCGTTTTATTTTCGGCATCGAGCACGCGGATCACGACCCAGTCCGAGCCCGACGCGGCAGCCGAATAGGCGAACCAGCGGCCGTCCTTCGAGAACGACATGGCGGCCAAGGCCACCGTACCGTCGTCGGAAAGTCTGTTGGGGTCGAGGAACACCTCGCCGGCCTCGCCCGGCTCCTTCGTGCGGCAGATCACCGACTGGTTCTGCAAACCGTCGTTATACGTATAATAATACCAGTCGCCGTGCTTGCGCGGGGCGCTCTCCTTGGCATAGTTCCACAACTCGGTCAGGCGCTCGCGGATGGCCCCGCGGAACGGGATTTGCGAGAGGTAGTCCTGTGTCACAGCATTCTCGGCGGCAACCCATGCAGCCGTAGCTTCGGAGTTGTCGTCTTCGAGCCAGCGGTAGGGATCGGGAACCTCCGTGCCGAAATAGTTGTCCGCCACGTCACCGCGCTCCGTCGCGGGGTAAGGCTGGTGTTTTATCTGTTTCATGTTGCCGCAACTTGCCGCTATCGCCGCTGCGCCGAGCAGGAGGGCGGTTTTGATGGATAAATGCTTCATAATTTAACCGTTTGGGTGATGATTGGGGCAAAGTTAGAAAAAAAGCTGGAAACTAAGCACTTTTTCGGCCCGGCGAACGTCCGGGACCCCTATTTTTTTGCGCAAGGCGGATAACCCGCAGCCCCGGCCGCATTTATAATTCCGCCCCACCTCCTAAATCCCGGCCCCAGACCGGGACTTAAATCCGGGTCCGGATGCAATTCAGTCCGTCCCCGCCTTTTTTCACGGCCGGACTCGGAAAAAACCGATATTTTCAGTAACTTTGGCTTTCGAAAACAACAACAGACCATGAATAACGAACTCAAAACGATAATCGAGCAGGCGTGGGACAACCGCGCACTGCTTCAGGACCCCGCCGTACAGCAGGCCGTGCGGCAGGTCGTGGAACTGGTAGACAAGGGTGAACTCCGCACGGCAGAGCCCGTGGACCTCGCCAAAAGCGAATGGAAAGTCAACGAGTGGGTCAAGAAGGCCGTGATCCTCTACTTCCCGATCCAGCCCATGCGCAAGATGGAGGCGGGTGAACTGGAATGGTACGACAAGATGGAGCTCAAGCACGGTTACGAGCAGCTGGGCGTGCGCGTCGTACCCCACGCCGTGGCACGCTACGGCGCTTACATCGCCCCGGGAGCCATCCTGATGCCTTCGTACGTGAACATCGGCGCCTATGTCGACACGGGCACGATGGTCGACACATGGGCCACGGTGGGCTCGTGCGCCCAGATCGGTAAGCACGTCCACCTTTCGGGCGGCGTGGGCATCGGCGGCGTACTGGAACCCGTGCAGGCGGCACCCGTGATCATCGAGGACAGTTGCTTCATCGGCTCGCGCTGCATTGTGGTCGAGGGCGCGCACATCTGCCGCGAGGCGGTGCTCGGCTCGAACACCGTGATCACCGGCTCGACGCACATCATCGACGTGACAGGTCCCGAACCCGTCACCTACAAAGGTTACGTACCGCCCCGCTCGGTGGTCGTCCCGGGCAGCTACCGCAAGCAGTTCCCGGCAGGCGAATACAGCGTCACATGCGCGCTGATCATCGGCCAGCGCAAGGAGTCCACCGACAAGAAAACCTCGCTGAACGACGCCCTGCGCGACTTCGGCGTATCGGTATAGGCATGATTTACCGCATTTCGGAAACGACCTCGACCAACGACGACGCGCGCAGACCGAAGTACCACCACGGCGACATCATCTGGGCCGAACGGCAAACCGCCGGGCGCGGCCAGCGGGGCCACACATGGCAGAGCGCCGAGGGACTGAACCTCACCTTCTCGCTGGTGCTCGAACCGACGTTCATGCCCGCCGGCGAGCAGTTCCTGCTCAACGAAGCCATAGCCCTCGCCCTGACGGACACCTTCGCGCAGTTCGGCATCGCGACACGCATCAAGTGGACCAACGACATCTATGCCGGGGATAAAAAACTCGTCGGCATCCTGATCGAGCACAGTTATTCCGGCTCGACGCTCATGCGCACGGTCGTCGGCATCGGCATCAACGTCAACCAGACGGAGTTCGACCCGGCGCTGCCGAACCCCGTTTCGATGGCCCTAATCACGGGCCGGACGTTCGACCGCAGCGAGGTGCTCGAAGCCTTCCGGCGCCATATCGAGATTCGCTACGCACAACTCGAACGGGGCGAACGGGAAACCCTCCAGGACGACTACCGCGAACAGATGTACCGGCTGCGCGAACGCCACACCTTCCGCTACCCCGACGGCACGCCGACCGAAGCCGCGATCGAAGGGGTGCGTCCCACGGGCGAACTTCTGCTGCGGCATGCCGACGGCTCGCTCCGGGAATATCTGTTCAAGGAGATTGAATTTGTGATCGCCGGGAAATAGACCGTCAGGGGTCCAGCAACAGGTAAACGATATGCACGAAAGGCCGCGTCCCACCCGTTTTCAGTTCAACGGAGACTTCGGTCAGAAAACAGATATACCGACAGTGCATATTCGGCCCCAGAAAAGGCTCCTTCGTTCCCGCAGCAAGGCTTTGGACCACAGGCAGCAGATACGCAAAATCACCTGCGGCATACTCTTTCCAGGGATACATCCCGTTCTCAAGAACGGGTCCCATCAGATCTGCAAAATCCGGATCGTCCGGAAAATCGGGATCGACGGCGCCAATCCGCCCGCCTGTCACTTTGTGCGTCCGGGAGAGGACATGCGCCACATTTCCACCATAAAACCGGCAGACAGGATCCCGCAGCGTCGTATCTGCGAATCCGGCAACCGGTATGAACGTTACCAGCGTATCGCCCGCGATAAACACCATCCGGGGATCACGATCCCCGACGCCAACGCGCGGGGGCATTGCTGTTCCAAGTCCTTCGATTGCGAAGCCTATGCCGCCGTTCAACCGGCACGGCAGCGTGTCTGGACGAAACCGCTCCGGCAATTCTCCATACGGAGTTTGCGCCAAAATAACATTCCAGAGGCACAGTGCCGCCGTTAATATAGCCCGCCTTTTCATCGTGAACACGCCTTTAGACAATGCAAGATAACGGATATTTCCCACCACGCCAAATCCGGGTCGGAAAATCGGACAAAAAGTACAGAAATAATAACCGAAACTTCTTGCTGTTACAGAAATAACAGTTATATTTGCATCATAAAACAGTCAATTTTAAATCAAATATTAAGGATAATATGAACGTACCTGCAAATCTGAAATACTCCAGCGACCACGAGTGGTGCCGCATCGAGGGCGACGTGGCCGTTATCGGCATCACCGACTTTGCACAGAGCCAGTTGGGCGACATCGTCTTCGTAGACGTTCCGACCGTTGGCGAGACGCTCGCCGCAGGCGAAGTTTTCGGTTCGATCGAAGCTGTGAAAACCGTGAGCGACGCATTCCTGCCCGTGGGCGGTGAAATCCTGGAGTTCAACGAAGCCGTGGACGCCGATCCCGCCATCGTCAACAAGGACGCTTACGGCGAAGGCTGGCTCATCAAGGTCAAAATCGCCGACATGGGCGAGTACGACGCCCTGCTGAGCGCCGCAGACTACGAAAAGCTGATCGGATAAGCGAAAACTTTCGGATAAAGTCCCCTCTTCCGAGGGGATTTTAAGGGTAGGCTCAATTTGTAAACGCGGCTGGACGCCGCGAACAACGAGCCCCCGGCAGAACGAAAACGTGCAACACATAAAAATACGTAAAATTATGTCAAAAGTTACTGTCGTAGGTGCAGGCGCCGTAGGTGCAACCTGTGCAAACGTAATGGCTTGCCGCGAAGTGGCAAGCGAAGTTGTCCTCATCGACATCAAAGAAGGCCTTTCGGAAGGCAAGATGCTGGACATGTACC
>JAEZTA010000164.1 GCA_023443765.1 Bacteroidota bacterium | reverse complement strand
TTGCTACTCCGTGCTGCCCCTCGACTTGCATGTGTTAGGCCTGCCGCTAGCGTTCATCCTGAGCCAGGATCAAACTCTCCATTGTATAAAAAATAATGTATTGTTAGAGTCCTGACTATTCGTTTATCCTTTAAAAGGAAATTGACAGATAAATACTACAATTTTACTCTCAAAATATTATCAGTAATTCAAAGAACCAGTTTAAAAAAGTTTCGCATTTTTAGTTGCGAAAGGGATTGCAAAGATATGTGTTATTTTTCAATCCGCCAAATCTTTTTCAAGATTTTTTTTCGCAACCCCTTGCGGGATATTTGCGAAAGGGACTGCAAAGATAAGTAATCTTTTCCGAACCTCCAAAAACTTTTTCAAGAACTTTGCATCTTATTGAAATTCAGACTACAAAACCGCCTCAAGCTCCTTTATTGTAAACCCTCGACTTATTTGTAAGAACCGGTATTTCTCAAACGCGGATGCAAAGGTAGTGACATTTTCCGAACCTGCAAATATTTGCCTGCTTTTTTTTGAAAAATCTTTAAATTTGTCAGAAAACGCCCCTGCTACCTATATATATTAATAGCCACAAAAAACGGCGGCTCCGCAGGGAACCGCCGCAAGGCATACCGGAGCGAAACCCCGTCAGAGCCATCCGCCGTTGGCAGCCAGTCCGGCACGGGAGACGATCGCAAATTCGCGCGTGAATTTCGTATCTCCAGCCTTGGCCTGGATTGTAAGCATCGAGGTTCCCGGCTCGGGACAGTTAAAAGTAATCTTCGTTCCGTCGAATGCTACAGCGGAAGAGGTCAATCCCAGGTTGGACGCCGAGGCAAATTCCGCGGAGGTGAGCGCCACCCGGCTCTTATCGCCTCCGAAGTAGCGCGCGAAGTCCACGGTCACCGACTCCCCGGTCCTGACATAGATCGCGGGAGTCCCTTTGATCGCAAGCAGCAGTTTCAGTGCATCGATACAGCCACCGCCCATCTTATCCTTATAGACCGTCAGATCGGGAATCGTCATCGGGACATTATTCTCATCAAAATACACTTTCGATCCGGTAAAATAGTCGTCGATCCCATAAATAGAACTCAGGAGCAAGGCCTTGAATTCAGCCGGTGAATACGTTTTCCCGTTCTGAGCCGCATAGGCGAGCCCCAGGGCTGCAATGCCGGAAACATGCGGACAAGCCATCGAAGTTCCCTGCATAAAGCCGTAACCGCTCCTGGGCCCTCCCTGGAAGTTAATCGCATCGTCACAAAGAATCGTACTCAAAATCATACCATAGTTGTCTTTGGTTCCGGATGTATAGGCGTCACCACCGGGGGCTGTAATGTCCACCCACGAACCGTAGTTGGAGTAATAGGCCGGGCGGAAACTCCAGTCCATCGCTCCTACGGCGATTACAGCGTCATAGGCCCCGGGGTATCTCCGGACATCGCCGTAAATATCGCCCTCGTTGCCCGCTGCGAAAATCACGAGTCCGCCCTGCAACGGGGAATTCGGATTCCTGGCCCCCGCACCGCGGATGAACGTATCGATAGCATCGCGGATAATGCCATAATTACTCTCCCACTCCCGCTCGAACTGTTCCGGCGTTATCTTGTCGCCGTTCACGCTGGTGAGATTATACCCCCAACTGTTCTGGGCGATGATCGCACCGTTGGTCCAGGCGTATTCGAAAGCCTTGACAATCGGATTCCCTTTACCTGCACCGGCACTGTTGCCCATGATCTGGCACGACATGATCCGCACACCGCCGCGGTTGCTCCGTCCGCCGGCAATGCCACAAATACCCTGGCTGTTGTTGTTCACGGCGGCGATGATGCCTGCAACGTGCGTTCCGTGGTCGGCATATTCCGGGTTCTGGGCATCGCCGCCGACCGTTCTCCAATCGAGTTCAGACGTATTGTCCCAGAAATTATAGCCGTGTTCCTGCGAATTTTTCGGATTCGACCAGATATTCGCTCTCAGGTCGGGATGGGTCGTCTGCACGGGTTCATCGATCACCGCCACGATAATGTCCTCGCTGCCCGTGCAGAGCTGCCAGGCATCCAGCAGGTTGATATCGGCTCCGGACAGGGGTTTAACGACGGCTCCCGGGAAACTACTCTCTCCCGGATTGTCGTAGTTCCACTGATAGGGCAACATCGGGTCGTTCATCGACTTCGCAGCGCGGGTTTCGCTCATCGGGGGAAATAGTTCGGCCGGAGCCGGGATAGCCGGGCCCTCGCTCATCGGCCGGATATACTTCGGATTGATCCCATACTCCACGATCGCAACGCCGGGCAACGCCGCAAGGCGTTCGCCGACTTCAGCCAGTTCGATTCCCTCCCCGAAGGAGACGTTGTACCAACGGTTGATGCCCGTCTGTTCGTAAACATCCTCCCATTCGGGGTTATAGGCGATAATGCGCTCGAACTGTCCGGCACCTATTTCATTCAGGATTGCATCGATCTCATCCACCCCCGAACGGGTCACAGCGCCGTCGCGCGTCGCGGGCAGCAACGCCTGAGCGGTTGCAACCGCCTGCGCCATTTCGGGCGACAACTTGACCGAAAGCCTTCCCTGCAAAGCCATGCCCGAAGTCGGGGAGCCCAGGATCCGGGCCTTCTGCCCGGCACCGCCGCCGGAGGGGTCCGCAGGTTCTTTCGTACAGGCAAACACCGCCAACAGGCCGCAGAGGAGTAGCAATCGCTTCATAAATCGTCAAATATTAGATTTTTCAAAGTTATAATTTTTCCGCCAAAGTGCATCAGCCCGAAGGGAAAATCGCGCCATACCCCTGAAAAAGAAGATTTTTTACTATTTTTGCAACGAATTACAATTGCGATTATGAATTTCAGGAAAATATCGTTGCTGATCGTGCTGCTGCTCGTCGCAGACCAGGCGCTCAAAATCTGGATCAAGACCCACATGCACCTCGACGAGTCGATCATCGTCTTTCCCGACTGGTTCCAACTGCGGTTCATCGAGAACAACGGTGCGGCCTTCGGCATGCACATCGCCTCGGGCGGAGGCTTCGACTGGGGCAAGTTGCTGCTGGGCGTCTTCCGGATCGTCATGGTCGGATTCATCGGTTGGCTGATGTACCACCTCTGCACCAAACGGAAGGACACACCCAAGGGAGTGATCGTAGGCCTCGCGCTGATCTTCGCGGGCGCCATGGGCAACATCCTCGACAGTGCATTCTACGGACTGATCTTCTCCGAATCGACGCCCTATACGGTGGCGCACTTCGGGGGACATTACGCGGGATTCATGATGGGCAAGGTCGTCGACATGTTCTATTTCCCGCTGTTCCAATGGAACGGCATACCCCGCCTGCTGCGGTTCCTGGTCGACAGCAACAACTACTTCTTCGGCGCGATTTTCAACCTGGCCGATGCTTACATCTCGGTAGCCGTAGTCTATCTGCTTCTGTTTCAGTACAAATTCTTCAGCAAGTAGATTTTTTTCGCAAAAAGAGTTGGCGATTCAGAAAAAAGTATTACTTTTGCACACCACAATTCCAGAAATGCCCAGGTGGCGGAATAGGTAGACGCGCACGTTTCAGGTGCGTGTGCCGCAAGGCGTGCAGGTTCGATTCCTGTCCTGGGCACTGGTTAAGCCTCGTAATCATACGATTACGAGGCTTACTTTTTTGTATATACCTCCCAAATCACGAATATGCCATTCGGCATTAACCGGAATGAACTCAAAACGAAACGGGCCAAGGTGTATACCTCGCCCCATTTCGTTTTCCAATACCACCTCCTCAGGGTTTGACAACGCGCCACTCCACAGGAGCCTTGAATCCATCCTTACCCTGACCGTAAGGCAGTTCGGGATGGGATGGGCGGATCGTGTCGTAGCGGATGATGTAATTGCGCAGGCGTTCGGTCTCGGCGGCATGCTCTTCGATCCGGTTCTGCGTCTCATAGGCATCCCCGGGATAGTAGACCAGGTAATCGCTCTTGAGCTGCATCGCCCGGTTGCCCCCTCTGAGGATCAGTTTGTAGTCGCCGCTGACCGCCGCGCCGCAACCCAGGTACAGGTCGCGGGAGAACGAGGCAGTCTTACCCGTCAGCACCGGAAGCAGGTTCACCCCGTCGTACGGACGCGGAGGCTCCCCGGCACCGACCAGTGCGGCGATTGTGGGCGCCATGTCGACGAATGCCGCAAGCTGCGTCGAGCGGATGCCTTCCACAAAATGGCCTTTCCAATAGAGCACAGCCGGAACGCGGACTCCGCCGTCCCATTCGCGCCCCTTATGGCCGCGCAGCGGGGCGCAACTCGAACCACCGGGCAGGTTGGGAATACCGCCGTTGTCGCTCATGAAGAGCACCAGCGTGTTTTCCAACTGCCCGCTCTTTTCCAGTTTTTCGAGGATGCGGCCCACACCCTTGTCCATCCGGGTCACCATGGCGCGGTAGGTATAGGCATCCTTCTCGCGGGGCGTCAGCGCAGCGAACTTCTCCGGGGAAATATGCCCGGCAATCTCGTCCTCGGGAGCCTGGAACGGCGTATGGGGCGCGTTGAACGCCACGTAGAGGAAGAACGGCCCTTCGGGGGCGTATTCTCCGATGCAGCGCACCGCTTCTTCGGCGATCAGGTCGGTCGAATAACCTTTGTCGTGGCACGACTCCCAGTCGTTGTGCCAGTCCAGTTCGCCTTCGCGTTCGTGGGTGAAATAGTCGAGCGCCCCGTTCAGGCAGCCGTAGAAATGGGTGAATCCCCGCCTGAGCGGATAATACGCCTGCCGTCCGTGGCCCAGGTGCCACTTGCCGATGATCGCACGGTGGGCATACCCGTTGGCGGCGAGCATATCGGCCAAAGTCTGTTCTTCGGGATCAAGCCCATAGTCGCGCCAGGGCGGAATCACCGTCTTCCGGATGCCGAAACGGCTCGGATAACGTCCGGTCATAAGCCCCGCGCGGGTCGGGGAACTGACCGGGGCGGTATAAAAACGGTCCATCTCGATGCCCCTGGCAGCCAGTGCATCGATGTTGGGCGTCGGGATGACACTTCCGTGATAACTCACATCGCCCCAGCCCAGGTCGTCGGCTACGATAAACAGGATGTTGGGGCGTTCGCCGTTTCCGGCGGCAACGACCGGGAGTGCAGCGGCCAGACAGGCGCCTGTTCCGAGCAGGCTTCGGCAAAGCAGGTTTCGATTCATTGTCGGTTTCGGATTTAGTTACCGCTAAGGTATCCATTCCCCGGGGGAATGAAGGCCGTTTTTCAGCCAAAAAGTGTCGAAAATTCGGCAAATGCCCTCCTGTTCGTCTAAAACCCGTCTCCGGCCGGGGAATTCAGACGCACGGAATACCTCCTGCCAAGTCCCGACTCAGGACCACGAAATGTATTTTGAACATTCCGTGGCCTGTTTTGGCCAATTTTTTCAATTCCGCCACTTATATAATAACTATCTTGCAATCGAAAAACCGGCCCTACCGGCTGGCGGCAACACCGCAGCGTAAAGCCGCCCCGGAAGCAGAAAAACGACATGCAAACTCACAAAACCGCAAACCATGAATAAGCGTACCCTCCTCACCGGACTGCTGGGCGTCGGAACCGTCGCCTCGGCCACGGCCCAGGCCCCCGCAAAAGCAAAGGCGCAGGCGCCGCAGGCCCGTCCCAACATCGTGATCATCTACACCGACGACATGGGCATCGGCGACCTCTCGTACACCAACACGGGCTGGGTCGAAACGCCCGCCATCGACCGCCTCGCCTCGCAGGGCCTCGTGCTGAACAGCTACTACTCCTCCGCTCCCGTTAGCTCGCCCTCGCGCGTAGGTCTCACGACGGGCGTGTTCCCCATGGAATGGGGCATCAACACCTATCTCCAGACCCGCAAGGGCAACGCCGCCTGCGAGCAGGCCGACTTCCTCGCCGCCGACGCGCCTTCGATGGCCCGCATCCTCCACGACGCGGGGTACGCCACCGGACACTTCGGCAAATGGCACATGGGCGGCGGCCGCGACGTGAAGAACGCCCCGTCGATCCCCTCGTTCGGGTTCGACGAATACTGCTCGACATGGGAAAGCCCCGATCCGGCTCCCGAACTGACCGCCACGAACTGGATCTGGAGCGACAAGGACGAGGTGAAACGCTGGAGCCGCACGGGCTACTTCGTCGATAAGACGCTCGACTTCCTGATCCGCCACAAGGACAAACCCTGCTTCATCAACCTCTGGCCCGACGACATGCACACGCCGTGGGTTCCCGACGAGGAGTCGCAGCACAAGCAGAAGGACTGGAATTCGCAGCCCAACTTCACGGAGGTGCTCGCCGAGTACGACCGCCAGATCGGCCGTTTCCTCACGCGGCTCGACGAACTGGGGCTGAGCGACAACACCATCGTCATCTTCACCTCGGACAACGGCCCGGCACCGAGTTTCCGCCAACTGCGCACGAACGGCATGCGCGGCGTCAAGAACAGCCTCTACGAAGGCGGCATCCGCATGCCCTTCATCATCCGCTGGCCCGGGGTGATCGAGGCCGGGAAGGTGGACGACAAGACGGTGGTCTGCGCCGTCGACCTGCTGCCCTCGCTCTGCAAAATCGCCAAAGCCCGGCTGCCGAAAAGTTACCGTTCGAGCGGCGAAGACATGAGCAAAGCCCTGCTCGGAACGCCCTCCTCGCGCAAAGGCGACCTGATGTGGGATTTCGGCCGTAACGAAGCCTTCATGTTCCCGCGCGACAAATACCACCACAGCCCTTCGCTGGCGATCCGCCGCGGCGACTGGAAACTGCTCGTCAACCCCGACGGCTCGAACGCCGAACTCTATAACATCGCCGAGGACATCAACGAAACGAAAAACCTCGCCGGGACGAATCCCGACCTTGTCCGCGACCTCTCGAAGACCGTGCTGGCCTGGTGGGAGCGCCGTCCCCGCATCGGCGGCGAACAGCAGTAACGTCCGTCAACGACCCGAACCCGCATAACATGAACAACAGAATGATCCCTGCCGGAAAAATCGGACTCGGAGCCTCGCTGGCCCTGCTCTCCGGCAGCGCGGCTCAAGCCGCAAAACCCGCGGCCAAACAAACCCCGAAGCGCCCCAACATCGTGCTCGTAATCGCCGACGACTGCCGCCACTACGACCTGGGGTGCTACGGAAGCCCCGACGCCATCACGCCCAACATCGACCGGCTGGCCTCGCAGGGCATCCGTTTCGAACGTTTCTTCCAGGCGACAGCCATGAGCTCCCCAACGCGCCACTGCCTGCTCACGGGGCTTTACCCCGTCCGCTCGGGCGCCTATCCCAACCACACGCGGCTCGACGACGGCGTCCAAACGCTGCCCAAATACCTCAAGGATGCCGGTTACCGCGTCGCCCTGCAGGGCAAGCGGCACATCGCGCCGATCGAAGCGTTCCCGTTCGAGTACCTCTCGGAGGAGTCGCTGCGCAGCGTGCATCCCGAAAAGATCGAACCGTTCCTGGCCGACGTTGCCCGGACGGGCGAACCGTTCTTCCTCTACGTCGGCTCGACCGAACCCCATGACCCGTGGACGCTCGGCGACCAGAGCCTTTGGAATCCCGACGAACTGACCCTGCCCTGCAACCTCGTCGATACCCCCGCGACACGCAGGCAGTTCCGCAACTACCTCGCGGAGATCAACGTGCTGGACGGCCAGGTGGGCGCCGTGGATTCGCTGCTCCACAAATACGGACTCGACGAAAACACCGTCTTCATCTTCACCAGCGAACAGGGCTATTCGTTCCCGTTCGGCAAATGGACCTGCTACGACGAAGGTTTGCAGACGGGCTTCGTCGTACGCTGGCCCGGGGTAGTCCGGCCCGGCACGACGACCGACGCCCTGTGCGAATACGTCGACGTGACCCCGACGCTGGTCGACATCGCCGGAGGGAAGATTCCCGAAGGCCTCGACGGCCGCAGTTTCCTGCCCGTCGTCAAAGGCGAGGCGAAAAGTTTCAAACAGGAGGTCTACGCCATCCAGACCAGCCGCGGCATCCACGCCGGACCGGAATATTACGGCATCCGCTCGGTGCGTAACGACCGCTTCGCCTACATCCTGAACCTCACGCCCGAAGCGACGTTCAAGTGCATGTCCACACACCCGAAACGGAACTGGTGGGTTTCGTGGAAGGAGAAGGCCGCAACCGACGAATTTGCCCGCCGACAGGTCGACCGCTACCAGCACCGCCCCGGCGAGGAGCTTTACGACATCGTCAACGACCCGTTCCAGACCCGCAACCTGGCCGACGACCCGAAATATGCCGGGGAGAAAGCCGCCCTGCGCGCCAAACTGCTCGGGTGGATGGAGGGCCAGGGCGACCGGGGACAGGAGACGGAGATGGAGGCCAAAGAACACATGTTCCACAAGGAAGAGGCTCCCGAATCCCAGCCCAAAAAGAAAAATCACGGTAAAACGAGACCGCAAAACTCACGGAATGATTAACTTTGCATGCAAGAACCCAAAAACAAATCCATGAAAAGAAATTTCATCGCACTCTGCACCCTGCTGCTGGCCGCCTGCGGAAGTCAGGAACCGAAAATCACGCTCTTCAGCAACGAGGCCTTCAAAGCGGAGGTAGACGGCAAACCCGTCGAACTTTACACGCTCCATGCGGGCGACGTGACCATGCAGGTCACCAACTACGGCGCCCGCGTCGTATCGCTCTGGACCTCCGACCGCGAGGGTAATTACGAGGACATCGTGCTCGGTTACGAGACGATCGACCGTTACATCAACAATACCGGCGAGCGCTTCCTCGGCGCCGTCGTAGGCCCCTATGCCAACCGTATCGCCAAGGGCACCTTCACGCTCGACGGCACGGAGTATACGCTCCCGATCAACAACAACGGGCAAACGCTCCACGGCGGCCTCAGCGGACTGGACCGCGTGGTCTGGGACGTAGTTTCGGCCTCCGACACCAAGTTGGTGCTGAGCTACCTCCACGCCGACGGACAGGAGGGCTTCCCGGGCAATCTGCAAATCGAGATGACCTACTCGCTCACGCCCGAAAACGAGTTCCGCATCGACTACAAGGCCACCACCGACAAGCCGACGGTCGTGAACCTGTCGCACCACCCCTTCTTCAACCTCAAGGGCGAAGGTAACGGCACGGTCCTCGACAATGTGATGACCATCAACGCCAGCCAGACCACGCCGGTCGACTCGGTGCTGATCCCCACCGGCGAGATCGCCGACGTGACGGGCACGCCGTTCGACTTCCGCGAGCCGCACGCCATCGGCGAGCGCATCGGCGCCGACAACGAGCAACTGCGCAACGGCGCCGGTTACGACCACAACTGGATCATCG
>JAEZTA010000160.1 GCA_023443765.1 Bacteroidota bacterium | reverse complement strand
ACGTCTCGCCGCGGAACTCCGCAGCGGCCAGCGAGAGGTCGTCGAACGTGGCGATACGCTCCGACGAAGCGGCCATCGCGGCCTCCGCCTCGCTGAAATCGCGCACGGCGACCTGAGCGATCCGGCTGACCTGCGGCACGTCGCGCAGGACGTTGAACATGATCGACGCATGGGAAAATTCAAAACCCTCGTAAGCGTCGCGCAGGTCGCAGTGGGCGTCGATATGCAGGATGCCGAACGCTTCGTGACGGGCCCCCAGAGCGCGGATCAGCCCGTAGGGCGTCGAATGGTCGCCGCCCACGAGCCCCACGATCTTGCCCGCGTCGAGCCAGCGCACGGCCTGCGCCCCGATGTTGGCGTTCATGGCCGCACAGCCCTCGTTCACGCGGCGGACCTTGCGCACGACATAGTCGTCTTCGAGGCACCCGCCCCCTTCGAGATGGTCGATCACCCGCGAGGCATCGACACGCAGGCGCTGCGAAGACTCCAGCAGCGAATAGTCCACGTCGGCCGTGGCGATGCCGCGGCGCCAGGCGCCGGGAGCCAGCGGATCGTGGAAATCCAGCTGCGTCGAAGCTTCGATAATGGCATCGGGGGCATAGGCCGTGCCCGACCCGTAAGAGACCGTTACGTCCCAAGGCGCCGAGATCAGCACCAGTTCCGCCGTTTCGGGATCGAACGGAAGCCCGAAATAGGTTCCGTTGTCCACGCCGACTCCATCCGGATCGAAGGGTTTCTGTTCCATAACGTTCGTCATTCTGTTGCCGTTTCCGCCGTTCGCCCGCGACCATGCAGGCCCGGACTTTGCATCCGTCGGGCGAAAACGTTTCGTTTTAGGGGGCTAAGGTACGAAAAATTTATTTTTTACCTATCTTTGTTGATCCGAATGACGAGAAACGGAGACAAACACACCAAAGTTATTATGAAAATCATTGCCGACAGTGCCATACCCTTTCTGCGGGGTGTCCTGGAGCCGTTTGCCGAGGTGAAATACCTCCCCGGAACGGCGATTTCGGCCGCCGACGCACACGACGCCGACGCGCTGGTGATACGCACCCGCACCCGGTGCGACGAAAAACTGCTGGCTGGTTCGCGCGTACGGATGATCGCCACGGCGACCATCGGATTCGACCACATCGACCGGACATGGTGCGCGGAACACGGCATCGAAGTCGTGACGGCTGCGGGCTGCAACGCCCGGGGCGTCCTGCAATGGGTCAGCGCCGTACTCGTGCACCTCGCCCGCACGCAGGGCTGGCAGCCCGCCGAACGCACCCTGGGCATCGTGGGCGTGGGACACGTCGGATCGCTCGTCAAAGAATACGCCGAGGCGTGGGGATTCCGCGTCGTTTGCTGCGACCCGCCGCGCGAGGAGCGCGAACACTGCGGGTTCCGGCCGCTGGAAGAGGTGGCCCGCGAGGCCGACATCCTCACCTTCCACACGCCGCTCGACGACACAACACGCCACATGGCCGGCAAAGAACTGTTCGCCCGGATGAAACCCGGCGCCGTCGTACTCAACTCTTCACGCGGGGAGGTGGTCGACGGCAACGCCCTGCTGGCCAGCGGGCTCGACTGCGCACTCGATGTCTGGGAGCACGAACCGCACCTCAATCCGGCGCTGCTCGCCCACGCGCTGCTTGCGACGCCCCACATCGCGGGTTACTCCGAGCAGGGCAAAGCCAACGCCACGGCGATGTCCGTCGCCTCGCTGGCCCGCCGGTTCGGGCTGCCGCCCGAAGGGTGGTATCCGCCCGAGGCGGCCCCGTCGACCCCGCGTCCGATCGGCTGGGAGGAGCTTTGCGCCACCATCGGAAAAGCTTATGACATCGAAGCCGAAAGCCGCCGCCTGAAGGAGTGTCCCGACGATTTCGAGTCCATGCGCGACCATTACACCTACCGCCGCGAATATTTTTAGCGAATTCGCCCACTTGCCCCGGGAACAGCAATAGTATAGTCGTAATAAATTTGGTTTCGCACCCGGTTTTCACTATCTTTGGCTTCGCCTTGGATAGGCGGCGGCTCGGCAAGCGGCGAATAAATTTGTTTCTGCATCCCGTTTGCACTATCTTTGGCTTCGCCTTAGATAGGCGGCGGCTCGGCAAAAGCAAATAAATTTGCTTCTGCACTCGCCTTGCACTATCTTTGCGGCAATTACTTCGAAAAAAATGTACCGAAGATTCATAAAGCCCGTGCTTTTCTCGCTCACCATCGAGCGGGCCCATCATGTGGTGATGCTGTTGCTACGTATCATCGGGCTGATCCCCGGCGGCCGCTGGCTGCTGCGCAAGTGTTATGCCGTGAAACACCCCGCGCTCGAACGCGAGGTCTTCGGCATCCGTTTCGCCAACCCCATCGGACTGGCCGCCGGATTCGACCGCAATGGCGAGGCGTTCCGCGAACTGGCCGCCCTGGGATTCGGATTCATCGAAGTGGGGACTGTGACGCCCCGCCCGCAGCCGGGCAATCCCCGGCCCCGGGTTTTCCGGCTGCCCAAGGACAACGCCATCATCAACCGCATCGGGCTTTCGAACCGCGGCCTCGATGCCACCATCCGCCACCTCCGGCGTCCGCATGACGGGGTGATCGTGGGCTGCAACATCGGCAAAAACACCGCAACGCCCGCCGAGAACGCCCCGGCCGACTACCTCAAACTGTTCCGCAGTCTCTACCAGTATGCGGACTATTTCACCGTAAATATCAGTTGCGACAACGCCTGCCGCGAAGGGCTGACGCATACGCGCGAGCATATCCTCCAGATACTCAACCCGCTGTTCGATTTCCGGCGCGGGCAGAACCAGTTCCGGCCGATCATGCTCAAAATCTCGCCCGACATGTCCGACGAGGTGATCGACCAGATCACCGACGTGTTGCTCGAAACGCCGCTCGACGGCATCGTGGCCACCAACGGGACCCACAACCGCACGGGACTGCATACGAGCCGCGCATCGCTCGACAAGATCGGCAGCGGACGCCTCAGCGGCGCACCGCTCACCCGCCGTGCCGTGGAGGTCGTACGCCGCGTACACACCCGTTCGGGCGGGAACTACCCCATCATCGGCGTCGGCGGAGTGATGTCGGCCGACGACGTGCGGGCCATGCTCGACGCCGGGGCCGACCTCGTGCAGCTCTACACGGGCTACGTCTACAACGGTCCCGGAATCGTCAAGGAGGTGTGCCGGGCGCTGATCGCCGATGCGGAAGCGCAGAAGGCCGCCGCAACCGCCCAAACGGCCGTCCCCGCCCCGAAAGCCGGAGATTCCGAACTCCCCGGAGCTACCGACGCCCTGCAAACCCCGCAGGAATCTACGGAAAATCAGTAACCATCCGGTCATGAAAGCCACAATCCTCACCATCGGCGATGAAATACTCATCGGACAGATCGTGGATACCAACTCGGTATCCATCGCCAAACACCTCAATGCGGCGGGCATCGTGGTCCGCGAGAAAATCTCGATCGGCGACGACCGGGCGCAGATCATCGAAACTGCGGAGAAGGCCCTCGCCGGTTCGGAGGTGACGATCATCACGGGAGGCCTCGGCCCCACGAAGGACGACATCACCAAGAAGACCCTCGCGGAGATGTTCCACTGCGAAATGCGTCACGATCAGCGCGTGGCGGACCACGTCGAAAAGATGCTCACCGAACGCGGTATCGGGTTCAACGAACTCAACCGCTCGCAGGCGATGGTTCCGGCATGCTGCACGGTACTGTTCAATGCCCACGGCACAGCCCCGGGCATGTGGTTCGAGCGCGACGGCCATGTGATCGTCTCGCTGCCAGGCGTGCCGTTCGAAATGGAGCACCTGATGGAAGACGAAGTGATGCCCCGCCTGAAAGCCCATTTCTCCCTGCGGCAGATCGTTCACCGGACGATGATCACCGCCGGACTTGCCGAGTCGATGCTCGCCGAGCGGATCGAGGCGTGGGAAAACGCCCTGCCTCCATACCTGAAACTGGCCTACCTGCCCAATCCGGGTGCGGTACGCCTGCGCCTGTCGGCCTACGAAGTCGAAGGCGAGAGCGTCGCCAGAGAGATCGAACAGCAGTTCGAGGCCCTGCGCAAGATCATCCCCCACAACATTCTCGGGTTCGAAACCGCAACCATGCAGGAGGTGATACACAAAATACTCACCCAGCGGGGGCTGACGCTCGCCGTGGCCGAAAGTTGCACGGGCGGCTCGATCGCCGCACGGTTTACGGCCATGCCCGGTGCATCGGCCTACTTCCTTTGCGGTGTAGTGTCGTACAGCAACGACTCGAAGGTCAAACTTCTGGGTGTCCATGCCGAAGACATCGCGCGCCACGGCGCCGTGAGCGAGCAGGTGGCCCGCCAGATGGCCGAAGGCGCCCGCCGTGCGGCCGGCTCCGACTACGCCGTTGCGACCACCGGCATCGCAGGCCCCACGGGCGGCTCGGCGGAAAAACCCGTCGGCACGGTCTGGATCGCCGTGGCGACGCCCACCCGGACGGTCGCTATCCTCAAACAGTGCGGCACCGACCGGGGGCAAATCATCGACCGCGCCAGCGCCTTCGCCCTCGGCCTGCTGCGCGACTGCCTCAACGGAAACTAAAACTCACCAACCAACCATGAATAAACTGCTCGTCTTGCTGGCCGTATGCGCTCTGACAGCCTCCTGCGACTGCTCCAACCCCGAAACAAGCGTTCATCAGCTACTGACAGACCGCACGCAGACGCTCGCCGTAGCCGAAAGCTGCACGGGCGGTGCGATCGCCGCGCGGTTTACGGCCATGCCCGGCGCATCGGCCTATTTCAAAGGCGGCGTGGTAGCTTACTGGAACCAGACGAAACAACGTCTGCTGAATGTTTCCCAGGACACCATTGCCCGCTACGGCGTAGTGAGCAAACAGGTGGCCTGCCTGATGGCCGAAGGCGTCCGTCTGGCCGCCGACGCCCACTACGGCATCGCCTCCACCGGCATTGCAGGCCCCACGGGCGGAACGCCCGAACTCCCGGTCGGGTCGGTGTGGATCGCCGTCAGTTCGCCCGAGCGGACCATAGCACGGCTCATCCATGTGAAAGGCGACCGCAGCAAGGTCATCCGCAAATCCGGAACGGCAGCCATCGCGCTGCTCGAAGAGGAATTGAAACAGGAAAACACCGTACGTTATAATCCCTGAGAAAAAAGCGGATCAATCCCCTTTTCATTTGTTCGAATCCATTTTTCAGGCTAACCCCAACCGTTTTTAGGCCAAAATGTAATGAAAAAAGCCCTGCTGATCCTGGTTCTTCTGGTAGCATACCTATCGCCGGTTGCCGCCCAAACTGCGGCCGACGGGCTCGACAGTACGCTGGTCGCCTATTACCGCTGGTGTAACCGCCACAAACAAGACCCGGAAATGCCGCTGAAAGCCGACACCATGTTCCGGCTCGCCGAGCAGCAGCAGAACCCGCGGATGCAGGCCGTGGCGCTCTGCCTGAAAACCGACTACTACTATTTTACAGCCAATCTCGATTCGCTCAAGGTATGGGTCGAGCGGACCCAGCAATTTACCCGTCAGCACAACCAGCTGGTACATTATTATTTTGTCTGGACACGCCTGATCGGCTATTACACCACATTCAGCAAATATACGCTGGCCCAATACGAACTGGAACGTTACCGGAACCAGGCAATCAGCGACGACTACAAACCCGGCATCGCCGAGGCTTACAAACAACTGGGGCACATCTACCGAACCAAGGGACTGAGCGAACAGGCAGCCGAAGCCTATGCCAAGGGAGTCGAACAGATCGAACAAAACAGCCTGAAAGGCATCGACGTTTCCTACATTTACCTGCAACTGGGCGAGGTATATACGCTTTTGAACGATTTCAACAAAGCCGACGAAGCATTTGCCAAAGCCCGGAAAACCATCCTGCTGCCCGAACACATCCTGCGCATCAAGGTCGCCGAAGCGAAACGTTATGCGGTTGCAGGGCAATACGTACGGGCAAATCAGTTGCTCAACGAGGTTCAGAAAGAGGACAACGGCGACATCTCGGAAAGCAAGATCAACGAAGTCAGAATCTCAATTTATAAAAGGAGCGGAGAACTTCACAAAGCGCTCGCCATTACCAACCGGCTTCTGGAGATTTACGACAAGGAGGAGTGCCAGAACGACAGTACGAAAATATCCCAGCATTATTTCCGCATCCCGATACTCGGATACCGGGCTGAAATCAACTACAGACTCGGCGATTATAAGGCTGCTGCCGAGGACCTGTTCCAGGAAATAAACCTCATGAAGGAGAAGTACGAGACCGATAACCAGCAGACGCTGGGCGAGTTCGCCACGCTGCTCGATGTCGAACGCCTCGACCGGGAAAAAATCGCGGCCCAGCAACAGGTCCAGGAGGAGCGGCTCCGCAGGTCGCGCGTATTCGAAATCGGACTGGTCATCATCCTGCTGCTGGCTACGGCCTTCATCGTCATCCTGACGCGCCTCAACCGCCACCTGGCCCATGCCAAGCGCGCCGCCGAGGAGGCCAACCGGATGAAGAGCGTTTTCATCCGCAACATCACCCATGAAATCAACACGCCGCTGAACTCGATCGTCGGGTTTGCCGAACTGGCCTCGACCGCCGAAGACGACGATCCCGAGCGCAGCGCCTACATCGACATCATCTGGGAAAACAGCGGCAACCTGCAAAAACTGGTGAACGACGTGCTTTATATCGCTGACCTCGAATCGTCCGACAATCCGCCGGCAACCGCCCCGGTGGAGATCAACGCCTGCTGCCTGGAGTGTATTCACAACATTGCGAAAAGCGAACAGCAGCAAGTCGAAATCCGGTTCCGGCCGGGCCGGGAGCAGTTCCGGTTCCAGACATCGGGCCTCCTGCTCTCCAAGGCACTCACCGAGTTGCTGCGCAACGCCGTCCGTTTTACCGACCCGGCAAAGGGAGCCACGCTCTCCTACGAACTGTCCGAGGATGAACGCAGCATCACCTTCGCCGTCACGGACTTCGGCCCGGGGGTTCCCGAAGGCGAACAGGAACACATTTTCGAACGGTTCGTCAAACTCGACACTTTCACCCAGGGGTTGGGGCTCGGATTGTCCGTCAGCCGGCTGATCGCACGGGCATTGGGCGGCGACGTGCGTCTCGACACGGGACATGCTCCCGGCGCACGATTCCTGCTGACCATTCCCGTCAAATAGCCCCTATTCGCCCCCGAATCGGGCCTCCGGCCGAAAAAAAAGACGGCCGTCTTTGCTATTTGCCGAAAAGGTTGTATATTTGCACTCCCTTAACCGGGTTTTAACCAAAAAAAATCAAACAATGAAAGTTTGCGAAATCACAGGCAAGGTAGCGATTGTGGGCAACAATGTCTCGCACTCGCACCACAAGACCAAGCGCAAATTCAGTCCCAATCTGAAAACCAAGCGCTTCTGGTCCGAGCAGGAGGGTCGCTGGATTACCCTGAAGGTATCCGCCGCCGGCATGAAAACAATTAACAAGAAAGGGCTCGCAGTCGCTCTGCGCGAAGCTGCCGCACCCAAAAGCGTGTACTAAAAACAACGAGTAACAAATGGCAAAGAAAGGCAACAGAGTTCAGGTCATCCTCGAGTGCACCGAACAAAAAGAGAGCGGCGTTGCGGGAATGTCCCGTTACATCACCACCAAGAACAAGAAAAACACCCCCGATCGTCTGGAGCGTAAGAAGTACAATCCTTTCCTCAAGCGGGTTACCGTTCACCGTGAAATCAAATAGTAAAGAAGCTCTATGGCAAAGAAAGTAGTCGCAACACTGAAAACCGGCACGGGTAAGCAGTTCACCAAGTGCATCAAGATGGTCAAGTCGGA
>JAEZTA010000157.1 GCA_023443765.1 Bacteroidota bacterium | reverse complement strand
AACCGATGTCGTAGCCCAGCCCGAAATAGATGCGGTTCCAGACGACGCCGGCGCCCAGACGCACGCCCAGGTCGGAGCGTTTCAACCCGCCTTCGTCTCCGAAGATATCGCCCTTCTCGTCGCCGATTTTTATTTTGCCGCCGATGCCGAATCCATAGTAAAGGCCTGCGAACGGCTGGATCGTGACGATGTCCTTGATGTTGAAGTGGTAGTTTACCAGCACGGGAATCTGCAGGTAGGAGGGACGAAAACTCATGCCGTCGACCTTACCGCCACGGCTGGAAAATGCAAGGCCTGTTTCGAGGTAGAACGGCAGTTTGTTGCAGAGCAGGATCTGATCGACCACGGCGACATGGAATGCGGCCCGCGAGTCGGTGCTTATCGACAGGCCTCCTCCGGAAATCGAGAGGCTCGATAAATTCAAACCGGCGCGTACGCCCAGGATGTTCTTTTCGTAGTTTTGCGCCAAAGCTGCGCCTGCCAACAGAAGCGCCGTCAGAAGAAGGAGTGTTTTTTTCATAGTTAATTAAGTGTGAGGTTAATTTTAGCCGTTTTTCGAACGGTACGTTAAAGATAGAAAAAGTTTTCCGGATTGATGCCTGAACAGATCGTATTTTCAACGAAACGCGCTATTTGTGAAACGAAAACGATGGAACGTATCGCTGAAAACAAGACGGGACACATCCCCGCAAGGGTGCGTCCCGTTGTGTGGCGACAGCCGCGGATCAGAAATTATATCCGATGTTTATCGTGAGGCAGTTGTTGTGGATTTTGGCGCTTTCAGGCCCGAGCGTGTAGTAGAAGAATTCCCCGCCCCGGAACTGATTCCGGCAGCCAATGTCATAATTTATGCCCAGATAGATGCGCCGCACGACGAATCCGACGCCGGCACGTATGCCGAAGTCCATCCGGGAGAGAATTCCCCGGTCGCTGAACAGATCCTCGCTTCCGTATTGGGTCTCCATCGTACCCCGGACGCCTATGCCGCCATAGACGCCTGCAAAGGGCTGGATTGTGACGAGGTCTGCGATGAGGAAGTGGTAGTTGATGAGCAGCGGCACCTGCAGGTAGAAGGGGCGCATGGTCATGGTCTCGATCTGGTCGTATATCGGGGCTGCGGCCCGGCTCCCGAGGCTCGTAAAGCCGACGCCTGTTTCGATGTAGAGCGGCAGGCTGCGGTGGAGCAGGACCTGGTCCGTCACGGCGAAGTTGAATCCCGCGCGCGAACCCGTTTTTATCTGCATGTCTTCGGTCGAGATGTCGTACTTCGACACGTTGACGCCGGCGCGGATGCCCAGGATGTTTTTTTCGTATCGCTGTGCCCGGGCGGCACCCGCCAGCAGGACGACAATCAGAATCAGGAGGTGTTTTTTCATGGAAGCAAAGGTTATTCTTCGGGGATGTAGCTCCTCAGGGCCAGCTTTTTGACCCAGACGACGAATCCACCCGTGAGGATCAGGTTCAGCACCAGCGTCAGCACCGAGATGATCAGCGCCGGACCGCCGAGGTTATAGCCCAGGGCGATGAAGATGACGCCTGCGCCCACCTCGCCGCGGGTGAACATACCGATCGAAAGGGCGAGCCGCTCGCTCAGTTTCCGGTCGCGGTAGAAAAAGAGGGGGACCAGCTTTCCCACGTTCGAGAGCACCGAGACGGCCAGGACATGCAGGAGCAGCACACCCCACGGCATCATCGGCTGTGAGGCGGTGACCGAGGCGGCTGCGTCGGCCGCATCGGCTGCCGAAGTGCCCGTCACGAGGGGCATGCTCAGGCCCACCAGCAGCATGAACAGGAACGAAATGCCGGTCGCCGTGCGGCGTTCGGTCGGGGTGTCGATGTCCTTGTGTTTCATCAGCATGCCGATCACGAAGGCCGGGAGCAGGACTTCGATGTGGATGCTGTTTTCGGGGCCGTACCAGCGGGCGGTGACGATGTAGAGCAGTTGCGTGAGGCCGCAGACTACCACCGAAAGCCCCAGGATGCGTTTCCAGTCCTGTTTGATATTCCACTTCGCCTGCCACCGCCAGCCCGCGACGAGCAGCACGACGACCACGCCCACGATGGCGAACATCTGCCATTTGAGGCCGATCATCAGGATTTGCAGCGGGATCATCAGCAGGATGGTGTCCAGGTCGTCGAAGATCGCAAGGACCTGTATTTTGCGGTAAATCCAGCTCTTTTTGAGGCTCAGCGCCGCGAGCATCGTGAAGAGGATGCCGGCCGAGGTGGGGGCCGCGAAACGGCTCAGCAGGAGGTTTTCCTTCCAGGCTTCGGAGTCGGCCCAGAGGTCGGAGGGCAGCAGCACGAAGATATAGTAGAGGACGATCAGCAGCCACGGCAAGGCGGCCGTAGCCATGGCGATGAAGTAATCGGCGGTGTAGGAGCGCCAGCGCGATTTGTCGATTTCGAACTCCCGTCCGACGTTGATCATGATGAATCCCAGGCAGACGTAAAGCAGGGTGTCGGTCGTTGCCTTGAAGCCCGGATAGGCCGTGCCGAGTGCGCCGGGAATTAGCTGCGAGGCGACGAGGCCAAGCATCAGAAAGAGCGAGAACGAAAGGACTTTTCGCATTGATTGAAGGTCGTTTACAGTTTATGCGCCAGTGCCGCGGCACAAAGATAGCACATTTCTTGCAGAATCGGAAAAACGCGTGCCGCACCGTGAAAAAATTAACAATAAAGAAACCGCAATTCACAATTATTTTGTACCTTTGCCGTGCCGTTTAGGAAGTTAGTATTCAAACACCATAAATTCAAATTATTACAACTATGCAGATTGTAGAGATCCACGCAAGGGAAATCCTCGACTCGCGAGGCAATCCGACCATCGAGGTCGAAGTTCGTACCGTATCGGGCGCATTCGGTCGCGCTGCCGTTCCGAGCGGCGCATCGACGGGTGAGAACGAGGCTCTGGAGCTTCGTGACGGCGACAAGAGCCGTTACCTGGGCAAAGGCGTCCTGAACGCCGTGAAGAACGTCAACGAGGTGATCGCCCCGGCTATCATCGGTATGAACGTAGCTGACCAGGTAGGCATCGACAAGGCCATGATCGCCCTCGACGGAACCGCTACCAAGTCGAAGCTCGGCGCCAACGCCATCCTCGGTGTATCGCTGGCTGTTGCACGCGCTGCCGCTGACTATTTCGGCATGCCGCTCTACCGCTATATCGGTGGTTCGAACGCCAAGACGCTGCCCGTTCCGATGATGAACATCATCAACGGCGGTTCGCACTCGGACGCTCCCATCGCATTCCAGGAGTTCATGATCCGTCCCGTAGGCGCCGCTTCGTTTAAGGAGGGTATCCGCATGGGCGCTGAGGTGTTCCACAACCTGAAGAAGGTGCTCCACAACCGCAACCTCTCGCCGGCCGTAGGCGACGAGGGTGGTTTCGCTCCCGCGCTCAACGGCACGGAGGACGCCATCGAGTCGATCATCGAGGCTATCAAGTTGGCAGGTTACAAGCCCGGCCGCAAGTGCGAGGGTGGCGACGTGTCGATCGGCATGGACTGCGCTTCGTCGGAGTTCTTCAAGGACGGCGTTTACGACTACACGAAGTTCGAGGGCGCCAAGGGTGCCAAGCGTTCGTCGAAGGAGCAGGTCGAGTACCTGAAGGGCCTGGTTGCCAAATACCCCATCGACTCGATCGAGGACGGTATGTCGGAGAACGACTGGGAAGGCTGGCAGCTGCTGACCGCCGAGATCGGCGACAAGTGCCAGCTCGTAGGCGACGACCTGTTCGTAACGAACGTTGACTTCCTGAAGAAGGGTATCGAAATGGGCTGTGCCAACTCGATCCTGATCAAGGTAAACCAGATCGGTACGCTGACCGAGACGCTCGACGCTATCGAGATGGCTCACCGCGCAGGTTACACGTCGGTAACGTCGCACCGTTCGGGTGAGACCGAGGATTCGACCATCGCCGACATCGCTGTGGCAACGAACTCGGGCCAGATCAAGACCGGCTCGGCTTCGCGTTCGGACCGTATGGCCAAGTACAACCAGCTGCTCCGTATCGAGGAGGAGCTCGGCGACGAGGCTATCTACGGCTACACGAAGATCTACCGCAAGTAATTTGCAGTCGGATAAGAGAAACCCGGATGTCGCAAGGCATCCGGGTTTTTTGTCTGATAATAGCCCCGGGGACCGACGGTTCCCGGGGCTATTGCGTTGTCCGCACGGCTACTTTTCAGCCATCCGGTAGGACAGCGCTCCCGAAGGGCATTTCTCAATTTGCGCGATGAGTTGGTCCGTCGTCGCGTTTTCCGGCTTTACCCAGGGCCTTTCCTTTGGATTGTAAACCTTGGGCAGCATTTTTACGCAGACGCCTGCGTGCGTGCAGAGCTTCGGCTGCCAGATGATCACGATCTCGCCGTTCGTATACTCTTTGCGGATGTCTTCTGCTTTCATGATGGTAGCGATTTGTACAGTTGATTAAAAGACTTGTTGTATAGTTATTTACAAATATAAGAATATATTCTTTCCGTTGCCGCTCTGTGTGTTGACAAAAACGCCCTCTGGGCAGAGTTGTGTCCGGACAAAAAAGAACGGGCAGGCTTTGTCGGTCAATTATGCACTCGTGGAATCCGGCTTTGTAGTTGCCGGAACCAATGTTGCGGAAGAATCAGACCATGTCCTCGCCTGTCTTGACGATGGCCACCTTCAGGGTCTTGTGGAAGGGAATGAAGCATGAAATGACGGTCATGGCAATTGCTACGAGCAGGACATAACCCACGATCTCCTTTACGCTCACCAGCAGGCTCTGCACCTGGAGCGTCGAATAAAGCCCGTTCACGGCCAGTTGCGCCGCCTCTGCGGCGCCGTTTCCCTGCGCCGTCGCCTGTTGCAGGGCGGAGGCGTATTGTTGGGCTGCGAGCGGGTCCTGGAGGGTCAGGTGCTCCGCCAGCCGGGGCATGTTGCCCAGTTGGGTGCGGTAGAGCAGGTTGTTGAAGAACGCCGACCCGAAGGCCGGGCCCAGCACCGAACGGCAGGTGATCAGGAAGAAGGCGTTGTAGATCATCAGTTTCGGGTTGAGTTCCTCGACGACATAGACGCCGAATGCGATGAAGAGAATCATCATGCCCATTCCGCGCAGGGCCATCGGCAGGAACAGCATTTCGTAGCGTCCCGATGCCGAGACTCCGAAATAGATGATGGCCAGGCTGAGCGAAAAGCAGAGCAGGCCCCAGCCGATCAGGTAGCGGAACCGCCATCGCTGCCACCGTAGCCACCAGAAACAGACGAACGCTCCGCAGGCGAATCCCGGTAGCATCCACAGGTAGATCGAGTTGGCGTGTACGCTGTCGATGCGCAGTACCGAGGTCAGGTAGGGGGTCACCAGCGAACTGGTCGCCGAGAGGAACATGACGAAGATCATGAACCCATAGCCGATCAGCGCCTTGGCGCTGTTGAGCAGTTCCAGGTGCAGGTAGGGATTTTTGCGGAAGGTCTGCCTGCGGAGGAAGAGCCAGAGCAGCAGGAGGGACGTGACGCCCGACAGGGTAATTCGTGGCGAAGAGAATCCGTCGAGCGTCTTGAAATAGGTGGCGGCATAGAGCATCATGAGCAGGGCGGCCGAAGCGAGCAGGATGCTCCTGCCGTCGATCTCGCGGAAGGGGATTTCGATCCGTTTCTGCCCGTAGCGGAACAGCGCGAGGATGCACAGGATGGCGATCAGCAGCAGCAGGATGACGAAGTAATACATATACTGCCACTGGTAGCGGTAGGCCAGTTCGGCCGTCAGGTACATCGAGATCTGTCCGGCGGAAAAGACGATCGGGTAGAAGTAGGCGTAAAATTCGCTTCGGACATTCGCCGGGCTGAAAAAGGGCCGGATCATGATGATGATCTCCAGCATCGCGAAGGCTTTGAGAAATCCGATCAGGAAGCTGCACACGACCACCACCTCCATCTGCCCGGTGCGGGCGCAGATGAAACTCAGGAACACCTGCATCAGCAGGTCGATGAGCAGGATGGTTTTGGTCGTGACGACCGACCGGATTTTCGGCACGAGCGGGTAGGCCACGGCCATGCCGACCGTCGTGGCGTAATAGGCCATGCTGATGTCCTCGCTCAGGACACCGAGCGTATTGGAGACCTCGGTGATGCACCCCGTATAGGCTCCGTTGATGAAGATGATCGGCAGCATGACGACAAAGGCTGCCGTGACGGCCAGCCACCGGGGGACCCAGGGCCGTACGGGGACGCTCAGAGGTTGCTGCAGGGCCATCGGATTACTCTTTTTCGGCCTCGGTGACGGCCATCATGCCGGCCCGAAGGTGGTTCATATCCTCCGGGGAGGCGTCTTCGAGGTCGATCCGTACGGGAATGCGCTGCTGGATTTTCACGAAGTTGCCCGCGGCGTTGTCCGTCGGGACGAGCGCGTATTTCGAACCGGTCGCTTCGGAAATCGCCGTTACGGTCCCGTGGAAAATCCGGTCCCGGAAAGCGTCGACGCGAATGCGGACCTTCTGGCCGATGAAGATGCCGGCGATCTGCGTCTCCTTGTAGTTGGCCGTGACCCATTTGTCGGCTCCGCGCACGAGGTAGGAGATCGTCTGGCCTCCTTGCACGAGTTGGCCCGGTTCGAGCGTGCGGCGGCCCATATATCCGTCATAGGGAGCCGTGACCACCGTATAGGAGAGATTGAGCTGCGCCATCTCGACCTCGGCTTCGCGCCTGCGGATCGCCGCATCGGCGCTGGCGCTTTTATGCGCGGTCTCGGTGTAGTGCGATTCGGCGATGCTTTTCTGGTGCAGCAGGGCATCATAGCGGGCCTGCATCGCCTCGTAGTCGGCCTTCACCTGCTCGTACTGCTGGCGGGAAACCGATTCGTCCTCGACAAGGTTGGCATAGCGGCGGTATTGCTGTTCGAGCTGCCACAGCCGGGCTTTGGTTTCGGCGATGTTGGCTTCCTGGACCGCGACGTTGACCTGCGAGGCTTCGATGCCCGAGCCGAGCGACTCTTTGGCGGCTTGCGCGTCCATCAGGGCTGCTTCGGCGTCCATCAGTTTGATCCGGTATTCGCGGTTGTCGAGCAGCAACAGCGTGTCGCCCGCCCGGACCTG
>JAEZTA010000120.1 GCA_023443765.1 Bacteroidota bacterium | reverse complement strand
TCGGTCTGCGGGTTCACGTCGGCCGTGATGCGGATTTGCTGCACGTAGGGGCTTTTCGTGCCTGCTGCGAGCGGCATATCGTTCAGGTCGGTGATTTTCACCCACGCGTCGCCGCCCGTGCTCACGGTCCAGTCGTAGTCGGCGGCCGAAAGGCTCACCACAGCGGCGTTGGTCCCCATGGCGTTGAGTTCGACCGATCCTGGGGTTGCGCCGAAAGTCGCTTCGGCGGGGGTGTTCGACCCGGCGGGGTGGTAGAGGATGTTTTCCCGCGTGACGTTGACCGCCGCCGCGCTGTGCGCCCCGAGGTAGTCCATGTAGTTGTCGGCATTGACGCCTACCATGACATAGCTGCCGCCGTTGTACGTCCCCACATCGCCCTGCGCAATGCAGTTGCGGAACACGGCTGCCTTGTTGCACTGCCCGAAGAAGGTTCCCTTGTAGTTGTTGTTGTCGCGGTCGGAGATGACGCGGCCGTAGTTCTCACATCCCACGAATTCATTGTCGTCGTGGTTGACGAGACAGACGATGCTGCCTGCCGCGCCGTTCGTCTGGCAGATCACGTCGCCGTGGTTCACGACCTTGGTGAACTTGGCGCCCGTGCCCGTGATGCAGGTGATGTTGCCGATGCGCGCGTTGCCCGACGTGGCGAAGGCGTTGACGTTGTGCCCGTAGTTGGTGCACCCCGTGAGGTGGGTGTAGCGGTTGGCCGCGGCGACGATCCCCGAGGCGCGGGCCGCTTTGGTCGAGAGGTTGCCGCGGTTGATGCAGTCGGAGAAGGCCACGACGTTCGCCGAACTGGCGTGGTTCGAACTGAATCCGCAGATGCCGCCGATCTGTACGCCCGTCGCGCCGTTGCCGGTGTTGCCGCCGCCTTCGCCCGTGAGGTCGCCCTCGTTGACCAGGCGGTCGATCACGACCCCTTCGTTGGCGAATGCCAGGCCCACCATGCCCATCGTCATGCGGACGTTGCCTGCCGAGCCGTCGAACGACATCGGGGCGTTATTGGTGACGTTGCGCACGGTGGCGTCGTAGACCAGTCCGGCCAGGACGCCGCAGTCCGTACCCTTCGAGGCCTTGACCTCCAGCGAACACGAGGCGTCGAAGATCAGGTTTTCGACGAGGGCCCCGGGGCCCAGCGCGCCGAACAATCCCCAGGCGCGGTTGGCCGAGGCGTTGTCGCACACCATTTTGAAGTTGCAGATCGCATGGTCCTGCCCGTCGAAGAAACCCGTGAAGGGGCGTCCCGAAATGATCGTGAGGGCGTTGCTCGCCAGCGCGAAGGTCGCGTCGCCGATCGGCGTCCACGCTTCGACGCCCGTCATGTCGATGTCGTCGAGCAGCACCACGACGCCTTCGTCGTTCTGCCACGGGGCGAGGGTCTCGCCTGCGTTGACCGCAGCGGCGAATTCGACGAGGTCGTCCGCCGTCCAGATGCCTCCCGGAGGCGCAAAGGCGTAGAGCGCCTTCGCGAGGTGGCGGGCCGCGAACGTGCCGTCGGTTTCGTTATAGGTGCGTATGCCCGATTTGTAGATGCTCTTCGTGTAGCTCTTGCCGTCGGCAGTCGAGAGCGTCAGTTTCAGGCCCGCCGCCGAGGTGAAACGCCCGACGGGGAATTTGATTGTCTGGGGCTTGGTCAGGTCGGTCCCTTCGGGGAAGTTGAGCGTCAGTTTCGTACCCGTTCCCCCGGCTGCCGGGGTGAGGGCGAGTGTCGCGGGGTCGACCGTTCCGGTGAAGGTCAGGTAACCCTCGAATCCCTCCTCCGAGGCCGGCTCCACGGCAATCGACCGGGCCGGGCTTTCCAGCTCTCCGGCGTCGATGCGCAGTTCGATGACCGAGAAGATGTTGCGGAACGAGACGTGTAAAGCCCCTTCCGAGAGGTTGTTTTCGAGCGGCGTGCCGATGAGCGGCGCGCAGGCCGTGTTGGCCTGCTCCGTGCCCTGGAAGGCGATCGTGCGTTCGGCCTCCACGCCGACGACGCCTTCGGCGGTCGTGGCGGGGTAGTAGGCCGTCAGCGGTTTTGAGGAGTCGTACGAGGCGATGCCTGCGTCGCTGGTGAAGGTGGTCGTCGGGCCGGCTTCGGCGGCCGTGTAGGCGTAGGCCGTGCCGTCGTAAACGACCGTGATGCGGTCGCCGGCCTCCCACGTGCTCTTACCCTCGTTGATGTCGGTGCGGGTCGCGGGGGTGCAGGCCGCCTTGATGACCAGTCCCGACCCATTGGGCAGCGGGGCCGGTTCGGCGATTTCGGGCTCCCGGGTGCAGCTGCCGAGCAACAGCGCCGCACCGAGGATCAGGATATGTAGTTTTTTCATTTCGGTCGGGGTTTATTCTTTGTTCTTGTCGTCGTCGAATTCCGTGTCTTCGATGCCGTTGTCGGGTTTCTCCTTGTCGATGTCCGACATGTCGGTCACGGCGTAGGGCGTCGAGAGGGCATAACGCGCCGCCTGGAGGGCGATCTGCGCGTTGGCATCGGTGACGGGCGTCGAATAGCTGCCTGCGGTGGTATTCGAGATGGTGTAGCGGAACGTGTTGCCGTCGAGCTTCGCGTCGCCGAACGCCGGGGAGATCAGTTTCTCGAAAACGGCGCACGACGCGGCGTAGCGCGCGATGCCGTAGTCCATGTGGTAACCGTCGCGGGTCATGTCCATCGCGTTCTGGAGTTTCGATGAACGGAGGTTCTGGAGGACGGTTCCGGTGGCGATCAGGTCGTCGAATGCGACCTCGGCCATCACCTTTTTACCCTGTGCGACGATTGCGGCGTACATGTCCGCCTGCGACGAGGCGAAGTTGTTGGCGATCACCGTCTGCTGCGAATAGCTGACGATCGCCGGGTCGCCGTAGGCCTGCGACAGGATGTAGCAGAATCGGGGCATGGCCCCGGTCTGCGTCGACTTCACGTTGTTGATCAACCCTTGCAAAGCCTCCTTCTCGGTCGAAGTCCACGACCAGGCGTTGACCTTGCCCGTGTGCTCCTGAATGGTCACGATGTCCCACTGGTCCGAGGCGGCGACCTCTTTGATCGTCTTGTTCATCAGTTCGGTCCACCCGGCGGCTCCCGGGGCGCACTCGTAACAGCGGTAGTCGCTCACGGTGGCGAATCCGTTGTTGTACTCGGGGACCGTGCGGCCCCCGTAGTACATGTGCGTCATTTTCACCTTGTCGATGCCGGCGGCTTTGAGTATTCCCGGCAGGTGCTCCACGGCGTCCTTGGTGAAGCTGTTGCCGATGAACAGGATGCGCAGCTGTGCATCGCCGCCCGGGTCGCTGCCGCCCGAGTTGCCGAGCTGGTAGACGATGTTGGTCAGCGTCGACTTGGTCGCGCCCTGTTTACCCAGGTAATTGGCCTGGTCGGCCTCGGCATAGGAGTCGAAAACCGGGTTGCCGTTGTTGTAGGTGCCCACCTTGCCGCCTGCGGTGCAGTTGGTCCACTGCGCCGCGCCGTTGTTGTAGGCCCAGAATACGCCGCGGTTGGCGTCGTCGCTCAGTACGGTCCCGTAGTTGGCGCAGTTCTCGAACGTTGCGGTGTTCGCCAGCGAGACGATGCCCGCTACGCGGCCCCCGGTGGTCGAGGTGATGTCGCCGTAGTTCGTGCAGCCCACCATCGACGTGCCCGAGCCCGTGATGCAGGTGATCTGCCCCTGGCGGCCTCCGCCCTGCTTGGGGAAGGTGTTCAGCTGCGCGCCGTGGTTGACGCAGTTGGTCAGCTGGGTGTAGCGGTTGGCCGCTGCGACGATGCCCGAGGTGCGGGCCGTTGCCGAGGTCATCGCGCCGTAGTTGATGCAGTCGGAGATGACGACCATCTGCTGCGACGAGGCTTCGTTGGTCGTGAAGCCTACGATTCCGGCGATGTGGCAGGCGTTGGCGCCCGCTTCGAGGTTCGGGGTGGGGTTCTCGGCGGTGATCTCGCCGTTGTTGTTCACGCTGTCGACAACAACGCCCGTCGTTTCGGCGAAGGCGAAGCCCACGAGGGCCATGTACATCGGGACGTTCGCCCCGGCGGCGCCCCGGAAGCGCATCGGCGCGGCGCTGGTGATGTCGCGCACCGTGGCGTCGTAAACCACGCCTGCGACCATGCCTGCGGCGCAGCGGTTCGTGGCCGTGACGGTCAGCGAACACTCCGTGTCGAAGGTGAAGTTCTCGACCACGGCGCCCGGGGCCAAAGCTCCGAACAGTCCGTATGCCGCGCCGTTCTCGCTCCCCGCAGCGACCATCCGGAGGTTGCGGATGCGGTAGCCCTGCCCGTTGAAATGCCCGGTGAAGGGCGTTCCTGCGAGGGTCAGCTTGTTGCTGGCCCATGTGAAGGTCGCCTTGCCGATGGGGATCCACTCCGTGACCGCCGCCATGTCGATGTTGGTTAGCAGGCACACTTCGCCGTCCTCGTTCTGCCACTCGGCAACCGAAGTCCCGGCGTTGACCGCCGCGGCGAATGCCACGAGGTCGTCCGCCGTACGGATGCCCTTGGCCGTCGAGATGTCGCCCCCGTATTTGGTGTTGGTCACCTTCGACTCGCTGCCGGTCTTGATCAGGCCGATGTAGTCCATGAAGTTCGTCTCGTCGATGTCCGCCATCTGGTAATTGCCGCCGTTATAGGCTCCCACGCCGCCTCCGGCGGTGTTGTTGTCCATCCGGGCGAACGTGTTGATGTTGGCCACCAGCGTTCCGCGGTAGGTCGCAAGGTCGGTGACCACCCGGCCGTAGTTGGCGTTGTTGTTGAACTCCACGTCGGCCGCGTTGAGCAGGCAGACCAGTCCTCCGGCATGGGTCTTGGCGTTCGTGGCCACGACATCGCCGTAGTTCGTACAGCCGTCGACGACCGACGCCGTGCCGAGGATGCAGGTGATGTTGCCCAGGCGTCCGCCGCCCGATTCGGCATAGGTGTTCAGCATGTCGCCGTGGTTGTCGCACCCGGAAACGACCGTGAAGGTGTTGGCCGCGGCGATGATGCCCGAGGCGCGGCCCGTCGAGGCTTCCATGTCGCCGTAGTTCACGCAGCGCGTGATCTTGTTTCGGAAGGTCGACGTGCGCGAGGTGTTCGAAAGTCCCGCGATGCAGCCCACCTGCGTCGAGGTGAATCCGTTGGCGTTGGCGGCTCCCGGCACAGCCTTGAGCGCGCCGTAGTTTTTCAGCCCGATGAGCTGCGTGACGGTCTCCTCGCTCGTGCCGGCTCCGTAGACGAAGCCCACGAGGCCCATGGTCATCAGTTTGTTCGCGGTTGCATTGCCCAGGCACTCCATCGGGAGGTAACTGGTGCAGTCTTCGACCGTCGATTCGACGCTGGCCCCGGCGATCACGCCCGCCGAGGTGACGCCGTTGCCCGAAACCTTGAACGACCCCGTGTCGCCCGTCTCGGCGCCCAGTACGAGGTTGCGGACCGTGGCGCCTTTCAGTACGCCGAACAGGCCGTAGACCTGGTTGTCGCCCGTGAGCGCCGCCGCCATTTTGAAGTTGCGCAGCGCGTAGCCCTGTCCGTCGAACGTGCCTTCGAAGGCGGCTCCCGAGGGCGTGGAAACGGCGGTCGTGGCGGCGAATGTGCCGTTGCCGATCGGCGTCCACGACGCGATGTCCTTCATGTCGATGTCGCGGGTCAGCACGGCAGTCATCCCTTGTGCGCCTGTCCCGGCGTTGACATCGGCGGCAAACTGCACCAGTTCGGCAGCCGAGCCGATCTCGATGCGGTCGCTCGTCGCCCTGGTGAAGAAGACCGGGCGCAGCACCGTGTGCTCCAGCATGTCGTAAGCCACCACGATCAGGTGTCCCTCGCTGAATCCCGCCGGGAAGGTGACCGTGATCTGCTGCTGCTCCTTGTCGAGCGCGGCCTCGATGCCTTCGGCCGCTGCGATGCCCACCAGCGCATCGGCGGCGTGTTCGCCGTGAAGCGCATAGCGAATGGCCGCCGGGGTCGAGATGTCGACCACCGTGGTGTTGATCGCCGTCGAGAGCGTCAGGTTCAGCACCTGCTGGATGGGCAGCGTTACGACCTCCCCGTTGCCGAGCGTCAGCGACAGGTTGCCGTTGGCATCCCGTTCGATGCCCTTGAGCAGGCAGCTTTCGCCGTCGTTGGCCTCGATGGGGCGTCCTGCGGCGTCGTTCAGCCGCACGCCGTTGACCGTCCAGAAGCCCTCGGCGTCGACCGACACCACGGGGGTGTGGCCGCTCACCGGAACCCGCTCTCCGTCCTTGCCGAGCAGCGGCGAGGTCTCGCCGTCGAGGGTCACGGTCCAGTAGTAGAGGCCGCTCTCCGTGTCGAGTTCGACGCCCGGCAGCGGAACGTTGAGCATCTGGTCGATGGTCGCCAGCACAACGCTCTTCTCCTCGTTCTTGTTGTCCTTATACGTAATGACATAGTTGCCTTCGGAGTCCTGCGTCATCGCGGTGATGACGTTGCCCGAGGTCAGCTCGCTCAGGTCCGCGAGCTGGCTGTTGAGCGAGGTGATCCGGCCCTGGAGCTTCGCGAGGCGCTCCTTGAAGCCGTCGATACGGCCGCTGAGCTGCGAATCGTCGTAGTCGCTGCATCCTGCGGCGAAGGTTATCGCCGTCAGGAGCAGGAAATATAGAAATCGTTTCATGGATGTCTTGGTTTAGCGTTAGTAGTTCTGCGACGGGTCGAAATATTCGCTGTTCTTATAGCACAGGGCATTGTCGTTCGTGGCTTCGGGAGCGCCGCTCGGGTTCTCCTTGTAGGTGTCCCATTCGCCGACGCGGCCGCCCTTGGCGCACTGCGTGACGAGGCCCTTGCCGCTGTAACCGCAGGCCCAGCCTGGACCGTGCTGCGGAATGCCGGCGTCGATGGTGATGTTGGCCAGGATGATTCCCTTGTTCACGCAGCCTACGACCGTGGCCTGGTTGTGGCCCACGAAACCGCCCGTGCGGCATCCCAGCTGCGAGAAGACGTTGCCGTTGTTGGTGCAGTACTCGATGCGGATGTTGTTGTTGGTCACCGTACCGCCCACCAGGCCGCCCATGCGCTTGTAGTTGTAGTAGTCCTTGCTGCCGCCGTACTGGCCCACAGCGTCGTCCTGCACCGTACCGTTGTTGGTCGAGTTGCTGATGGCCGTGCCGTTTTCCTCGCTCGTGCTGCCGCCTACCGTGCCCACCAGTCCGCCGCCGCGTCCCGTCGGGGCGCTCACTTCGCCGTTGTTGGTGCAGTAGTTGATTTTCAGCCCGCCGCCGAGCGTGAAGGCGCAGATGCCGCCCACGTTCATGCCCGTACCGCCGTTGGCCGTGTTGGTGATGCGGCCGGTCTTCACGTCGCCGTTGTTTATCACGGCGAGGTCCTTCGTCTCGCCGCCGATGGTCGTGGCCTTCGCACATCCGGCGATGCCGGCGAGCATCATCAGCGTCGCATCGGGATTGTCGCCCGTGAGGATCACCGAGACGTTGTTGGTGACGTTCGAGATCGTCGAACCCTCGGCGTAACCAGTCAGCGCCCCGACGGCCACCACGTTCGGGCTTGCTCCCGTGACGGTGATCTGGTCACCCGCGGCGCCCAGCTTGAGGTTCTTGACCGTGGCTCCTTTCAGCGCGCCGAACAGGCCGTGGAGGTGGGTCGCCTCGTCTTCGGCGTCGAAGGTCCACTGAATGCCCTTGATCGCGAAGCCCTGGCCGTTGAATACGCCCGTGAAGGGGTTGACCAGCGAGTTGTAAGAGGGCGTTCCGGTAGCTTTGCCCTGCCCGATCGGGGTCCACTCGGTGAGTCCCGTCAGGTCGACATCGTTCAGCAGTACCACCTCGCCTGCGGCATTCTGCCAGCGGCTCGTGCTGCCGCCTGCGTTGACCGCCCTGGCGAAGGCCACCAGGTCGGCGCCCGTGGAGATGCCCGGGTCGGTCGGTACGTCGGGAATGACGGGCGACTGGCGCACGGCGAGCGTGACGGTCACGCCGTAGGGGCGGTTCGAGAAGGTGATCGAACCCTTGCGGTCGGCGCCGCTGTCGTTCTCATAATAGTCGGCAACAAACGAATGCGTCGTCGTAATCATCGGGGCGCGCGTCGTGGGGGTGGGTTTGAGCCACGATTGGCACTCCTCGGCGATTGCAACGTCGTATTCGATGTTGGCCGACACTTTAATATCGAATTCGGTGAATTCGCCTTCGAGGGCGACTTCCGTTCCGGTTCCGAACTGCGGGTCCCACGTCGGGGGCGCGATCTGGGCCGTTCCGTAGGTGAAGAAGAGGGGTTTTAAGACGGTGTTGCCCCCGGCCGTGACCAGAATCACCGTGTTGCCTTCCTCGGCGCCTTCGTCCAGCCGGACGGAGATCGTGCGGGTGTATTTGTCGATCTCGACCGTCACGTTGTAAGCCGTGAAGTAGTCGACATGGGCGTTTTCGGCTTCGCTGCCCGCCACGGTGTATTTGATGTAGGCGGGCGTCGCGCGGTCGGCAATGGCCGTCACGGGCGCTGCGTCGAAGCTGATGCTCAGGGCCTCGAAAACGGGGATTTCGAACGTGCTGCCGTCGGCGAGCGTGAAGCGGACCATGCCGCTCTCCTCGTCGGTTTCGATGGATTGGAAGAGCGTGTTGCTCGTGTCGTTGGCCAGCACGGGTTTGCCGTCCTTGCCGGTGAACCGCACGCCGTTGACCGTCCAGAATCCTTCGGCGTCGATGCCCATCGTGGGAGGTACGCCGCCCACGGGCATCATTTCGCCTGCCCCGTCGAGCAGCCACTGGTAGGTATCGCCGTTGTCGGCGGTCGTTTGCCAGTAGAGTTTTCCGTCGGAGAACTCCCCGGCCCCGACGATCGGGGCGGTCACCACGTCGCTCTGCGTGGCGAGGGTGATGGTCTTGGTTTCACCGCCGTGGTCGCGGTAGCAGACGACGTAGTTACCCTTGTCGTCCTGTTTGAGGTAGGAGATGAAACTGCTGTTGATCAGTGCCGTGAGCGAGTTCATCTGGTCGTTGAGCTCCGCAACGCGCTGTTCGGCCGCCGTGAGTTCCTGTTCGATGGCGTCGATGTTTTTGCGTAGCTGCCCGTCGTCGTATTCGTCACACCCCCAGAGGAGGACGAAACCGGCCATAAGCACTATGGTATTCAGTATATTTCTCATTGTTCTCGCTGTTTAAGGGTTACTTTTTGATCCGCACATGCATGTAGTTCATGCAGCTGCGCTCGCCTTTCGAGTCGGAGGGCTTGTTGACCACCTTGCCCTGGCCGTCGGTGTAGAGCCACATGGTCGTCGAACCGCCGCCGTCGAACCGGGTTACGTTCCAGCAACCGAACTTCTGGGCGATGCGGACCATCTCGGGGAACTTCACGCCCATCGACACCCACGTTTGCCGGCCGTCGATGACGAAGAAATAGACCTTCGTTCCGCTCTGGTCGACGCCCACGTAGGTCATCGGGTCGTAAACCGACGAGGCCAGGTTCTTGTCCACCCCGTTGTCTAGGAGGTGGTACATCGTCGAATTCTGCGTCAGGATGGGGGTCGAAACGCCATCCACCGCCACGTCGGCGCGGATGCGGAGCTTCGAGCCCACGGCGAGTTTCCCGGCGAATGCCTCGGCGGTGGCTCCCGTCAGCTGCACGGCCCATTCGTCGAGGGTCGTGAGGTAGGGAGCCTCCGTGAGCTGCGTCGTGCGGCCGTCGGCAACCTGGGTCACGGTGGCTTCGAACCAGCCGTCGTTGACCGTCATGGCCTTGCCCGAGGTGTTCTTCGCCACGACGTAGAGCGCTTTTTTGAGCAGCGTGTTGGTCAGCGAGGGTGTGCCGGGGTGCGGCGTCTTCTTGTAACGCGCCGTGTAGAGGTTGGCCTCCTGCGAGACGTTGCCCATGCGCAGAATCGTGTCGTTGATCGAATGGTATTCGTATTCCGTGCCGTCGACCTCGATCTTACCCGTGAAGACCTTCTTGCCGCAGCTCACCGTGCGGTCCCTGAAGAAGGTGAAGCAGTTGGCGTGGTTGGTCAGCGACGTGCGCACGGCCTTGTTGTTCACGAAATCGGGACGGCCGTCCTCGATGTGCAGGCCGCGCGGGAATCCGTCGTGCGAGTTGAAGAACCCGGTGTTGATGCCGGCCAGAATCTCCTGCCCTTCGGCGCGTTTGCGGGTGCAGTTCTCCGAGAGGGTCTCGCGGATGTTCTTGCCGTTGTTGCTGTTGTTGTTGCCGTTGGGATTGGGTACGAGGTCGTCGGAAATCGAGGTTGCAATCTCCACGGCGTCGTTCGTCAGGTCGAGTTCCAGCACGTGCATTTTGCGCGGCAGGTTGGTGAACTCGTAGTAGGTGTATTTCACCCCCGGATGGAGCTGGATGGTTTGTTTCAGCTCCCAGTCGTAATAGGCCGGCAGGGTCCAGTCCACGGTGTTCTCTTCGGGGTTGTAGTTCGACTGCTTGTGGCAGACAGCCGTGGCGTGCATAGCGGCGGGAGCCGTCTTCGGGGCATCCTTGTAGGTGTCGTAATCGCCGACGAAGCCGTTTCCGATGCAGTTGACGATGAGCGAGGCGCTCTGGTTGTAGCCGCAGGCCCAGCCCGGGCCGTGCGCGTTCGCTCCGTCGACGGTCACGTTGCCGATGATCGCGCCGGTGTTCTTGCTGGTGCGGATCGTGCCGAGGTTGTGGCCCGAGAATCCGCCCGTGCGGCATCCCAGGTGGGTGATGACGTTTCCGGAGTTGGTGCAGTTCTCGATCACGCAGCCCGTCGAGGTCGAACCGCCGACCAGACCGCCCATGCGCTTGATGCCGTATTTGTCCTTCTGCCCGGCATACTGTCCGGCGGCATCGTCCTCAACCAGACCGTTGTTCACCGAACCGGCGATGGTTCCCTTCTCGAAGGTTCCCGCCAGACCGCCACCGCGCCCCGAAGGCGCGTTCACGCGGCCGTTGTTGGTGCAGTAGCCGATGAGGTTGTTCTCGGCGGATTTGACGTAGGCGCAGATGCCGCCTACCTGCATGCCCGTCGCCCCGTTTCCGGTGTTGGCGATGGGACCCGTGGTGATGTCGCCGTTGTTGGCGCACTTCACAGCGGCAGACGTGCCGCCGATGGTTGTCCCGGACATTTGCCCGACGATGCCGGCGAGCATCACCAGCGTTCCGGCAGGGTCTTCGGCTTCGAACGAGATCGAAACGTTGTTGGTCACGCTTTCGAAGGTCGATTCCGTGGCGAATGCCGCTATGCCTGCTACGGCCGTACCGGCTCCGGCGGTTCCCCGGACGGTGATCCGGTCGCCTTTGCTGCCGACCGTGAGGTTGCGGATGACGGCCTTTTCCACGACGCCGAACAGTCCGTGAGCCGTCGATTTGGCGGCATCGGTCGTCCAGGCGATGTTTTTGAGTGCGAAATTCTTGCCGTCAAATCTGCCCGTAAAGGGGTTTTCGGCCGTACCGATCGGTGTCCACTCCGTCGTGCCCGTCATGTCGACATCGCCGAGCAGCACCACGTCGCCGCTGTCGTCGCGGTAACGGTCGTAGCTGCGTCCCGAGTTGACGGCCTCGGCGAACTTGCGCAGGTCCTCGGCGGTCTTGATGCCGTAGTATTCGGGCTTGGCGCTTTTGGCCACGAGGCGCACGACGCGGATCAGGACGTTGTCTTCCGTGTCGCAGAGCATCACGGTGAAACTGCCCTCCTCGAATGCGTTGCCGAAGGTGACCGCAATGGTTTCGGCGGCGGTATTGGCCACGGCCGTGAGTTTCTCCGTACGCATGATCTTCAGGATGGTCTCGCCGGCCTTTTCGCCCGTGAGCTGGTAGGCGATCGTAAGGGGCTGCGAGGTGTCCTCGACCACATATTCGTCCCCGAGGAGATCCTCGCCGACCTTGAAGACGATGTTGAAGGCGTCGAAGATCCGGGCCGAAACCGTCGTGCCGTCGCCCAGCGTGAAGACCGCGTTGCCGTTGGCGTCGCGCGTGACGCCCGTGATGAGCGATGTCTCCTTGCCTTCGGCCTTCAGCGGATTGCCCGTCGCGTCGGTCAGGCGTTTGCCGTTGACGGTCCAGTAACCCTCCTTGTCGACAGCCACTTCGGGCGTGCGTCCGGCGACGGGGATTTTCGCCCCGTCGGTGTCTTTCAGGAAGTCGGTTTTGCCGCCTGCGGTGGTCGTCCAGTAGAGCACGCCGCCCTCCTCCTTGGTGCCGATGATCGGCGCGGTCGTCACGTCGTCCTTCGTGGCGACGGTGACGCTGTGCTCGACGTTGTCCGCGCCTTTGAAGCGCACGACGTTGTTGCCGTCGGCGTCCTGCGTGATCGAGGTGACGACCCCGCCGTTGACGACGGCCGAAAGCAGTTGGATCTGTTTGTTGATCTCATCGGCCTGCTTTTCCAGTTCGGTGAGTTGGTTGTATATCTCGTCGACGCCTTTCCACAGGGCGGAGTCGTCGAAGTTGTCGCTGCACCCGCCCGCGAAGAGGAGGACCGATGCCAGGAGCGTTGTTATCATAGTTCGTTTCATTGCCGTTGGATTTTATCGGGTTGCAAAAAGCATCAGTCGAAATTGGTGCTGTCGGTCCATCCGGGGTTCTGCGTCAGCAGGCCGCCCGTCAGTACGCGCTGGTCGGCCGGAATCGGCCACAGGTAGTCGCGGTCCTCGATCCAGGTGTATTTCAGGGCGCTCCACGCCACGACGTAACCGCGGTTGCTGGCGGCGTCGGAAAGCACGATGTCCGTTCCGATCTTCAGCACCGTCAGCCCGTCGGCCGGGACGCTGGTCTGCTGCGTGGCGTAAAGTTCCAGGTCGTTTTTCCCGTCGCCGTCCATGTCGTAAAGACCCGGCCCGGGGAAGTAGATGCCGTAATAAGGGGCCGTTTCGTTGACCAGCTGCGCACCCTCTTTCCAGCGGAACATGTCCCACATGCGCTGGCCCTCCATGGCCATCTCGATTGTGCGCTCGCGGCGGATTTCGAGGATCACGCCCGTGTTGGCGCTCTTCGTGACATTGGGGTAGCAGGCCATGAGGAACGGATCGGGATCGGCATTGGCCGCCTCCATGTCGAGTCCGCCCATCCCGACGCGGTCGCGGATTTTGTCGATCGACAGGGTCAGGTCGTCCTGCGTCAGCGTGCCCAGCTCGGCTTTGGCCTCGGCATAGTTGAGGTAGACCTCCGCCGTGCGGAACAACGCCCAGTCCGACGTGCCTTTCGATGCGCCGCTGTGGGCCGCCGTCGATACGAACTTGATCGGTTCGTAACCCGTCATCGCCGTCATGTCGTTGGGAGTGGTAGAACTTTCGCCTTTGGCGATGTAGCCCGGGCAGAGCACGGTCTGCGCCATGCGCGGATCGCGGCCCTGCGTCTCCTCGGTGTAGAACATCGTCTCGTAACCCTCTTTTTCGGTGAAGCGCGAGCCGTCGGCCATCAGGTAGTGGTTCATGAAGCGGCGGGTGAAACCGGCCGCGGCGTTGCGGATGTTGAACTGCAGGCTGTGCGCGAGATTCAGCCCCTCAAAGTTGTAGAGACGGGCCAGGATGACCTCTGTCGGTTTGGCGTTGTCGCTGCAGAAGAGGTCGCGGTAAGGTTCCGCGCCCTCCTTGTAGATCGAATAGCTGCTCTCGGCGATGAAGGTCGCCGCAGCATCGGCTGCCTGCCGGAGGTATTTCTCGGCGTCGGGCAGGTTGCGGTATTTGCGCCACGTACCTTCGTAGAGCGCCGCACGCGACTTGAAGGCCAGCGCCGCCCAGCGGGTCACGCGGGCCACCTCTTTGTCGCGCGGCAGCATGGCGATGGCGTTGTCGAGGTCCGACATTACGTGGTCCATGATGATTCCGCGGTCCTCGCGGGGCTTTTTCAGCAGGTCTTCCTCTTCGGAGCCGATCACCTTGTCGTACCAGGGCACGTCGCCGTAGCGGCGCACCTTCACGTAGTAGAAGTAGGCGCGGAAGAAGTAGGCCACGCCGTCGTATTTCGTGCGGGCCGCCTCGTCGGTGCAGTTGTGCGAGTTTTGCAGGTAGTAGTTGACCTTGCGCAGGGCGGTCCACGTCCAGCCGCTTTCGTCGGAGGCCATGCGGGTTCCCGAGATCACGTCGCCCATGCTCTTGTCCACCATGTCGTCGGCGTTGAGTCCCGAGGCGCTGTCGGGCGTATCGAGCATCGTGTAGAACTGGTTGGTCCACAGGCGAAGGTCCACTTCGGACTTGAAGAAGGTCTGCGGGGTGACCGTATCCTCGGGGATCAGGGTCAGGTCGCAGCCGGCGCATGCCGCTCCCAGCAGCATCGTTGCCAGTATTTTGTACAGTGTTTTCATCTGTCGTTCTCTTTATGCGTTAGAAGTTGATGTCGACGCCCACCGAGAGGGTCCTGGGGTAGGCGTAGCCCGTTCCCGAATCCTTCTGGTTGGTGCTCGCCGATCCGGCCAGTTCGGGGTCGATGGTCTTGTTATACCGCTTCAGCGGCGACCAGTAGCAGAGGTTCTCGCCCGAGAAGTAGACGCGGGCGCGGTCGATACCGATCTTGCGCGTGAGTTTCTGCGGTACGGTGTAACCGATCGTGAGGTTCTTCAGGCGCAGGTAGGCGAGGTTCTGGATGTAACGGTCGTTTTTCTCGCCCAGCGAACCGCCCGAATAGGCGTTATAGCCGCGCGGACGCGGGAAGTAGGCGTTGCGGTTGTCTTCCGACCAGCAGTTCGAATAGAAATCCTTGTGGATGAACGAGGTGGGCGGGAAGGCATAGGGGCCCCAGAAGTCGTACGAAGCCTGCCCGGCTGCCGGATACCAGTCGCGGCGACCGATGCCCTGGAAGAAGGCCGACACGTCGAAGCCCATCCAGTTGAATCCCACGCGGAACGAGTAGTTGTAACGCGGCAGCGAGTTGCCGATGATGCGCTTGTCGCCCGGATCGTCCACCGTGCCCGAACCCTCGGAGATGATGTTGTCGCCGTCGAGGTCGGCGAAGCGTACGTCGCCGGCGCGCAGGCGGTTTCCGGCCGGGCCTTTACATTGGTATACGCGGTTGTTGACCGCCTTGTCGTCGATCGACGCCTGGTACTCGGCCGCTTCGCGGTCGGTCTTGAACAGTCCGTCGACGTGGTAACCCCAGATTTCGCCCAGCGTCTTGCCCACATAATGGTCCGAGATCAGCCGGTCGGGGTTGCTGTATTTGGTGATTTTGGTGATGTAGTCGCCCACCGAGGCCGAAATGTTGTACGAGAAGGGACTTCCCGCCAGCCGGAATTCGTCCTGCCAGCTCAGGGTGATCTCCCAGCCCCTGGTGCGCAGGTTGGCGCAGTTGGCTTTCGGGGTCTTGGCGCCGTATACGTCGGGCAGGGTGAGCGAGGTGGTGAGCATGTCCTTCGTGTCGCGGATGTAGTAGTCGCCCGTGAGGTTGAGGCGGCCGTTCAGCAGGCCCACGTCGAGACCCACGTCGTAGGTGGTCACGGTCTCCCACGTCAGTCCCGACGACAGCGGGTCGGAGACGTTGGCGTAATAGGCTTTTTCCAGTCCGTCGAAGGTGTAGGTCATCTGGTTGTCGGTGCTGATCTGCTCGATGTAGGCGTAGTTGGCCACCTGCTGGTTGCCCAGGCTGCCCACCGAGAGGCGCAGTTTGAGGTTGTTCATCACGTCGCGCACCGGTTCGAAGAACGACTCCTCGCTGATGCGCCACGCAGCCGATGCCGAGGGGAAGAAGCCCCAGCGGTGGTCGGGCTCGAAGCGCGACGAACCGTCGCCGCGGGCGCTTGCCTCGAAGATGTATTTGCCGTTGTAGTCGTAGTTCACGCGGCCGAAGAAACCCAGCGTGCGGTAGGCCGAGATCGACTGCGAAAGGGTGATGGGACCCGTCGCCACGGTGAATGAGTCGATGTCGTCGCTCGACAGCCCGGTCTGCTTCACATCGAGCGACGTGGAACGGTAGTCCTCGTACTGGCCGCCGGCGGTGGCTTTGAAATGATGGCCGCCCCATGTGTTTTCGTACGTGCCGTAGATGTTGACGTTATGGCCCTTGTACCCGTAATGCACCTCGCGGTAGGCGTTCTCGACCGAACCCGAAGTGAAGGTCTCCATGACGCCCTGCTGGCGCGAATATTCGAACGTGTTGTTGCGGTATTTGTAGAGCCGGTCGCGCTGACGGTAGTCGTAGGCCGCCGTGACGACGAGCTTTTTGAGGATCGTGATGTCGAACTGGTTCGAGAGCGTCAGGTAGCGGTTCTCCTTCGAGTTCTTCGAACGGTCGGCGCTCATCTGACCGCCGCGGCCCGCGCCGATCGGGGAGTTCTTACCCAGCTGGTTAACATACTGCACGATCGTGCCGTCGGGGTTGAAGGGGACGAATGCGGCGCAGATGTTCGACTGCAGGGCGTTGATCGTGCCTTCGTAATCGGAGTGACCGCCGTATTTGTAGCCCGAGGTGTCGAAGCTGATGTTGTTCGAATACTTCAGCCACGGGGTCATCTGGGCCGACACCTTCGTGCGGAAGGCATAGTCGGTATACTTGTCCTTGTTGATGTTGAACATGCCGTACTGCTGGTAGAAACGGCCGCTGGCGTAGTAGGTCACCTTGTCCGTGCCGCCCGAGAGCGAGAGGTTGTGCTCCTGCTGCGTGCGCACGCGGTTATAGAAATAGCCGTACCAGTCGAAGTTGCCGTAATAGTAGTACTTGCCGTCGTCGCCCACCTCGACCCACGGACGGTCCGGGTGCGGGGTCTTGTCGTTGCGGCGTTCGTAGAGTTTTTGCAGGCCGCCGTTCTCCTCGGTGTAGCGGAAGATGTTCATCGTGCCGTCCGACGAGTCGTTCATGAATTGGTTGACGATGCGCACGTGGTCGTAGCCCGTGGTGATGAAATCCGTCGAGGTGGTGTTGTCGGCCCATCCGAAACGTCCGTTGTAGGAGACGCGTGCGCGTTCGCCTTTCTTACCCGCCTTGGTGGTGATGAGCACCACGCCGGCCGAAGCCTTGGCGCCGTAGATGGCGCACGACGAAGCGTCCTTGAGGACCGATACCGATTCGATGTCGTTGGGATTGATCTGGCTGAGGCTTACCTCCACGCCGTCGGCCAGTACGAGCGGCGACCCGGTGTTGAGCGACACCGAACCGCGGATGTTGATGCTGTATGCCGATTCGGGCGAACCCGTGCCGAAGGTGATGTTAACCGACGGGTCGGCGCCCTGCAATGCGTTGGCGGCCGAAACCACCGGGCGGGCGTTGAGGTCCTTGCCGCTGATGGTCGCCACGGCGCCCGAAAGGTTGGCCCTGCGCTGCGTACCGTAGCCTACGACCACCACTTCGTCCATCAGGTTGTCCGACTCTTTCAGGATGACCTCCAGCGGGGAGCCTCCCGCTTTGACCTCGACGGTCTGGGAGATATAGCCCAGGTAGGAGACGTTGATTTTGGCCGGGAACTTGATGCCCACCAGTTCGAAATCGCCGTCCACACCGGTCAGCGTGCCTTTCGGGGTGCCTTCGACGGCGACCGTCGCGGCGATGATCGGCTGCCCTTTGACATCGGTCACCCGTCCCCGCAGGGCGGCTGCGGCCGTAGCCGTCTGGGTTTGTGCCGCGGGTTGTTTTTTGGTGACGGCGATGCGGCGTCCGTCGATGGTGCAGGTTACCTCCTGCCCGGCGAATACCTGGTCGAGGACTTCGCGGATGGTTGCGTTTTTGGCCGAAACGGAGATGCGTTTGCCGAGGTCCACTTCGTCCGAACTGATGATGATGGAGTAGTTTTCCGTACGGTTCAGCGTGGCCACGGCCTCCTGAACGGTCACGTTCTTCAACTCAAGGTTGATTCTCTTCTCCTGCGCGAGTGCTGCCGCAGGGCTCAGTAACATACAGAGAATAACCAAGTAGAGGAGTCTCGCAAAGCGAGTTCCCCGACGATTGTAGTCGTTTCCCATGATAGGTTTATTTAAGGTTCTGGTTAAGGTGCGGGCATGCCGGGGTCGGTGGCATCCGGGCGGGTCACAGAAAAGAAACAGAAAAGGAAGCTGATGGAGGGAATGTAGTTAATCTCTCATAGGCATTTCAGTTTTTGCGTTGGACGTTTTTGGGGGAAGAATTCAGTGGGATCTGTTTGACGAGAGGTAGATGACTCCGTCGCGATGCAGGACCTGCATCTTATGATTTGAATTGATAGCGGATAGTATTTGATCCAGATTTTCGTTGTTGGTGAAATAGGCGAAATAGCGTGCCTGGGCAAGCGTTTCGTCGAGGATGACGATCTGCGTGCCGAACAGGCGTTCGAGGTCGGCCGCAATGTCGCGCATGCGCAGGTTGAAGAAGTGTATGGCCCGGTCGTCGGCGAAGGACTTGAAGTACCCGGGGCGGAACGACGTGAGGTCGATGTCGCCCGAGGCGCGGTCGTACTGCACCATGTCGCCCGGTTTCATCACCAGTTGCTGCTTGCGCGCTTTGGTGTTGATGTCGAACTGCACGGAGCCTTCGACCAGCAACACCTCGACGCAGTCGGTGTTGGCGTAGGATTTAAAGTTGAATTTGGTTCCCAGAACGCGGATGCCGACTTCGCCCGATTGGATGATGAACGGCTTGCGGGGATTTTTTGCCACGTCGGCGAATATTTCTCCTTCGACGAAGATACGGCGCTCTTTGCCCGTGAATGCCGACGGGTAGGTGATGCGGCTGCCCGAGTTGAGGTGCAGCATCGTGCCGTCGGGAAGCGTCAGTTCGGCGGTTTCACCGCACGCAACCTGCTGTTCGAGCCATTCGACTTCGGGCTGGCGGTCGGCGTAGAGC
>JAEZTA010000094.1 GCA_023443765.1 Bacteroidota bacterium | reverse complement strand
CAACGCAGCCCACGAGCAGACTCCATATATAGGTTGATCTTTTCATAGCACGTAAACAGTTTAATAGGTGATCGAGATGCCGAAGCTGAAGCTGCGCATCACGGGATAGTTATGTCCGTCGCCCTTGTTGTCGGAGGAGGAGGACTGAAGGTCGGTGTCGGATTTCTTGTTGGCCACCGTCACGTCGAAATCGGTCGTGTAGCGGTAGAGCGGCGACCAGCTCCAGAGGTTCTCGCCCGAGAAGTAGACCGAGACCTTCGAAAGGCCGATCTTCGAGATCCACCGTTTGGGCAGCTCGTAACCGAACTGCAGGTTTTTCAGGCGGATATACGACACGTCCTGCAGGTAGCGCGTATTGATGTTGGCCGTACCGGCGTTCATCGGGCCGTAGTAGCCCACGTAACGCGGCAGGTAGGCGTTAGGGCGATCCTCAGTCCAGTAGTTCTGCAGGTGCCAGGTCGGGACCTGGTTGTAGGGACGGTTGTACATGCCCCAGAAAAGGCTCTCGTCGCTGGGGAACCACTGCTGCTTGCCCACGCCGTCGAACAGCGCCGAGAGGAAGAATCCGTTCCAGTTGGCGTTGAGCGAAATGGTATAGAGGTAGCGCGGCTCGGAGTTGCCGATAATCTTCCGGTCGCCCGGATCGTCGACCGTGTCGCTGCCGCGGTCGATGGCGTCGTTCCCGTTCAGGTCCTCGAAACGCATGTCGCCCGGGTAGGTAATGTACTTCTCCGAAGTCTGCATGATGCTGTTCGTATAGCCCTTGCCGCCGAACGCCGCGTCAATCTCGGCCTGGTTCTGGAACAGTCCATTGCAGACGAAGCCCCAGATTTCGCCGACACGCATGCCTTCGTAATACTGAAACTCGTTGGTTCCCAGCTTGCGGGCTACGTTGTTGTACTTGTCGATGACCGAATAGTAGTCGGCCAGCGTGGCTTTGATGCCGAATTCGAACGGCTTGCCCGCCAGCTTGAACGAGTCGTTGTAGCTCAGCGAGATTTCATAGCCGTAGGTGCTCATGTCAGCGTAATTGCCCTTGGGGGCCGAAGCGCCGAAGGTGTCGGGGAGGGTCGGACCCACGGTGTACATGTCGACCGTCTTACGGACGTAGTAGTCGGCCGTGAGGTTGATGCGCCCGTTCAGGAAACCAGCGTCGAGTCCCACGTCGAAGGTCTTCGAGGTCTCCCAGCCGATGTTGTCGGGAATCTGGCCCGGAAGGCTCGTATAACGCAGCTTGGCCTGCCCGTAGAGGTAGCGGGCGGCATCGCCCGAACCGGTTCCGAAGGTGCTGAGGCCGAAAGTTTCGAGGTAGGTGTAGGGATCGACGTTGCTGTTGCCCAGTGCACCGTACGAAGCGCGCAGTTTGAGGCTTGAAACGGCCTTGGGGCTCACGTCCCAGAAGTTCTCCTGCGAAACGCGCCAGGCAGCCGACGCCGAGGGGAAGAAACCCCACTGCGAGTTGTTGGGGAATTTCGAAGAACCGTCGTAACGGCCGTTGACTTCGAGCAGGTAGCGGTCGTCGTAAGCGTAATTGAAGCGGAAGAAAGCGCCCACATACCGCCAGCGGCTGCCGCCGCCGGTGATCGACATCACGTCGCCCAGCGCGAAGTTGATGTTGTTGGCGTCGGGCATCAGCAGGCCGTTGCGCTCCGAGTAGGTCGACTTGTAGTCCTGCTGCTCGTAGTTGTAACCGGCCAGCGCCTTGAAATAGTGCTTCCCGGCGAAGGTATCCTCAAACTCGGCATAGGCATTGGTGGCGATGTAGGTCGTCAGCTGCAACGACTCCTTCATCACGTCGTCGGTCTCGGGCGTACCGAGGTAGATGGTTTCACCCTCGTAGGCGCTGTAAGGAATGGCCGTGGTCTTCTTGGTCTCGGTGTAATCCTTGGTGCGGAACGAGAAATCGCCCGTCAGGCGCAGGCGGTTCTGAAGCATCGTGACGTTGAGCGTCGTGGTGTTCTTCAGCGTCTTGGTCGTGCGGTCGAGCCAGTTGTTGCCCGTGACCAGGCCGCCGACGGCGTAGGCGCCCGACTTGGTAAGCGTCCCGTCGGGGTTGAAGATCGGCGACGAAGGGTGTCCCTGGTCGTTGACCGAACGCCACAACACGCCGCCGCCCTCCTTCGAGTAGCCCATCGGCTGGCGGTATTTGTCGTGCGTATAGTCGAAGTTGTTGGAGACTTTCAGCCATTTGAACACCTGCGAGGAGACCTTCGAACGAAGGTTCATCGTGCGGTAGGTGTCGGGCGTGAAGTTGAACAGACCGTTGTAGTCGTACAAACGTCCCGAGAGGTAGTGGCTGATCTTGCCGTTCGAACCGCTGATCGAGACGTTGTGCGTCTGGGCGATCACCGTGTCCTTGTAGAGGGCGTCGTAATAGTTCGTGTTGCCGTAGTAAACATACTTGCCGTCGGGATCGACGGTCGTTTCGAGCTTGTTGCCTGCGAGTTTGCGCTGGCGGAAGGTGTCGAGCCATGCACGCGAAAAGTCCTGCGAGTTGTTGAAGCCCGTCGGCTCGTTGAAACGGTAGTTGTACCACGCGTCGTAGAAGAGGCGCGAGTAGACGTAGCCGTCGTCCACGACATCGGGGATAGCCGTCGGTTGCTGGATGGCCACGTTACCCGTATAGTTGATGGTGAATTTTTCGGTGAGTTTGCCCGGGTCCTTGGTGGTGATGAGCACCACGCCGTAAGGAGCGCGCGAACCGTAGATGGCGGCCGAAGCGGCATCCTTCAGGACCGAGACCGACTCGATGTCGTTGGGGTTGAGCATCGCGGGGTCGCCCTCGACGCCGTCGATCAGGACCAGCGCCGATCCGCCGGCGCCGATCGACGTTTTACCGCGGATGTTGTACGACGCCGAGCGGTTGGGCTTACCGTCGGCCAGCGAGATATTGAGGTTGGGGACGGCGCCCTGCAACAACTGCGTGACGTTGGCCACGGGGCGGTTTTCCAGCAGCTCCGAGGAGACCTGGTCGACGGCGCCCGTCAGGTTGGCCTTCTTCTGCGTGCCGTAGCCCACGACCACCACCTCGTCGACGAGCGTGGCGTCCTCCTTCAACTCCACGGCGACGAACGAGCGGTTGCCGACCGGGACTTCGGCAGCGGCATAGCCCAGCGCCGAAACCTCCAGCACGGCATTGCCCGCCAGATCATCGAATGCGAACGAGCCGTCGGCTCCCGAGCTCACCCCGCGGGTCGTGCCTTTGACGATCACCGCAGCGCCGATCACGGGCTGGCCCGCGGCATCTTTGACAACGCCTTTAACGGGTTGTTGCGTAGAGGCTTTTCGTTGGGGGGGGGAAAGGTAAATCTTGCCGTCGCGGATCTCGATCTCGACCTTGTCGGCGGCCAGCAGTTGTTTCAGGGCCGCACGCACGTCGACATCCTCAACGGCGATGCTGACGATCTTGTCGGGATTGACCGTCGGACGCGCATAGTAGAACGTATAGCCCGTCTGCTCGGTAATCCGCCCGAACACCTGTTCGAGCTTGGCATCCCGGAAATTCAACGTCACTTTCTGCGCCCGGGCCGTCAGGGCCGTCCCGGCAACACAAAGCAGCATCAGAAATAGTAGTCTGATTCGTTTCATACAGATTAGTTTAGGTAGTTGTTTACTAAAAAGCCCGTTTGCGCGCTTTTCATACAATAGACACGCAAACGGGAAAAAACGATGAGCCGAAACTCTTTTTTTTATCTGAAACTTACCTTTATTTCGGATTTGGAGTGTTCAAAGTGCACCGGCGAGATCAGTTCCATTTCGCGCAATACATTATCCAGCAGCGTATTGTCAGTAGTAAACGTATAGGATATGGGATGCAGGGGCCGCCCGTCCATTTCGAAACGCACATCGTACCACCGCGACAGGATTTCGAGCACCTCCTCAAGGGGCGTGTCGCGAAACGAGATCACGTCGTCCTTCCAGATCGAATAGCGCATGGCGTCGGCACCGCGGACGATCCGCCCCTCCCCCGAGCGACGGTCGTAGAGCAGCTGCTCGGAAGGCGCCAGCTCGAAACGTCCGCCGCGGCGGTTGTCGAGCACCACGCGGCCTTCGTCGAGCGTCACGGCGACGATGTCGTCGCCGTGGTAGGCCTTGACGTTGAACGACGTGCCGAGGACCTGGATTTCCCCGCCCTCGATCTCGACGACGAACGGCCGCCGGGGGTTGTGCTTCACCTCGAAATAGGCTTCGCCTTCGAGCCGGATGCGGCGTTCGAACAATCCGAACTTCACGGGATAGTGGATTTTCGACTCGGAATTGAGGTAGGCGACCGTACCGTCCTGGAACAGGCACTGCGTACGCCGGCCGCGGTCGACGACAAATTCGCTGTACTCCGCGCCCGAGAAGATGCCTCCCACCTGCCGGTCGAGGCGCAGGGCGACGCCCAAGACCAGCAGGACGGGAATCAGGACGGCGGCAACCCGGAACAGGACACGGCGGCGACGGCCGCGCGTGAGCGAGGATTTGATCCGCGCAAAGACGCGTTCCGAATCGACCTCCGCCTGCCGGTAATCGCCGCAGGCCTCCTGCCGGTCGAAATCGCGGCCAATGTAGCGGCTGGCCCACGCCTGGCCCGAATCGGTGGCGAGCCATTCGGCGACCGAAGCCGCTTCGGCGGGGGTGGCGCTGTTTTCGAGCGTCCTATGCAATAGTTCTTCCGAAGGTCTGTTCATAAAAATAGGGTTTGCAGGGTAACGATTAGCAGGACAATATGGCCGAGGCGGCTTTTCAGGAGTTTGACGCCCTCCTGGTAATGCGAACGGACGGTATTGACCGAGAGGTTGAGCATTTCGGCGATCTCGGGATTCGAATAACCCGCCTTGCGCAGGTACATGACCTGCCGCTTCTGGGTCGGAAGGCCGGCGATCACCGTATCGAGTACCTCCGAGAGGTCGTCGCGTTCGATCTGCGCATCGAGCGGGTCCGCGGCTGTGGGGATAAGCTGTGCCAGACGGTAGCTGTGTACCAGTTCGGTATTGCGGCTGCGCAGGTAATTGAGGATGTAGTTACGGGTCATCGTGTAAAGATAATTCCTCAGGCTCAGCATGACGGTCAGGTCCGAGCGCCCGACCCACAGTTTCACGAAGACGTGCTGCACGGCATTCTCCGCTGCGGAGTTATCCTTCAGCATCTTCAGAGCTACGGCGTAGAGTATCCGGTGGTACTTCACATAGACCTCCCGGAAAGCCTCTTCGCTCCCCTGTTTGATCTGTAGGAACAGCTCCTGATCGTCGTTTTCCCGGATGAAATTTTCGGTCATACTTATAGCAAAGACAGTGCAAGCTGAGTGCAGTGGCAAGTATTGGCACTGCCGAAGTGCCGCCTGTCTAAGCGGAAGGTTATCTTTCGCAAAGATAGCATTATTTTCAATTTTGCAACTTTCAGCCCCGAAAACGAAAAAGGCCGCAACGCTCAGATTGCGGCCTTTTCAGCGTATTATCAGCGGATTCCGTATTTCTCAAAAATCTTGCGCAGTTGCGGTTCCAAATGGCGGGTCATGTACATAAATCCCTGATCGGAAGGGTGCGAACCATCGACCGTTCCGAGATGGTCGGTACCGATCATATCCTTGGAATCAATGAAATAGAGGTTCTTGTCGCTCTTCATCAATCGCCGCATGCCCGCTTCGGCAGCAGCGCGTTTCTCGTCCTCGAATTTCCGGGCCCGGAGGTTGAAATTCCCGGTCTCGCGCACCTCGGTCTGGATGAAGATCAGCGGCGTCGTGGGATGCGCCTTGCGGACGGTTGCCACGAACGAATCGAGCCGTTCGTTGATCTCCCTGGCGCTCGGGTTGGAGAAAGCGTCGAAAACGAAAACGTCAGCCTCCATCTCGGCCAGCATCCGCGCGAACTCGGGTTGCAGCTTGCACTGGCCGCTGTAACCGAGGTTCAGGAAGTCGAGCCCCATTTCGCGGGCCAGCCGCCCCGTCCAGGTCATGCCGGGACGCCCGGCCGAAGCGCCGTGGGTGATGCTCGACCCGAGTACCACGATCCGGTGGCGGAACGGATTGGGAATAGCTTCGATGCGGCTGCCTTCGTCGACGCCCACCTCCAGCGAAAGCAGTTCGTCCCACAGGGGCAGGTACAGCAGGCAGGTCTTCTCGCCCTCGTCCATATACTCGACCAGCGCGCTGTCGTGATTATCGCCTTTGGGCCAGCCGAAACCGGCATAGACCCACTGGCCGTCGCGCTCGATGTAGAGGTCGAGGCCCTTGCGGGCGATGGCGGTCATGTTGTGGCCCAGCGAGCGGCCTCCGGTCTTCCATTTGGCGCGGATCGTCTTGCTGTCGGTACGGAAAACGACGGCCAGTCCGGTGGAGAAGGCCGAATAGTCCTTCACGGGCTGCCACAACTCGTAGCGCGCGGTATCGACCCGCTGGTAGAGTTTGGGCGTAGGCATGGTCTTGCCGATAAGGGTCAGCGTCGAAGCGTCGACGTAACGGATCGGAGTTTTCTCCTGCGCACTGACGCCGTTCAGCGTCAGCAGCAGCGACAGCAGCGCGAAGCTGCGGAAAATCTTCGGGAAGTTCTTCATTTTATGCGGGTTTGGTTGTATTGTCAGGTCAGAGTTTATAGAGTGCGTAAATGGGATTGTGGTCCGAAAGGAACGGCACGCCGTAACGTTCGGAATCGGTAAGGGTGCGGTAGGCCAGCACGCGGGCGTGGCGGCTGAAGATGAAGTCGATCCACAGCGAACGTTTGCCGAAGTCGTTGAACGTCGGCAGCTCGTCGGTCACCGGGGCCGTGTGGCGCGCCGACTGCATCCACGCCTTCAGCGGGTCGAGCAGGGCGTTGTCGTAGGTCGTATTCAGGTCGCCCGAGAGGAAAACGGCGGCTTTTTCCCCGGCGATCTCCTGCATCCGGGCAACCACCAGCCGGGCCGATTCGGCGCGGGCCTGCTTACCGACGTGGTCGAAGTGGGTATCGAAATAGAAGAACTCCTTCCCGCTGCGGCGGTCGCGCAACTGCACCCACACCGTAACGCGGCGGCACATGGCGTCCCAGCCCCGCGACGGACATTCGGGCGTCGGGCTGATCCAGAAAAATCCGCTGTCGAGCAGGATATATTTCGAGCGGCGGTACATGATCATCAGGTGTTCGCCGCCGTCGGGTTTCTTCTCGATGTCGGTCGCGGCATCGCGGCCCATGTCGACCTCGGCGTATTCGGGAAGATTCACCTTCAGGTAGTCGATCTGGGGCCGGTGCGGCTCCTGGAACCCGATGACATCGGGCGACTCTGCACGGATCATCTCCAGGCAGGCGGCGCGGCGTGCAACCCAACCGTTGTCGCCGTCGGCGCCGGGTTTGTAATAGCGGATGTTGAACGACATCAGTTTCAGGTCGGCTTTTGCCGCGACAGCGGTCAGCGCCCTGTCGTCTTCCTGTGCGCGCAGAGGCATTACCAGCCCCAGCAGCGCGATAAAAAGCAGCAACTGTTTCATGATGAACAAAGATAATCGAAAAAAAGCGGAAAGGCACAAACTCCTTCCCGCTTTTTTACACAGGTTATGAACCGCTATTTGTCGTAACGGATGGCAAAATAAGCGAGTGCGCTGTTCTGCGCCGAGGGTTTACCTTCGCAGATGAAGCTGTCGGCATAACCGGCGCCGCATCAGCCGGGCCGGAAAACCGTAAGTTTTTTCGACGCAAAAGACTCCGATTGTCCCGAAAAATTGCTACCTTTGTGAAAAATAAACCCGATTTATACTATGGAATTCGAAGGAACAGTTTTTAAAATACTGCCCGTGACGAAGGGAACGTCGGCACGCGGCGAGTGGCAGCGTCAGGACGTGGTTTTCGAGATGAACGAAGGTTCGTTCGCCCGTAAAATCTGCGTTACGTTCTTCAACAAGCCCGAGGACGTAGCCCGTCTGCAGGAAGGTTCGACTTACAACGTCTCGGTGAATGTCGAGTCGCGCGAATACAACGGCCGCTGGTACACCGACATCCGCGCATGGCGTCTGCAGCCCAAGCAGGAGGCCGCAGGAGGCGCTCCGATGCCCGACATGCCGCCCATCGCCGAGGAGCCGTCCTATGCGTCGTCCCCGGCGCAGGTCGACGACCTGCCGTTCTAAACATCAGGCAAATCCAAAAAACTCCGGTCCCGAGGGCCGGAGTTTTTCGTATACCTATCTATATAAAAAATCCGGATGCGCATCGCACATCCGGATTTTGTTTTATCGCCGTGATTACTGGGCGGGAGCGACTTCGGGAACCGTCGCCGTCGAATCGGCCGGAGCGGGTTCCTCGTAAGGAGTAACGTCAACCAGCTCAACTTCGAACTCCAGAGCCTCGTTGGGACCGATGTCACGGCCGGCGCCGCGTGCACCGTAAGCCAGGTCGGCGGGAATCCAGAGCGTGATCGTACCGCCCTTGCCTACCAGCTGCAGACCCTCGGTCCATCCGGGAATCACACGGTTGAGCGGGAACTCTACGGGTTCGTCCTTATCGAAATCATCGGGACGCTGCTTCTTGAGCATCTCCTGCTGCTCCTTCGAGCGGTTGGCGAACTTCGAGGTATCGAATACCTTACCGTCGCGGGTGCGGCCCGTGTAGTGAACCTTCACCACGTCGCGGGGATCCTTGGCCATCACCGAAGCGTCGCCGGCCTTGGTAACCTTATAGAGCAGACCCGACTCGGTCTTCTTCACGCCCGATTTCTTTTCGGTCTTCTCCAGCCATGTCTTCGAAGCCTCGGCATTCTCGGCCGGACGCTTTACCATGAAGTAGTACTGCAGGTACTGGTTTACCTCGTCCTCGTTCATCTTGGCGTTGTTGTCGCGAACGTTCTGCATAGCCTCGCCGATCCAAACCAGCTGGATGGGCATGCCGCTCTGCGAGATGTTGTAACCGATGTCGTTACCGAAAGCATAGGAGATTTCAGCACGCTCCTCTTCGCTCTCAAACATTTCGGGATCGGCTGCGGGATACTCCACCTTGGTCGTGTCGCCACCGGCCAGACGTACGCTGTCAGCCGCTGCACGCTTCTGGGCAATAGCCTGGGCACGCTCGCCGCGCTTGGTCATGAAATACTCGCGCAGCATATCGAGCGATTTATCGTGCTCCTGGGTAGCTTTACCCAGAGCTCCTTCCTGAACACCCTTGTCAACAGCCTTGAAGTCGAACGGAATGTCCTTCATTTCGTAGCTCAAGCCGTAACCGATGTTAGCTCCGAGCGAATACGACAACGAGTCGAATTCGGACAGGCTGCCCATCTGTACCCCGCCTTTGTTTCCTCCGCAGGAGGCGAGCATTGCAGCACCCGCAAGCGCTGCAGCAAAAAAGATTTTTTTCATTGTTGTTTTAACTATGTTTTGATGTATTGGCCTTAACGTACGCGCAAAGATATAAATTTTTTGTTAACGAAATGATTCTTAGCAACTATATTTTAAAAGTCCCCCGTCACCGCACGCGCTGCCGGCAACTCTTCCGGTTAGCGCCGCCGCGAACGGGTCGAATATTTGTCGAGATCGACGAGTTCGATCTCGTAATAGAGCGTCGTATTGGGAGCAATGCCCAGTTCCTTGTCGCCATCGGCTCCGTAGGCTGCCGACGAAGGCATCCAGGCGTTGATCTTGCCGCCCTTGCCGATGAGTTTGACGCTCTCCTGCACGCCGCGCCGCAGGTCGCGGACCAGCGAACGCACCGTATCGCCCCGCTCGTAGGAGGAGGTGACATCGTCGCCTGCCGCCGTGCGGATCACCCACCGCAGGGCCACGCTGTCGCGCTCGGAGGTGGGAATCTGGTCCTGGTCGCCCACCGCAGTAACCGTATAGGTCACGCCCGACGAGGTGCGGGCATAGGAGCGGTTCGATTTGACGATGTCGGCCAGGAACTGCTCCTCGTAATTGCGGGCTTTCTCGGGAAGGGCGTAATTCACATAGCTCAGGAAGAACGTCTCGGCGTCAGTCGCCGTGAGTTTGGGATTTCCGCGGAAAACGTCGCGGATGCCTTCGCAGACGGCGTTCACGTTGATCGTCGAATCCATTTTCAGCAGGTTCATGCCCACGTTCATGCCGAGGACGTAAGCCACCGAATCGGTATCGTTCTTGAGTTTCACACCGCCTCCGCCCGAATTTTTCGAGCAGGCTCCGGCCAGCAGCAACACGAGGACCGGAAGGATCGGGAAGGTCTTTTTCATAGTTATCGAACTCTTTTTCTTGCAAAAATAGTGCAAACAACGCTAATTTATCCGGCTTCGCCGCAATGGGGTCTATTTTACCCGGCGTTTGTTTCCGGAAAAAGCCAGGATCAGGATGCAGCCCAGGATGGCGGCAGCCGTCGAACCCATCAGGATCGCGATCTTGCCGCGGTCGACCAGGTCGGGATCGGTATAGGCCAGCGAATCGACGAACAGCGACATCGTGAAACCGATACCGCCCAGGCAGGCCACGGCCAGCAGCATGCGCCACGTAGCGCCCTCGGGCAGCTCCGCAAGCCCGGTCTTCACGGCGCCCCAACTGGCGAGGAAGATGCCCAGCGGCTTGCCGATGACCAGTCCGAAGAAGACACCCATGCCGATCGAACCGATCTCGGGCGAATAGTGGAAAATATTGAGGTATTCGACCGACGAAATCTCGACGCCGGCATTCGCCAGTGCGAAGACGGGCATGATCAGGAACGTGACGTAGGGCGCCAGGCCGTGTTCGAGGCGGTAACTCATGCCGACCGAGTTGGACGAAAGGTCGTGCATGCGCCGCAGGTAGAAACGCTGCTCCTCGTTGGGGAAATCCTCGTGCGTGGCGGCACGGAGCATCAGCGCATTGAGCCAGCGCATCTTATGGGCGAAATACTCCTTGCTGTAACGCGGCTCCATCGGGATCAGCAGGGCCATCGCCACACCCGAGATGGTCGAGTGGACGCCCGAATAATAGAACAATCCCCAGACCACGAAGGCCGGGACCAGGTAGGAGAACATGCGTTTCTCGCCCATCTGCTTCATGAAGTAGACGCCGAGCATGATGACCAGCGCCACCAGCAGGCAGCCGATCTGCACCTTGCCGCCGTAGAACAATGCGATGACCAGAATGGCCCCGAGGTCGTCGGCGATGGCCAGCGCCGTAAGGAAAATTTTGAGCGACACGGGGACGCGGTTGCCCAGCATCGAGAGGATGCCGATGGCGAAGGCGATGTCCGTGGCGGTGGGGATACCCCAGCCGTTGGCGGCCATCGTGCCGTGGTTGAACGCCGTGAAGAAGATCGCCGGGACGAGCATGCCGCCTGCGGCTGCCAGCACCGGGAGGATAGCCCGCCGGGTGGACGAAAGCTGGCCGCAGACAATCTCGCGTTTGATCTCAAGCCCGATGGCGAAGAAGAAAATCACCATCAGGCCGTCGTTGATGAACTTCTCGACGGTCATGCCCCGCGGGAAGATCCAGTCGATCACGCCGTCGGGCGAGTGCACCATCAGCGAAAGGTCGGTTTCGAGCAGGTGGTGGTAGTAGAGTTTGGTCCCGGGCAGGTTGGCCAGCAGCATGGCGGCAATCACGCACACCAGTAGCACAACGCCCCCGGCCCAGGGAGCTTCCAGGAAACTACGCCCACGAAGCCCCATCATGTGTCGCTGGCGAACCCAGCGGTACATTGAAAACAGTCGCATTTATCGTTCGTTGTTTGGGGCCGTCGACCTGAGGGTCTGCCCGCAGAGCTTCCACAGCATGCGGGCGCCCGTAATGGCGTCGATCCGTTCGTCAGCCACGGGACACACCTCCACCACGTCGAAACCGATGATGCGGCGTCCTGAGCGAACCAACGTGTCGAGCAGGTAAACGGCCTGGTTGAATGTAAGTCCTCCCGAAACCGGCGTTCCGGTATGGGGGCAGTTCTCGAAGGTGAGTCCGTCGATGTCGAAGCTCACGTAAACCTCTTCGGGCAACGAGTCGACAATGCGGCAGCACTGTGCATCCCACGTCTCGCCGCGGAAAGCGGCGGCGGCCAGCGAAAGGTCGTCGAAGGAGGCGATGCGTTCCGACGAAGCGGCCAGCGCAGCCTCAGTTTCACTGAAGTCGCGCACGGCGACCTGGGCGATCTTCACGACCTGCGGCACGTCGCGCAGGACGTTGAACATGATCGAAGCATGGGAAAATTCGAATCCCTCGTACGCGTCGCGCAGGTCGCAGTGGGCATCGACATGCAGGATGCCGAACTCCGCGTGCCGCGCACCCAGCGCCCGGATCAGTCCGTAGGGCGTCGAGTGATCGCCGCCCACGAGCCCCACCGTCTTACCGGCGTCGAGCCAGCGCGAGGCCTGCGCCTCGATGTTGGCATTCATCGCCATGCACCCCTCGTTGACGCGGCGGACCTTGCGCACGACATAGTCGTCCTCCAGGCAGCCGCCCCCTTCGAGGTGGTCGATCACCCGCGTGGCATCGGCCCGCAGGCGCTGCGAAGACTCCTGCAGCGAATAGTCCACGTC
>JAEZTA010000075.1 GCA_023443765.1 Bacteroidota bacterium | reverse complement strand
TCATCTTCTGCTTCATCACGATGCTCTGCTGGGGCTCGTGGGGAAACACCCAGAAACTCGCCGGCAAGACCTGGCGTTACGAGCTTTTCTACTGGGACTACGTGATCGGCATGGTGCTCTTCGCCATCCTCCTGGGCTTCACGATGGGAAGCATCGGGACCGAGGGCCGCCCTTTCCTCGAAGACCTCGCACAGGCCGAATGGGGAGGTATCGGCAGCGTCGTGCTGGGCGGCGTGATCTTCAACGCCTCGAACATCCTGCTCTCGGCCTCCGTGTCGATGGCCGGGCTTTCGGTAGCCTTCCCGCTGGGCGTGGGGCTGGCGCTGGTGCTGGGCGTCATCATCAACTACATCGGAGCGCCGAAAGGCGACCCCATGGTGCTCTTCCTGGGCGTTGCGCTCATCGTTGTCGCAATCATCTGCAACGGCATAGCTTCGGGGCGGATGCGCAAGAGCGGCGACTCGGCGGCCCAAAACCGCAAAGGCATCGTGCTGGCCGTCGTGGCTGGCGTGCTGATGTCGTTCTTCTACCGTTTCGTCGCCGCAGCGATGGACCTCGACAACTTCGCGGCCCCGACGCCCGGCATGCTCACACCCTATTCGGCCATCTTCGTCTTCTCGGTCGGCGTGCTGCTGAGCAACTTCCTCTTCAACACCTACGCCATGCGGCGGCCTTTCGTCGGTGCGCCCGTCAGCTACCGGGAATATTTCCGCGGCTCGCTGCCGACGCATCTCGTGGGCATACTGGGCGGCGCTATATGGTGTCTTGGTACGGCTTTCAGTTACATCGCCGCCGGCAAGGCCGGGGCCGCTATCTCCTATGCGCTCGGACAGGGCGCACCGATGATCGCCGCCATCTGGGGCGTCTTCATCTGGAAGGAGTTCAAGGGTGCCGACCGCAGGACCAACACCCTGCTGGCCGTGATGTTCCTCTTCTTCATCGCCGGACTGGCCTCGATCATCGCCTCCGGCGGCAACTAAAACCTCAGAACCCCAAATGAAAACCTCACTGCACTTCGCAATGGCCGCCCTGCTGCTTGCGGGTACGGCCTGCGGCGCCCGACCCGCAGCCGAAGCGTCGGAACCGATCCTGCTGATCACGGAAACCGACATGGGCAACGACATCGACGACGCGCTGGCCTTCGACCTGATCTACAAGGCGATGGACGACGACCGCGTAAACCTCCTCGCCATCGGCAACCACAAACTCAGCCCGACGGCCACCGACTACATCGACATCCTCAACACGTGGTACGGCTACCCCGGCATCCCGCTGGCCCAGTCGCCGACCCCGGTGTTCAACGACCATGCCCCGGACTACACGGCGGCAGTCTGCGCAATGACCCGGGAGGACGGCTCCCCTGCCTTCGCCCGGAGCAAAACCCCGGACCAGATCGAAAATCCGGTCACGCTCTACCGCCGTACACTGGCCGCACAGCCCGACGGGTCGGTCACCGTCCTCTCCCTGGGATTCGCGACCGAACTGGCAAAACTGCTCGACAGCCCCGCCGACGCCGTTTCGCCCCTCACGGGACGCGAACTGGTGGCCCGCAAGGTGAAACTGCTTTCGATCATGGCAGGCAGCTACGGCGAAAAACAGCGCGCGGAATACAACGTGATCAACGACATCCCTGCCATGCAGAAACTCTTCGCCGAATGGGATACGCCAATCGTACAGAATCCCTTCGAACTGGGAAAACTGGTCATGTACCCCGGTGCAGCCATCGAAAGCGATTTCGGCTGGGCGCCGCTCCACCCCGTCGTCGAGGGCTATAAGAATTACCACAAGATGCCCTACGACCGGGCTTCGTGGGACCTGCTGTCGGTGGTCTACCTGCTCCACCCCGAATACTTCACCGAAAGCGAGCCGGGAACCGTCGCCGTCGACGACAAGGGTTTTACGCATTTCACACCCGGTCCCGCCGGCAAACACCGCTGGCTGACCGCCACGCCCGAACAGCTCGTCCAACTGCGCGACTACATCGTCCAAACGACGACCCGCGCCCCGAAACACCTCAAACACTGACCCAAACACATCAAGAACCTCGCATATGAATCTTTTTAACTACCGATCCGTAATCCGCCGAAAAATCGTGGGGGGGGGTATTTTCCTGCTCCTGATGCTGGCGACGGGACCGGTCTTCGCCCAAAGCAAGGCCGTGTCCGGAACCGTAAAATCCCAACAGGGTGAGCCGCTCGCAGGCGTCACCATCCTCATCGAAGGCACCACGCAGGGAACCTCGACCGATGCGCAGGGCGCCTTTACGCTCCAGGCCAAGCCCGACAACATGCTGGCCATCTCCTACCTGGGCTACAAGAGCCAGCGCATCAAGGTAGGGACACGCACCAAACTGGAGGTCGTCATGACCGAAGACCAGAACCTGATGGACGAAGTCGTCGTCGTGGGCTACGGAACCCAGCGGCGGCGCAACATCGTCGGGGCCGTCGAGAACATCTCGGGCGAAGTGCTCGAAAACCGGCCCAACGCCTACCTGCTCCGGTCGATCCAGGGCCAGATTCCGGGCGTGAACATCACCATGGCCGACGGTAAGCCGAGCCGCTCGGCGACGATCAACATCCGCGCGAACACCCAGTCGATCGGCGCGGGCGGTGCAGCGCTCTGCCTGATCGACGGCGTGGAGGGCGACCTGACGGCCATGAACCCCGAGGACGTGGAAAGCATCTCGGTGCTCAAGGA
>JAEZTA010000067.1 GCA_023443765.1 Bacteroidota bacterium | reverse complement strand
GAGCCGAAGGGCTGGTTACGGGTAGATTCGACATAGCTGAAACGCGACTCAACGCGGAACTTGGTCGAGAACTTGATGATTACATTCAGGCGCGAAGTAAGGCGCGAGTAGTCGGTTCCCCTGGTCGTACCCTCCTGCCCCTCGTAGTTGAGCGAGAAACGGTAATTGGCAACTTCCCCGCCGCCGTCCATCGCAAAGTCCGTCGTGGTGTTGAGCGTGTTGCGGGAAATCAGGTCGAGCCAGTCGGTGTTACAATTGAACTCGTTGAAATACTGATAGGAACGGTCGTAAAGAATATCCTTCTGGTTGTTCAGTTTTTTCGTACGCGACTCTTCGTAGTCGCCATCCTTGATCCAGTTCCAGAGGGCGTCCTGCATCAGGGTCACATACTCCTGACCGTTGAGCAGAGGAATGCGCTTGGGTTCGAACGAATAGTTGAACTTCTGACTGAACGAGAACCGGGGTTTGTGCGATCCGCCCTGCTTGGTCGTGATCAGCAGTACGCCGTTGGCCGCACGGGGCCCCCAGAGGGCCGTGGCAGCCGCATCCTTGAGGATTTCGATCGACTGAATGTCGCTCGGCGAGATATTGAGCATGGCGCCGAAATCCTCCACGTTGGCATCGCCGAAGTCGAAATCCTCGTCGATATCGGTATCCTGCGGGATGCCGTCGATCACGATAAGGGGTTCGTTGCTGGAATTGAGCGACGCCGAACCGCGGATGCGGATCGTCGAAACCGTACCCGGATCGCCCGATGCGGCGACGATGTCGAGGTTGGCCATGCGGCCCTGGATCATCTCGTCGATCGAGGTCACGCTCAGGTCTTCAAACTGCGTCACGTCGAGGTACTCAGTAGCCGTACCGAGATTCTCCCGTTTGACACCCATTTCGTTCTTGCGCACGGCCTTGCCCTGCACGACGATCGACTGAATGGACTTGGCGTCCTCCTTCAGGCGCACGTCATAAACCCGCTGTCCGGTATAGGGAACCTTCACGGTCTGATAGCCCACGAAACCTGTCACGATGGTCAGGTCGCTGGCATTGGCGGGAACCGTGAGAAGGTACTCGCCCTGAATACCCGTCACGGCTCCGACGACGATTCGCTGATCCTTGTTCTGGAGGTAGACCGTGGCGCCCGGCAGGACGCCCTGGCTGTCCGACACGACACCGCGCATCGTAAAGACCTCTTTCTTGGCGCTCTTGTTCTGCTCCTGCTTCTGCGCGAAAACGGCACACGGGGAGAGACATACGGCAGCCATTATGATAAGTAGAAGTGAAATTTTTTTCATCATCCGCTGATATGTGGTTTGGAATTGGATTCGGGCCTAATTTCCGTACATCGTACGGTAATCGAAGCACGTGTTGATGGAGTAAGTCGCACAGTTGGTACGCAGGTAAATCACTCCCGGTTCCGTCGTGATGGTGTTACCGGCCATGTCGGTAATGGTCAGCGACTCGGGCATATCGGGATTCCACGCAATGCCCATCGTCTTGACATCGGCTTCAGTGGCATACTCCGACAGGGTGACGTATGTTCCCGAATACGGACCATTCGTCGCACCGTCGGGACCGAGTCCCGGCAGCAGGTAGAAATTGAGCCTGTTCTTTTTCAGCGGAACGAAATAGTACTGGAGATATTTGCGCAGCTCGGTCACATCGCCGTCGACCACCTCTGGAATCATCCCGGCGGCCTTCGCGGCGAGAATCGCCTCGTTGGTCGGGAAGAAGACCAGTCCGTCGGCAATCGGATTGACCAGACCGCCGCTGTTGTTGCCCAGGCCGGCCGTGATCATCAGGCTCTTGAACTGCTGGTATTCCTGCAATTTTCCGGTTTCGGAGTAGGCTCCAACGCGGGCGGGAATCACCCGGTCTGTCTGGTAGACCGTTCCGTTATCGGTATCGAAGGCGGCCCTGACGCTTATCTCTTTGCCCGAATAGTCGAAAATGGCCTTGTTCTTCATATAAAAATAGGTCTTCTCGTCCTTGGCGATGAAATAACGGAGGTCTTCGGCATCTTCCAGCACGGGAAGCGCCCCGTAAACGAACTGGGACATCAGCAGGTTCGACACAGCGTTGGCATTCATGTTACCGGCCTTGTTGCGGAAAGTGTAGTCGCCGTGCGCTGCCGAGTTTTCGCTCGACGAATAACCGGCTGTGGCCAGGTCCTGGTCGTTCTGGATGAACAGCGTGAAGCGGTTGTTGATGTCGACCGTCTGCTGGTACATGTTTTTCGTGTTGAACGCACGCGCATAGAAGGTGAACTGCGGATAGCGGAACAGCGGCGCTGTCAGGCGCGTGAAAACAGCGGGTTCGAAGACCTTGTCCGTACCGTAAATGACGCCGTTCGCGCAGTAGCGCACATCCTTGAGTTCCGACGACGCGATGTTGAACTGCTCACCGTTCACACCGACCACCGGCCGCTTGTCCAATTCCGAGGGAAGGATCAGGTCCTGGTTTCCGAAAGCGCATGCGCGCAGGAAATGGTAGATGGCATTTTCGGGAATCAGGCTCAGGAAATTCTCCTGCGACTCCGTGCCGTACTCCTTGAAGTACTCCCTCAGATAGGGTTCCAGCACGTCGTTCCTGGGCAGGAAGCAATTAACCGCATAACGCAATCCACGGTCGAACACCACGCCGCTCTCGTCGTGGTAGGTCCATTCGCTGGCGATCTCGGGAATTTCGGTCGCACGTTCGGGCGCTTTCCAATGGTAGAAATAGAACAGCGAATCGCCGGACGCCCCGGCGTAGTTCTTCGAAACGGTCGCATCGTACTTGTAGAGGCTGACCCGATCGAAAAGCCCTTTGCAGAGCGAATAATCGGCTGCCGAATTATCCGACAGCTCTTTATAAATGGTACGTGCGGGCTCCATCACCTTGTCGACGATATACAGATAACCGTTGTCGGTGGGAATGCCGCTCTCGATTACAGCCGCGTTGCCGGCATAAAGGCGGTCGTTGGAACCCTGCCAGTTCACGTCGGGGAAGAATTTGCGGTAGTCGCCCTCAGCATCGGAGATACCCCGTTTGGAGAACATCCGCGTCGAGAAGACGGGCATGTATTTCTCGCGCGAGAAAATTTTGACTTTCCGCCGGTTCAGGGGATCGGTATACTCCTCGATGGCGGGACGCCCGTAGGTTTTATACTTGTAACACGACCCGTCGCCGATGTCGGTTCCGTCCTCCGAAGAGGTCATCGAGAAGGAGAGGAAATCCTCGGGCGTATAGGCGAACTGGATCATGTGGCAGCCGACGAGAAGTGTAATCTCCTCGACAGGGATTTGATCTACATCCGATGTTCCGTACTTGCTTTGGAGATAACTGCCGAATGCTTCGTCGTCCGGGGCAAAGACCGTCACAAGTCCGCCGCCGTCCACAAGTCTGCGGTAACCGCTGCGATCGAGTGCTTTAATGAAGCTGGTGAAATTGCCTCTGCTTTCAAGAATCCGGCAAGTCGTGCCGAGGGAATATTTGCCCCCGTCCTTCTCGTCCATTGATTCGCAGGCGACCAGTAAAAACATTGCCGCCGAAAGCATAAGCGACCATAGTCGAAATACCTTCATATAAATTAGTTTTAGGTTGGTAAGTTTTAACTCGACAACAAAGAAAGGCTGTTTCCGAGAAAACAGCCTTGGACACTTATTCAAAAAATGTCAATATTTGGTCAAACGGGTTAAAAACCTTCCCAGATGTTTACAGGGCCTGTTTAACCCCCATTCATAAACAGCGCGGTCTGCTTCCATTCGCCGTTGGTTTCGTTGGTCCGGACAGGCCCGGGCGTCGAGCGTCCGCGCTCGATATACTCCTTCATCCGGGCGGTCAGGCGACGCACGACATCGGGGTGTTCGGCGACCACGTTTCTCGTTTCGCCAGGGTCGTTCTCCAGGTCGTAAAGCTGTATCGGGGGAAGCGTCGCGATATACGCCTTATCCTTGGGGAAGGTCGGAAAACTCCAACCGCCCGAGCCAGCCGTAAAGAGGATTTTCCAGCGTCCTTCGCGCAGCGAGAAACTGCCGTTGTTCGAGTGGTGCACAGCGTCGGGACGCAGGTTTTTACCCTTACCCGTCACAACGCCCCAAAGGCTGTAACTGTCCTCGCCTTCGCCGGGCGTCAGCCGGTAGCCTGTCATCTCGGCGAACGTGGCGTAGAAGTCCGTGAGTGAAGTCAACCCCTGCTCGATGCGTCCGCCGTTCTTTCCGCCGCGCGACACGACGAGCGGCACGCGGTGGCCTCCGTCGAAGAGGTCGGATTTATAGCCCCGGTAGATATAGCTGGGATAATGCCCGTCGGCCTCCATCTCCTTCACCCCGGCGCCGTGGAAACAGCCGTTGTCGGCAGCGAAGACAATGACCGTGTTTTCGTAAAGCCCCTGCTCTTTGAGCCGGGCCACGACCTGCGCGACCACGTCGTCGACCATCATCACGAAATCGCCGTAAGGCGAAAGTCCCGACTTGCCGCGGAACTCGTCCGAAGGCAGAATGGGCGTATGCGGGGCCGTCAGCGGCATGTAGAGGAAGAACGGCCGGTTCTTACCTTGCCGGGCGATGTATTCGAGCGACTTCTGCGTAATGCGCTGCAGGCACTCCCCGTGTTCGAAGTCGGCGCCCTGCGGGCCGCTGCGTTGCAGCAGAAGTCCCTTGCCTTCGGTGGAGGTGCGGTCGGGCTGCGCCGTGACGCGGTCGTTCTCTATATATACATAAGGTGGCATGTCGAGCGACGCCGGGATGCCGAAGAAGTAGTCGAATCCACGGGTCATGGGACCGCCCTCGATCGGGCCCGAAAAGTCCACTTTGCCGTCGCGCATGGTCCAGTTCCAGCCCAGGTGCCATTTGCCGATGCAGGCCGTCGAATAACCCTGCTCGGAGAGGTAGGTGGCGATGGTACGGCGGTCGGGCGCGATCAGCGGCGGGGAGTAGCTGTTCGTGACGCCGCTCTTCATCGTCGTACGGAAGGCGTAACGGCCCGTCAGGATGCCGTAGCGCGACGGAGTGCTCACCGAGGAACCCGAATGAGCGTCGGTGAAGGTCACGCCGCTGCGGCAGAGGGCGTCGATGGCCGGGGTCTGTATCCGCGACTTCTCATTCAGCGCAGACACGTCGCCGCAGCCCATATCGTCAGCCAGGATAAAGACGACGTTGGGTTGTGCGGCGTAGGCC
>JAEZTA010000188.1 GCA_023443765.1 Bacteroidota bacterium | reverse complement strand
CCCTGCGAGCCAGCGTTCGAGGACTTCCGGAATATCTCCGGCGAAAGAGTTGTCTTTGACCGTGACCGGATCGGTCACGACATGGCTGAATGCAATCTTAACGCCGTGCCGGTGCGAAAGTTCGTTGAGTAACTGCGTGAGGTTTCCGGGCTGTGCGGCCCGGAGTGATCCGTATGACGATATGATGACCAGCGCAAGGATACATGCGATGCGTTTCATTATTTCAGTGTTATTTCGGTCCCCGACACTTCGTAGTCGATGCCGCACGAGCGGAAAACCGCTTCGAGCGTCTCGTCCATGTCCGAAGTCAGGATATAGCCGGTGAATACAATTTCCCCGTACCGCTCTTTTCCCGAGACGGTGACGCCGAAAATCGTTTCGATGCTTCGGATCACCTCTTTCAGCGAGACCGCCTCGAACAGGATATGGGGCGGCAACGGGGCTTCGAGGTTCGAAAGGATGACTCCGCTTGTGTCGCTCAGGATTTGCTGTCCGGCCTGCATGATCAGTTTTCCGGCCGGGACTTCCACGCGTACCGAGCCTTCGTAGCACTCCACGAGCAGGTCCTCTCCCTGCTGGTATACCCGGAACCGGGTTCCCAGTACGGCGACTTTCCCGGCCGGGGTTGCGATGCTGAACCGCCGGCCGTGTGTGACTGAGAATATCGCTTCGCCGCTCAGCATGGCGCGACGGCGGAATGTCCAGGCGAATCGGTTGTACGACAGGCGGGAATCGGGCATGACGATGACCCTGGAACCGTCGGGCAGTACGCACGCCAGTTCCTGCTCCCCGCTTTCGAATTCCGTTGCCGAAAAGCGAATCAGACCGCCGATCAGGGCGATTGCGACGACACTCGCCGCAATGCTCCACCGGACGAGCCGGCGACGGAAAGTCTCGTGCCGGCGGATGTCCGAGCGTTTGCGCGCCAGGAGCTCCCCGACCTCTTCCATGCGGGAGTTGGCCGGAGTCTTATACACGATTCTGGACAACAGTTTATCCATATCCGTACGTTCCATGTCCTTTTCTTTTCTGTCCATATCTTGACGCCCGTAAAAAAAATGAAAGGACGATTAGTTATATATTTTGTTCAGTGTCTTGTCTTCCCGCAGCCGGGCAAGGGCTGTGGAAGCTACGTTGCGGATCGTTTTGTCCGCATAGCCCGTCACTTCGGCGATGCTCTTGTTGTCCAGGCCTTCGTAATATTTCAGGTAAATTATTTCACGTTGCATGTTGGTAAGTCCGTTGAGTGCCGTTTGCAGCCGATGGATTGCCTGCTCGGAACATTCCGCGCGGACGATGGATGCTTCGGCATCTATTTCCAGTTCGAAATTGTAGTCTTTATGGTGAACCTCGTCTATCGACAGGTGGCTGTTCCTTCTTTTTTCGAGCTCCTTTATCACCAGGCGGCGCAGGGAACTGGCCAGATATGCATACGGCGAAACCGGAGCAGAGATTTTCTTTCGCCGCTCAAAGAGGTAGGTGAATAGTGTCTGAATGGCATTGTTCACCAACTCCTCGTCATGTGCTATTCCCATTCCATATCGGAATAGCCTTTCTTCGTACAAGCTGTACAGTGTCCTGAAGGCTTGTTCGTCTCCTTCTCTAACTAAATCCCAATATTGATGATTCATATGTTCTTCTATTTGTGTAGAGTTACGACCGGGTGTTTTGTCCCAAGAAATAATTGGGAATTTTGTTGCGGGTGTGAAATCCGGCCTTTTCAATTCATGCCGTCCGGGTAGGGTGTCGCTCGATAGATGATGCAATGGCACAGTTGGTTACGTGCATTTGCAACAACGCACGGCAAGGCATCCCCGCCCTTGTCGGGCGGTGTGGGACGATTACTCGTATAAACCGCCGTGAGGCGGAACGGATGAAGTTTTTTCAGATAGGTCGGGAAACCGGTCGGTAAGTCCGGAGTTCCCGTGTGCCTGCAGGGTCCGGGGGATTCCCCGAGCCGGACGAAATGTCCGCATGCCGTGCATGCCCGGAGGCGGTCCGGTTCATCGGGTTGGCGTTGGGATGAGAGCCGGATTTGTCAGTCTGCAGAGTGGTGGAAATGTGGGCGTACGCCTCTCAGACGAAAGCATAAAGCTTCGCTGTAATTACCCGGGTAATTGGGAAAAATGGGATGTTGCGATGTTACGGGCAAGGGCTGTTGCCGGTGAAAATGTGCGTCTTTGCCGCCGAAAGGCCTGGCTTCGTCCGAGCGGAAAATTGCAGGATAGGCAGACTGCCCTTTGAGTGGTTCGATCCGGTGTCGAGATGATTGTTTTCCGGAGGGTTTTTACTTCCTGTCCGAATAAGAAACGGTTATTTAACCGATTAATTGCCCTCTTTGTGTGGATCGCCCGGGACGGCGGGATGTTTGCTGCTGAAATCCGGACCTCCGTCCGGCCGGAATTTTGCAGGGCCCGTTGTCTGTAAATTCCTTGTTGAAAGGGTTTTATTGGCCGCTGTCGGCGACGGGAAAAGGCGGTGCGGAACGGTGCGGGAAAAACTGCCTTGTTTTGTTCTTTTTTTACCCGAAGTTCCCCGATTTGGCGAGTGGATATTGCCATCCGGCGTAGTCCGTCGGCAGGACGGGAGTCGTTAATTTTCGCTATATTTGCATATGGAACGGGAAAATGTCTTTCACATCAAAAACATGGTTTGCAACCGCTGTATTCTGGTTGTCACCCAACTGCTCGAAAAATCGGGGTTCACACCCCTCAGCGTGGAGCTTGGGACGGCAGTCGTGCAGCAAACGCCCGACGCAAAACAGCGGGAGGCGTTCCGTGCGCTGCTCGAATCTTACGGATTCGAACTGATCGACGACAAGCGGATGCGCCTTATCGAGCAGATCCGGACGGCGGTGATCGAGTTGGTGCATTACAGCGAAGACGCCTCGAAAATCAACCTGTCGGATTACCTGCGCGACCGCTGCCACCGCGATTACAGTGCGTTGAGCAAGCTCTTTTCGGAGGTCAACGGCATCAGTATCGAGAAGTACTACCTGGCCCAGCGCATCGAGCGGGTCAAGGAGTTGCTGGCCTGCGACGAACTGACTGTCAGCGAGATCGCCGACAAACTCCACTATTCGAGCGTAGCGCACCTCAGCGGCCAGTTCCGCGCCCAGACCGGGATGTCGCCCAGCGAGTTTAGGCGTCTGAAGGGGCATGCTCTGAAACCGCTCGACGAGGTGTAGGTATAAATCATATCCATAATTCTGTAACGCCCGGAGCGTATGGGCGTCTTACCTTTGTTCCCATGGAAAAGAGTAAGATCATTACAAATACGTTCCCGGTTGTGGGCATGAGCTGTGCCTCGTGCGCCGTCCGGGTGGATAAGATGCTCAGCGCCCTGCCGGGCGTGGAGTCAGCGAATGTGAACTATGCATCGGGTACGGTACAGGTGTCGTATCGTCCGGAAGAGTGCTCTGCCGGGACGCTCCGCCGGGCGGTGCAGGATGCCGGTTACGACCTGCTGACCGATTCGGAAGGTCCGATGGAAGACGAGGCGGAGCGCGTCCGAGGGGAGCGTTACCGCGTGCTGAAACGGCGGACGCTCTGGGCCGTGGGGCTGTGTGTCCCGATCGTGGCCGGAGGTATGCTGTTCATGGATGTTCCCGCCGTGCAATACGCCGTGTGGCTGCTCTCCACCCCGGTCGTTTTCGGGCTGGGGCGGGGTTTCTTCGTCGACGCCTGGAAACAACTCCGGCACGGAGCCGCCAACATGAATACGCTGGTAGCCGTCAGCACCGGAATCGCCTACCTGTTCAGTCTTTTCAACCTGTTTTTCCCGGAATTCTGGCTGTCGAGGGGTATCGAGCCCCATGTCTATTTCGAGTCAGCGGCCGTAATCGTGGCCTTCATCCTGCTGGGGCGGCTGCTCGAAGAGCGCGCGAAACGCAGTACGTCGACCGCCATCACGAAGCTGATGGGCCTGCAACCGAAAACCGTTACGGTGATTACACCCTCGGGCGAGCGTTCCGTGCCCGTCGCGGAGGTTCGTGCCGGGGACCTGCTCGCCGTGCATCCCGGCGAGCGCATCGCCGTGGACGGTACGGTCGCAGAAGGCGGCTCGTATGTCGACGAAAGCATGCTCAGCGGTGAGCCGCTGCCCGTGTATAAGGAGGCGGGAGCCGCGGTGTTCGCCGGGACGATGAACCGCAACGGCGCTTTCCGGTTTCGGGCCGACAAGGTGGGGCAGGATACGATGCTGGCCCAGATCATCCGCATGGTGCAGGGCGCGGAGGGCAGCAAAGCCCCGGTGCAGCAGACCGTCGACCGGGTTGCCGGCATCTTCGTGCCTGTCATCATCGGCCTTGCGGTGCTGACCTTCGCGGTATGGATACTCTTCGCTCCGGCTGACGGATTCACGCACGGGCTGCTGGCGATGGTGACGGTGCTGATCATCGCGTGCCCCTGTGCGCTGGGGCTGGCGACGCCCACGGCCATCATGGTCGGCATCGGCAAAGGGGCCGGGCGCGGTATCCTGATCAAGGACGCCGCGAGCCTCGAAGTGGCCCGGAAGGTGGACACCGTCGTGTTGGACAAGACCGGGACGCTTACCGAAGGCCGCCCGTCGGTGGTAAATGTCGCGTGGACCGAGGGCTCGGAGCACGCCCGGCGAATCCTGTTCAGCCTCGAAAAACACTCGGAGCATCCGCTTTCGCAGGCTATCGTCGAGGCGTTGGACGGGGAGCAGGCCGTGGCTGTGGACGAATTCGAAAGTATCCCCGGACAGGGAATCCGGGGCGTTGTGGAGGGGCGGGCTTATTATGCCGGAAACAGCGCATTGCTGGCCCGCAACGGTATCGTGCCCGATGTCCGGCTGCAACGGCAGGCCGAAGGGTGGATGCGCGAGGCGAAGACCGTGGTCTGGTTTGCCGACGCCGGACGGGCGATTGCCGCGATTGCCCTTGCCGATGCCCTGAAACCCTCGTCGGCCGGGGCTGTCGCCCGGCTGCACGGGCTGGGGATAACGGTCTGGATGCTGACGGGCGACAACGAAGGGTCGGCGCGCGAAACGGCCCGGCAGACGGGTATCGGCCATTACCGGGCGGGCGTCCTTCCGCACGAAAAGGCCGGGTTCGTCCGGCAGTTGCAGGCCGAAGGGCGGACGGTGGCCATGGTGGGCGACGGCATCAACGACAGCGCAGCCCTTGCGCAGGCCGACCTGAGCATTGCCATGGGGCAGGGCAGCGACATTGCGATGGATACGGCGATGGTCACGATCCTTGCCTCCGACCTGCAGAAGATTCCGGAGACGATCCGCTTGTCGCAGCTCACCGTGCGGACGATTCGCCAGAATCTTTTCTGGGCATTTATTTACAACATCATCGCCATCCCCGTGGCGGCCGGGGCGCTCTATCCCCTCTGGGGGTTCCTGCTCGATCCGATGATCGGCGGGGCGGCCATGGCTTTCAGCAGTGTGAGCGTCGTAGCCAACAGCCTGCGGCTGAAACGCCGGAAGATCGGCGATGAACCGAAACCGATTAAAACCGATAAGAAGATGAAAAAGGAATTTACGGTCGAAGGCATGATGTGCAATCATTGCCGGACCCATGTGGAAAATGCGCTGAACGGCATTGACGGCGTGAAGGCGGTCGTGACGCTGGATCCTCCCGTTGCCGTCGTGGAGTTCTCCGGGGCGGAAATCGGCCTCGCGGAGTTGCAGAAGGCGGTCTTGGAACAGGCCGGGGAATATCGCCTGTCGGAAAAGCGGTAGGGACGGTTTGCGGCGTCGGGAAACGAGTGTAGCACCAACTTTGCTACCTTTGTTCCAAAACGCATGCAGATGGAGATGTTTTCCGATTGGATCGGCGATGTGAACGACGTGCTGTGGACCTATGTGCTGGTCGCTGCGCTGTTGGGATGCGCCGTGTGGTTTACCCTGCGTACGCGGGGCGTGCAGTTCCGCCTGCTGGGCGAAATGATACGCGTGTTGGGCGAGTCGGCCGGAAGCGGCCCGAAGGGCGAGCGGCATGTCTCGTCGTTCCAGGCCTTCGCCGTGTCGCTGGCCAGCCGGGTCGGTACGGGAAACCTCGCGGGCGTCGCCACGGCCATCGTGGTCGGAGGTCCCGGTGCGGTCTTCTGGATGTGGGTGATCGCCCTACTGGGCGCGGCGAGCGCTTTCGTCGAGTCGACCCTCGCGCAGCTTTATAAACGCCGCGGGCGCGATTCCTACGTCGGTGGCCCGGCCTACTACATGGAGCGCGGCCTCGGGCGGCGGTGGATGGGCGTGCTGTTCGCCGTGCTGATCTCCGTGACGTTCGGATTCGCCTTCAACTCGGTGCAGAGCAACACGATCTGCGCCGC
>JAEZTA010000060.1 GCA_023443765.1 Bacteroidota bacterium | reverse complement strand
AGTAATAAAAAAAGTGTTACTTTTGCGCAAAATTGCTCTGGAAATGTAAAAGAACTATTTCCAAATAATTGTTTAACTAAAAAATTAAAATTATGTCAGAAGTTCAATCAAAAGTTGTCGAGATCATTGTCGACAAGCTGGGTGTTAAGGAGTCGGAGGTAGTACCCGAAGCAAGCTTCACCAACCACCTGGGCGCAGACTCGCTCGACACTGTAGAGCTGATCATGGAGTTCGAGAAGGCTTTCGATATCCAGATCCCGGATGAGGACGCTGAGAAGATCGCTACTGTAGGCGACGCGATCACCTACATCGAGGAACACAAGAAATAATTTTCTTTTAACAACGTTTCACGGCTAATAAAGCCTTAAATTTATGACAGGAAGAAGAGTAGTTGTTACGGGCATCGGTACGATTAACCCGCTCGGTAATAATATAGAGGAGTATTTTTCGAATCTGGAGAAGGGAGTCAGCGGTGCCGCACCCATTACTCATTTCGATGCCGAAAAATTTAAGACCAAGTTCGCTTGTGAAGTAAAAAATTACGACCCGAACCAGTATTTCGACCGCAAGGAGGTTCGAAAGTACGACCTTTTCACGCAGTACGCTCTGATCGCAGCCACGCAGGCTGTGGAAGATTCGGCACTCGATCTTGAGACGATCGACAAGGAGCAGGTAGGCGTTATCTGGAGTTCGGGCATCGGAGGAATCAAATCTTTCTTCGATGAATGTCTGGGCTGGGCCGCTGGGGATGGAACCCCGCGGTTTAGCCCGTTTTTTATTCCCCGCATGATTTCCGACATCGCAGCAGGTTTCATCTCCATCAAGTATGGCTTCATGGGACCGAACTACTGTACGGTGTCGGCTTGCGCTTCGTCGAACCACGGCATCACCGCCGCCATGGAGGCCATCCGCTACGGCAAGGCCGACGTTATGGTTACGGGCGGCTCGGAGGCTGCGGTCAACGAACCTTCGGTCGGCGGATTCAACTCCATGCAGGCGCTTTCGACGCGCAACGATGATCCCACGCACGCTTCGCGCCCCTTCGATAAGGACCGCGACGGTTTCGTGATGGGCGAGGGCGCCGGGGCACTGGTCCTGGAGGAGTACGAGCATGCCAAGGCACGCGGTGCGAAGATCTATTGCGAGGTTATCGGCGGCGGCGCTTCGGCCGACGCTTACCACTTCACGGCTCCCCACCCCGAGGGCAAGGGCGCTATGAAAGCGATGCGCGACGCCATCAAGGACGCCGGCATCAAACCCGAGGACATCGACTATGTGAATGTGCACGGAACCTCGACCCCCGCGGGTGACGGTCCCGAGCTGAAGGCCGTTGCAGGCGTTCTGGGCGACCACGTTTACAATGTGAACATTTCGGCTACCAAATCGATGACGGGCCACCTGCTGGGTGCTGCCGGTGCTGTGGAGGCCCTGGCGTGCATCTTTGCGATGACGCACGGCGTAGTGCCCCCCACGATCAACTGCGAGAACCTCGATCCCGAGATCGACTCGAAACTGAACCTGACGCTCAACACGGCACAGAAGCGCGATGTGAAGTGCGCGCTGAGCAATACGTTCGGATTCGGCGGTCATAACTCGACGGTTATTTTCCGCAAACTCTAACACCCGTAACGTCCGCGCCGTGATTGACTTTTTACTGCGTCCTTTCCGACGAAATTTCGGGCGTGACCGGGAGTATTACCGAATTGTCGATGATTTGTTCGGATTCATTCCGCACAACATCGAACTTTACAAGCTGGCTTTGATACACAAGTCAGCTTCTTTAGTTTTGGAGGACGGCCGCGCGATCAACAACGAGCGCCTGGAATACCTGGGCGACGCTGTGATCGAGGCCGTGACTTCGGACTACCTCTTTATCGAATATCCCGACCGGGACGAGGGCTTCATGACCCAGTTGCGGTCGAAGATCGTGTCGCGGCAGTCGCTCAATGCGCTGGCTGTGAACCTCGGACTGGACGGCCATGTGATTTCGAACGGCGGTACGGGTATCGCCCAGAAACATATCTACGGCGACGCCTTCGAGGCGATGATGGGGGCTGTTTACCTCGATCAGGGCTATGAGTTTGTCAACCGGCTGCTGATCAACAATATCTATTACCGCCACCTGAATCTGGACGAGCTGACCGAATCGGAGAGCGATTTCAAGAGCCGCCTGATCGAGTGGAGCCAGAAGAACCGCCACCGGATCGAGTTCCGCACGGAGCACGACAAGGAATACGCTTCAAACCACCCGGTTTTCTACTGTACGGTGCTGGTCGACGGCATGGAGGTAGGCCACGGCGCCGGGGATTCGAAGAAAGAGGCCGAGCAGCGTGCGGCGTTCTCCGTGTCGCAGTATATGAGCGACGAACAATGCGCCTCGCTGTTGGACAAAGTCGATAAACTGGCACAATAACCTGCCCGCCTGCGAGGTGGGGATTTGAGGGGCGGAGGCTGACCGGGGCGTTTCCCGGTTTGAATCTGCGCCTTGTTCGTTGACAGGGAGGCGTTGGCGACGAATTTCGCGATAATCCGATTCTACGAAAAATATCCTCGATAAAATGGCTGTCCGGGGCGTGGAAGCCTTGAGTGACCGGGAATTGCTGACGCTGCTCATCGAAGACGAACAGTTGGCGGAGGTCGTGCTGGCAGCTTACGACGGTTCGCTGGCCCGTATCGGCGACCAGCCCGAAGCCCGCCTGCGCATGGTCGGAGGACTGGGCCTGAAACGGGCCCGGGTATTGCTGGCCGCGGCGGAATTCGGACGACGGGCTGCCGCTGCCGGGGTCTCGGGAGCCGATTTCATCAACACGGGCGACGATGTCGTGCGGCTGTTCCGGCCGCAGTTGGAGCGCCTCTCCTACGAGGAGTGCTGGGTCGTCTACCTGACTTCGTCGAACCGCGTCATCGAGCGTCACCGCATCAGCCAGGGCGGGGTGACGGGTACGGTGGTCGATCACCGGCTGATCGTCAAGCGGGCGCTGGAATTGCTTGCCACGCAACTTATCCTCGTGCACAACCACCCTTCGGGTACGCCCGAGGCGAGTGGGCAGGACAAGACCCTGACCGAACGAGTGGCGCGTGCCGCAGCCCTGTTCGACATCCGGCTGCTGGACCACATCATCATTGCCCGCGACGGGGATTTCTCGTTCCTGCGCGAAGGGCTGATGGGGTAGGTGTGAACCGCCTGTGATTTTAACGGACGACCCGTCGGGGGCCGTCCGTTTTTCGTCCGGGGGTGCAGCTTTGCCGCTGTTTCCCGCAGGCGACCGTTATAAAATGGAAATAAAATGCCGTTCGAAAGCCCTAATTACCATTTATTTTGTATTTTTGTAACTTGGAAAATCAGTAAATAATATAGAGAATACGATGACTCAGGAAGAACTTTTCAAGAAGCTGGTAGCACATTGCAAGGAGTACGGATTCGTGTTTCCTTCGAGCGAAATCTACGACGGTCTGGGAGCCGTGTACGATTATGGCCAGAACGGCGTGGAGCTGAAGAACAACATCAAGCGTTATTGGTGGGATTCGATGGTCAAACTGCACGAGAACATCGTCGGTATCGACGCTGCGATCTTCATGCACCCCAAGACGTGGGAGGCTTCGGGGCACGTGTCGGCTTTCAACGACCCGCTGATCGACAACAAGGATTCGAAGAAGCGTTACCGTGCCGACGTGCTGATCGAGGATTGGCTCGCCAAGCAGGATGAAAAGATCGGAAAGGAGATCGAGAAGGCCCGCAAGCGTTTCGGCGCCGATTTCGACGAGGCTAAATACCGTGAGACTTCGCCCCGCGTCGTAGAGTTGCAGGCCAAACGCGATGAGGTGCACAAGCGTTTCGCCGATGCGCTGAACGCCAACGACCTCGGCGAACTCCGCCAGATCATCGTAGACTGTGAGGTCGTATGTCCGATTTCGGGGACACGCAACTGGACCGACGTACGCCAGTTCAACCTGATGTTCTCGACCCAGATGGGTTCGACCTCCGAGGGCGCGAACACGATCTTCCTGCGCCCCGAGACGGCGCAGGGTATCTTCGTCAACTTCCTGAACGTCCAGAAAACGGGCCGCATGAAAATTCCGTTCGGCATCGCGCAGATCGGTAAAGCGTTCCGCAATGAGATCGTCGCCCGCCAGTTCATCTTCCGCATGCGCGAGTTCGAGCAGATGGAGATGCAGTTCTTCGTGCGCCCCGGAACCGAGATGGGGTGGTGGAACGAGTGGAAGAACACCCGTATGGCCTGGCATCGTGCCCTGGGCTTCGGCGACGACAACTACCGTTTCCACGACCACGACAAGCTGGCCCACTACGCCAATGCTGCGACGGACATCGAATATAACTTCCCGTTCGGCTTCAAGGAGGTCGAGGGTATTCACTCGCGTACAGACTTCGACCTGGGCAGCCACCAGAAATTCTCGGGCAAGAAGCTCCAGTACTTCGATCCGGAGACGGGCGAGAGCTATGTTCCCTATGTGGTCGAGACTTCGATCGGCGTGGACCGCATGTTCCTGCAGGTGATGTCGGCAGCCTATACCGAAGAGACGCTTGAGGGCGGCGATTCGCGTGTCGTGCTGCGTTTCCCCGCGGCGCTGGCTCCCGTCAAAGTGGCCGTTCTGCCGCTGGTCAAGAAGGACGGTATGCCCGAAGTGGCCCAGAAGATCGTCGACGAACTCAAATACGATTACAACGTCGTTTACGACGAGAAGGACTCCGTCGGCAAGCGTTATCGCCGTCAGGATGCCGTCGGTACGCCGTTCTGCGTGACGGTCGACGGCCAGACGCTGGAGGACGGAACCGTTACGGTCCGCCACCGCGATACGATGGCTCAGGAGCGCGTCAAGATCGAAGCCCTGCATGCGATGGTCGAGGAGGAGTGTTCCTACCGCAAGTTGTTCAAGAAGTTGAACCTGTAATTTTCGCGCTATGAAATGGCAGCATCCGTTCGATAACGATCGCAAATATCCGCTTTGGGTTGTGCTCGCGTGTTTGGGGGTCGGTGCTTTGATCGGCTGGCTGTTGAATTATTTTTACGTGCTGGATTAATCCGGGCATGGGACGCATCCTTGCCATAGATTACGGGACCAAGCGTACGGGAATCGCCGTGAGCGACCCCCTGCAGATCATTGCCGGAGGGCTGGATACCGTCGAGACGAAGGGCCTCGAAGCTTGGCTGGCAAAATATTTCGCCGCCAACGACGTTACTACGATAGTGGTGGGGAAGCCTTCGCGCATGGACGGCACGCCGTCGGAGACGTGGCGGTTCATCGAGCCGCTGGCCGGTCGTCTGCGGAAAGCCTATCCCGACAAGGAAGTGGTTTTCTACGATGAACGCTTTACTTCGGTGATGGCCCACCGCACGATGCTCGAAAGCGGCATCGGCAAGATGGCCCGCCGCGACAAGGCGTTGGTGGATAAGATTTCCGCCACCATCATACTCCAGAGTTATATGGAGTCGGCTTCCCGCAACAGACCTCTGGGATAGGAACCGGATTTGCATACGCGGCCGCAGGCTGCGACAACGGCGGGCGGGAGAGATTGCCTGCACGAATTATAGATAGATTAAGTTATATGATATACCCGATTGTTATTTACGGTGACGAGGTGCTTCGCAAGCGTTGTGCGGAGATTACGCCCGATTACCCCGAAGTGAAAAAACTCACCGAGGATATGTTCCTCACGCTCGAAGAGGCCGAAGGCGTCGGACTGGCCGCGCCTCAGATCGGCAAGGACATCCGCCTGTTCATCGTCGACTGTACGCCGTGGGCCGAGGAGGATGCTTCGTGCGTCGATTACAAGCGCGCTTTCATCAACCCCGAGATTTATGCCTTCTCCGAGGAGAAGAAGACCTACAACGAAGGCTGCCTCTCGTTCCCCGGCATCCATGCCGATGTGGCGCGGTCGCTGTCGATCCGCATGCGTTACCTCGATACCGACTTCGTCGAGCACGACGAAGAGTTCACGGGACTCAAAGCGTGGGTGATCCAGCACGAGTACGACCATATCGAGGGTGTGGTTTTCACCGACCGCATCGCTCCCCTGCGCCGTCAGTTGCTCAAAGGCAAGCTGCTGAACCTGGCGAAGGGCAAATACCGTTGTGCCTATAAAACCAGATAATATGAAAAAACTTTTCGCTTGTGCATTCGCTGCAATGATGTTCGCCGGATGCGTCAAATCGCCCCTCGTAGGCGGAATCTATACCGATGTGAAGGATGGACTGGCCGTGACGGGTAACGCCGGATCGAGCAAGGTCGGCACGGCCGAGGCCAAAGGTTATGTGGGTGTCGTCGCCATGGGCGATGCGAGCATCCAGGCCGCAGCCCGCGAAGCCGGTATCACGCGCATCCACCATGTAGACTATCAGGCCAAGTCCTATGTCGGTGTCTACACGATCTATACGATCATCGTTTACGGTGACTAAACCCCTCCTGCTGGCTGTTCTTTGTATCGCCGGAGCCTCGACGGCTGCGGCGCAGAACATCCGCAGCCATTATGTGTCGAAGGCCGAGACCGACGGGGTGATTTATCACACCTTCCCCGTGACGCTTTTCGAGAACCGGGAGGCGGGCGACCTGACATTCGACATCACCTATAAGGAGAACCGCGGCGGGCGCGCTACGATCAATTTCACCTGCCGCATGTCCGGCGCTGTTCCGGCCGATTCCGTGCGTTTCGCCGCGGGCGTCGTGACGATGTCCGGCCCGGTGGAGAAACTCTACCTCGAACCCGAAAAGAAGGGCTGGAAGCACCGTTATACGTTCGATACCGACGGATCGAAATTCTGCGGCTTTTTCGACGAACGGGCTTTGCCCGAAGTGACGGTCTATGTCGGGGGGCAGCCCTCTGTTTATAGTGTCAAACGCTCGGCATGGCGCAGCTATGCACCGATCGGGTATAGGATATTCGAGATGATTCGTGTAAACGAACGGTAGTTTTCGCTTTTCTCGGGTATCTTTCGCCCTGTCTTGTCCGGCCCGAACGGGAAATACGTTTGTATATCCCGTCCGGGCCGGACTGCGTTAGGACAAAACCTGCTCCGTGATAATCAAAAACGGATGATTGCGGTTTCACGATGCACGACATCTGCACCGCACTGATTGAAAACAGCTGAAACCGGCTCCACGGCCGACCGACAAAAAACGGACCCGAAATGAATCGGGTCCGTTTGCTGTTTTCGGGTATTCGGTTTAGAACTTGTAAGCCGCGCCGATGCTGATGACAACGGGATTTTTACGCCAGTCGTCGAACATAGGCTGCCATTTCAGGCCGGCCGAAAGGTCCCAGTCGCGGGCGATCGAGAAATCGAAGCCGCCGCCGATGTTAAGGCCTGCAGCCCACTTACCGATGTCGTTGGCCGTGAAACCCACTGCGGGGTAAACGCTCCAGCCTTCGCCCAAGTGGAAAACATACTGAGCGTCGACGCTGATGTCGATCGAGCAGCCGCTGTGCAGCAGCGCCATGAGCGACGGTTCGATACGCCAGTTATCCGTAAAGCTGTAACGTCCGAATGCTCCCAGACCGACCACGGCGTCACCCGTGTTGGTGTAGATGTTCATACGGGGGCCCAGCGCCCAGTTGCCTTTGTCCTGCGCCGATACTGCCGTTACTGCAAAGAGCGCGACGATAGCCGTTAAAAGAATTTTTTTCATTTTTCCGTTTTTTTATATTGAATAAACGTTATTCAAACTGTTTGCCAAAACAAATATAGAAATTTTCCCGATGGCGGCCAAATAAATTCAACGAACCCGACTATTTTCCCAATAAAAAAGGAGGTCCGCAACAATCGTGCAGACCTCCGGAGTGTATCGGCCCGGCCGGAGCCGGGGAAGTACTATTTTTCGTTGAGCGCAGCGTGTGCGGCTGCTAGGCGTGCGATGGGCACGCGGAAAGGCGAGCAGCTCACGTAGTTCAGGCCTGCATAGTGGCAGAACTCCACCGACGAAGGCTCTCCGCCGTGCTCGCCGCAGATACCGCACTTGAGCGTCGGACGCTTGCCGCGGCCTTTGAACACGGCTTCGCGGATCAGCTGGCCCACGCCGTTCTGGTCGAGGATCTGGAACGGGTCGTTCTTCAGGATGCCTTTTTCCAGGTATACCGGCAGGAACTTCGAGATGTCGTCGCGCGAGAAGCCCAGCGTCATCTGCGTCAGGTCGTTGGTACCGAACGAGAAGAACTCGGCGACCTCGGCGATCTGGTTGGCCGTCACGGCTGCGCGCGGAACCTCGATCATCGTGCCGACCATGTAGTCGATCTTGTCGTTACGCTCCGTGAATACCTGCTCGGCCGTCGTGTCGATGATCTTCTTCTGGTAGCGAAGTTCCTTGTGGTTGCCCACCAGTGGAACCATGATCTCCACGTGAACGGGCATGCCTGCGGCGCGAACGTTCATAGCGGCCTCGATGATGGCGCGTGCCTGCATCTCGGTGATTTCGGGGTAGGTGTTGCCCAGACGGCAGCCGCGGTGTCCCAGCATGGGGTTGAACTCGGCCAGCGCCTCGACTTTGGCGACGATCTTCTGGAGGGGTACGCCCATCTCGGCAGCCATCTCTTTCTGGCCCTTCTCATCGTGGGGAACGAACTCGTGCAGAGGGGGATCGAGCAGGCGGACCGTCACGGGGAATCCGTTCATGGCCTTGAACAGGCCTTCGAAGTCACCGCGCTGGATCGGCAGCAGCTTGGCCAGCGCCACGCGGCGTCCGGCTTCGTCGTCGGCGAGGATCATTTCGCGGAAAGCCTTGATGCGGTCGCCCTCGAAGAACATGTGCTCCGTACGGCAGAGGCCGATACCTTCGGCGCCGAACGAGAATGCCTGTGCGGCATCCTTCGGGGTGTCGGCGTTGGCGCGAACCTTCAGTACCGAGTATTTCCCGGCGAGGTCCATCAACTGGCCGAAGTCGCCGCTCACGTCGGCAGCCATAGTAGCTACCTGGCCGAGGTAAACCTCGCCCGTCGAGCCGTTGAGCGAAATCCAGTCGCCCTCCTTCACGGTGAATCCGTTCACCTGAATCGTGCGGGTCTTGTAGTCGATTTGCAGTTCACCTGCACCCGATACGCAGCACTTGCCCATGCCGCGGGCCACGACAGCCGCGTGCGAGGTCATACCGCCGCGTGCGGTCAGGATACCTGCTGCGTCGAGCATGCCTTTCAGGTCCTCGGGCGAAGTCTCGATGCGGACCAGGATGGCGCGCTTGCCGGTCTTCTCCAGCGTTTTCTCGGCATCCTCGGCGAAGAATACGACGGGACCCGTAGCGGCGCCCGGCGATGCGGGCAGACCCTTGGTGATGACCTGTGCATTGGCGATAGCCTTCTTGTCGAATACCGGGTGGAGCAGCTCGTCGAGTTTTGCGGGCTCGCAGCGCAGTACGGCGGTCTTCTCGTCGATCAGGCCTTCGCGCAACATGTCCATCGCGATCTTGACCATCGCGGCGCCCGTGCGCTTGCCGCTGCGGCACTGGAGCATCCAGAGCTTGCCGTCCTGGATCGTGAACTCGATGTCCTGCATATCCTTGAAATACTGCTCCAGGTGGTGCTGGATGTCGAACAGTTCCTTATATACTTCGGGCATCACCTCTTCGAGCGAGGGGAACTTGCTTCTGCGGTCCTCCTCCGAAACCTTCTGGGCCACGGCCCAGCGCTTCGAACCCTCGACGGTGATCTGCTGCGGGGTGCGGATGCCGGCAACCACGTCCTCGCCCTGGGCGTTGATCAGGTATTCGCCGTTGAAAAGGTTCTCACCCGTTGCGGCGTCGCGCGAGAAGGCTACGCCCGTCGCGGAATTTTCGCCCATGTTGCCGAATACCATGGCCTGTACCGATACGGCCGTGCCCCACTCGGCGGGGATGTTGTTGAGCTTGCGGTAAAGGATGGCGCGGTCGTTCATCCACGAGCCGAATACGGCGCAAACGGCGCCCCAGAGCTGCTCCCACGGGCTGGCGGGGAAATCCTCGCCGGTCTGTTTCTTCACGGCAGCCTTGAAGTTCTTCACCAGCTCCTTCAGGTCGTCGGTCGTGAGGTCCGTATCGTTCTTCACGCCCTTCTTGGCCTTCTGCTCCTCGATGATAACCTCGAACGGATCGTGGTCCTCTTTCGATACGGGCTTCATGCCCAGTACCACGTCGCCGTACATCTGTACGAAACGGCGGTACGAGTCCCATGCGAAGCGCGGGTTGCCCGTGCGCTTGGCCACGGCCTCCACGGCCTGGTCGTTCATACCCAGGTTAAGAATGGTGTCCATCATACCGGGCATCGAAGCGCGTGCGCCCGAACGAACGGAAACGAGCAACGGCATCTCCTTGTCGCCGAATTTCATGCCGGTCAGGTTCTCGATGTTGCGCATCGCCTTCTCGACTTCGGGGCGGAGCATCTTGATCACAGCCTCTTTGCCGTGCTTGTAGAATTCCGCACATACTTCCGTGGTGATGGTGAATCCCGGGGGCACGGGGATGCCGATGAGGTTCATCTCCGCAAGGTTCGCACCTTTGCCGCCGAGCAGTTCACGCATTTTGCCGTTGCCTTCGGCTTCTTTGTTTCCGAAGGTGTAGACCCGTTTTACGTCTGCCATAACTTTTTTTGGTTTTGAATTGTACTATAAATATAAAAATTTTTTCTTATTCCTGTTCCTTTAAGCCGAAAAATTGCGGTGACGTTTCCGTTACCGCATCCATAAAATGCATTTCCGTTGAAGGGATTGCGAAAATACGAAAACTTTTCGAAAATTCCAAAAAAATCTACAGGATGTATACAAATACCGGCAGCGAATAGCCGTAGCCGCCGCGATAAACCCCGCGGGAGTAGGTCGTGAGGGGGTTACCGCTCTTTTGGTCAACCAGATAGCGGCGTGCAAAAACATCGCCTTCCGAGGTTTTCAGGGTTGTGTCGGCGAGTATCCGGTCGCGCATCTGCCACCGTCCGCCGCGGCGGACGGTGCCCCGTCCTGCCTGTTCGGCGCGCCGGGTCGCGTCGTGCAATCCCCAGGCTTCGGGATCCGTAAAATCCGAGCGTCCCAGCACGATCAGCCTGGCATGCGGACGCTCTGCGCGCAGGTCCTTTACGACCCATCGGGCCATGCGAACTTCGGCGCACAGCACCAACCCCACGGTGTCGCGCCCCGGTTCGCCTTCGACGTAGAGATAGCGACGGCCCGGCTCGTCGTAGGTCGGGAAGAAGAGGTCTCCGTAGTAGAGCAACGCAAAATCCATTCCGTCGAGTGAATTGAGCGTGCGGTGGAGGTAGGAGTATTCGCCTTTGCAGGCGGCGGCAATGTCGCGCACGACCTGCTCGTTCTCGACGCCCCACAGGGCGACGACCGGGAGGGCCATCGAGTCGATCACGGCTGCCGTGTTGCGGATTTTCCGCGCATAACGTTCAGAGGTCCAGTGCAGGCGGCCTTCGGGCGTGTAATCCTCGTCGTTGTAGAAAAGCGCCGGGAGGGTGTCGTAAATCCGGTCCACATCGTAGAAAGCGATGCCGACGGGCCGCGGTCTTTGTGCCGCAGCGCAAAAACAGATGAGGATGAAAAATGAAAAATTGAGAATTTTAAGCACCTGCCGCCGCTTCATCGCTTTCGGATTTAGAGCGGTTTTTCGGGCAGGAAATCGCGCGGCGAACAGCCGAGGAACCGGGCGATTTCGTTGATGTGGTGGACGTTGTATTTGATGTCGTACCGCGGGCTTTCGGCCATGCCGATAAATCCTTTCGAGACGCCGATGCCGTATGCCAGCATTGCCTGCGACACTTTCTGGGCCATTCGCTCTTTGCGGATGGCTTCGATAACATAGATGTCGGCAGGGGTTTTCACAGGATGCTGTTTTAATTTACAAATCTAAAAAACGTGCCATTTGTGGCGCTCTCTTATACATGAGTATGCTCATCTATACTTGAGCAAAGGTTTCGTCCGTCTCACGGAGTGTGTTGGGCGATCCGGACTTCGTTTAACGGTTCCGGCCTCTTTCGCTGCCAAAGGCGGCGAATAATTCATTTTCGATGCCTGAAAAAGCAACCGGCCCTTTGCGCCGAAGCGTAAAGAGCCGGAGCATGTTGCCGGGATGTGCCGGACGGTTATTTGATCCCGTATTTGCGCAGTATCTTCTCAATGCGGGGAAGCCGTTCCGCGATCATGCGGTCGAATCCCAGGTCGGAGCCGTGGTCGCAGTCGATGGTTCCCTCGGAGTCCTTGCCGAGGAACCACTCCCCGTCGAGGAAATAGACGTTGTCGTATTGCTTTGCCAGCCGCCGCATCATCTTGTCAACGGTGTCGATCCGCTCGCGGTGGAACTTCGCGGCCTCCTGGTCGAGGTTGCCCGCGGTGTGCCAGTGGGTCTGCATGAAGATCAGCGGTTTGTCGGGATGGGCTTTGACGAGCGTCGCGACGAACGCGTTGAGTCGTTCGCGTATCTCGGCCGGGCTGGGGTTCGAGAAGGCGTCGAACAGGAAGGCGTCGGCGTCGGTTTCGGCCAGCAGCCGCGCAAATTCGGGTTGGAGTTTGCAATTGCCGCTGTATCCCAGGTTGACGAACTCGATGCCCGTCATGCGGCTCATGCGTGCCGGGTAAGTCATACCGGGACGGCTGGCCGAAGCCCCGTGGGTGACGCTCGATCCGAAAACGATCACGCGGCGCTTGTAGGGTGATTCGAGCGGGGTGACCGAAGCCCCTTCATCGACGCCGATTTCCAGCGTCAGCAGTTCGCTCCACGCCGGCAGGTAGAGCATGCACTCTTTGGGCTGCCCGTCCATGTGTTCGACGATCGTGCTGCTGTGCTTGTCCTGCAATCCGGGACGTGCCGCCCCGGCCATTGTCCATACGCCGTTCTCGCGGACGTAGAGGTCCATGCCGCGTTGCAGGACCGGGGTCATGTTCCAGCCGTAGCTGCGCGGGGTCGTGGTCCAGCGGGCCTCGATCCTGCGGCTGTCGGTGGTGAAGAGCACGGCCACGCCGGCGGGGTAGCCGGAGTAGTTCCGGATGATTTTTTCGTCGAAATGGTAACGCGTCGTGTCGACCCGGTAATAGGGGTGTCCCTCCATCGGGCAGGTGCGGCCGATGATGGTCAGCGTCGAGGCGTCGACATACTTTTGGGCCGTTGCGGTATGCAGGAAGAGCACTCCGGCGGCGATAAGTGCGAGGTGTTTTATCATGGGTTCAGGTTTGGTTAGCCTTCGATCACACCCGATCCGACCAGCTCGTCGCCGTCGTACCACGCTGCGAACTGCCCCGGGGTGATGCCCCGTTGGGGTTCGTCGAAAAGGATGTACAGCCCTTCGGGACGCATGTAGAGCGTTGCCCCCTGCAAGGGCTGGCGGTAGCGGATGCGGACCTGGAACCGCCGGCTCGTGAGCGCTTGCATGCCATGCAAGAGGTCTATCCAATGGACCTCTTCCGGAGCAATGTGCAGCGCGGGCCGCCACAGTCCGGGGTGCGCGTCGCCTTCGCCGACGTAGATCACGTTCTGCTCCACATCCGTTGCGAGGATGAAGAGCGACTCCTTGCGACCTCCGATGCCGAGCCCCTTGCGCTGGCCGATGGTGTAGTAGTGGGCGCCGTTGTGCTCACCGATCTTCTTGCCGTCGCGCACGGTGTAGTGCCACGGTTCGGCCAGGGCGGCCAGTTGTTCGGTCGTCGGTTCTCCCTGCGTCGGAATGGCTTCGCGTGCGTATTTCGGCCATGTGGGGAGTATTTCGTGGACATTGCCCTTTTTCGGGGCGAGTTTCTGTTGAAGGAAGGTCGGCAGGTCGACCTTGCCCACGAAGCAGATGCCCTGCGAATCCTTTCGCTTGGCTGTGGCAAGGCCCTGCTCCTCGGCGATACGCCGCACCTCGGGTTTCAGCAGGCCGCCGACGGGAAACAGCGCCCGGCTCAGCTGCTCCTGCGAGAGCTGGCAGAGGAAATAGCTCTGGTCCTTGTTGGGGTCGCTCCCCGCGAGCAGTTTGTAGACCGTGCGTCCGTCGGGCAGCGTCTCCTCCGCCTTGCGGCAGTAGTGCCCCGTGGCGACGTAGTCGGCGCCCAGTTTCAGGGCCTCCCGCAGAAAAACGTCGAATTTGATCTCGCGGTTGCACAGTACGTCGGGATTAGGCGTGCGGCCCTTCTCGTACTCGGCGAACATGTAGTCCACGACGCGCGTACGGTAGTCCGCCGAGAGGTCGACCACATGCAGGGCGATGTCGAGTTTCTTGGCCACGAGTTCGGCGAACACCCGGTCGTCATACCACGGGCAGTCGCCTTCGAGCGTTCCCGTCGTGTCGTGCCAGTTGATCATGAAAAGCCCCACGACCTCGTGCCCCTGCTGTTTCAGGAGCCAGGCCGCGACAGACGAATCCACGCCGCCTGAAAGTCCGATTACTACCCGTGCCATATCAGAGAATAAAAGCTATTGCGTTGTTCAATGCGTGTATGAGAAAAATGGACCAGAATGCCTGGGCGAATCCCCGCCGTTCGAAGCGGCTCAGGTAGGCGAAGGCCCATACCAGCCCTACGAAAAGCATGCAGACCAGGTACACCGGGCTGAGTTGATGCCCTCCGCCGAAAACCCCTGCGGAGAAGATGACCGGCCACCAGAACGATTTGGGCAGCGCTTTGCGCACCAGCCAGATGACCAACGCCTGTGCGATAAGGGTTTCCAGCAGCGGCGCGACGACGACGGTGACGAACCAGCCGATGCGTTTGGCCCGTTCGGGGTCTATGTCCGCATCCTCGATTCCCGTCGTGAAGCCGAACAGCAGGATGGCGATTGCTTTGGCTGCGAACGAGACGATGAATATCAGCGCGGTGAATTTCCACCACGGCATGCAGCCCAAAGCGATGCGCCACCTTTGCAGCAGGCGGCCTGTCGTAAATTTTCCTTTCATCATTCCAGGTCGATTAATCCTTCGGGGAGTACGAGGTGCATCGTGCGCTTTTCGAAGTCGATGTGTGCGATGAACTCCCCGACGGCGGGGACCAGCACCTGCCGGCCGCCGATCTCCAGTTCGAACAGCGGATTGGCGTCACTGTCGTAATAATCCGTGACCGAACCGTGGAACTTTGCGGCTTTGCTTTTGCCCGCCTGCGCCTTGCCCGCCTGCGCCTTGGCCCCGGCCTCTTCGGCCTCGACCGCGAAGCCGATCAGGTCTTCGAGGTAGAACTCGTCGTCCTCGTCGTCTTCGCACAGTTCGATGCGGAATTCCAATCCCAGCAACTCCTGCGCCCGGCGTTCGGTGTCGAAGTCGGCGAAAGTCGCGGTGGCTCCCGAAATCCCGCGGCGTTCGAAGCGTTCGCACCAGAGCGGAACCTCCAGTGCGTCGATGGTGACGCGCAGCGGGGTGTCGGTATTGAAATCCTCCGGAAAAGCGGGGTAGAGCGAGAGCATTACTCCGCCCTCCGTGCCGAATAGTTTGTTGATTCTGCCTGCGGGAACGATCATGTCGGTTGAATTATGGCGTAAAAATACAAAAAAAACGGTAATCTCCCTGGCGGAAGTTTACCGTTTTTTATCGGAACAAGAACCTGCTTATTCAGCGGCGGGTGCTTCCGGAGCAGCCTCTTCGGCGGGAGCCTCCGTAGCCTCGGCTGCGGCAGCAGCTGCGGCCTCACGGGCAGCGGCGTCGGCAGCGGCCTTCTTCTCGGCGATTGCGGCAGCGCGCTCCTCCTTGATCTTAGCCTCGGCAGCCATACGAGCCTTCTCAACCGACTTGGCGTCGGTTGCCAGCTTGTTGGCCTTGGCCTCGATCTTACCCGACTTGGCTTCCAGCCACTTGTTGAAGCGGGCTTCGGCCTCGGTCTCGGTGAACGCGCCCTTGGCTACGCCACCCAGCAGGTGTTTCTTGTACATTACGCCCTTGTACGAGAGAATAGCCCGACAAGTATCCGTAGGTTGTGCGCCTTTCTGT
>JAEZTA010000140.1 GCA_023443765.1 Bacteroidota bacterium | reverse complement strand
TCCATGAGGAAGTAATCCAGGATGGGCAGCGTGTTTTTATTGCTGATAACCTTGCCGGTGGTAGCCAGAAGCGAGAGCAGGGCCGAGCTTGATACGGAAAATTTCATACGTTGTTTCTGTTTTTATCTGTTTATGGTTTCTTACTTTAAAATAGCCAGTTTGTCGAGGGCCGTTTCGATCATCTTCCGCACGAACGGCTTGTAATCGGTGTTCACGTCCTGCGCGATGCGCTGGGCGATAATCGTGCAGATCGTGGCGGCGCGGTGGCCCATCAGGGCTGCCAGACCGGCCAGGGCCGAACCCTCCATCTCGAAGTTGGTGACACGGCGGCCTTCGTAGCCGAACGACTCGATCTTTTCGTTCAGGTGTACGTCGTGCGGTTCGAGTCTCACCCAGCGGCCCTGCGGAGCGTAGAAGCCCGGGGCGGCGATGGTGATACCCTCGCGCGTAACGTCGCGGAAATGCTCGAAGAGCGTCTTGTCGGCATTGACGAAATAGGGGCGCGGCATCTTTTCGTACCAGCCCGTATGTTTTACGAACGCCTCTTCGAGGCCCAGGTCGCAGACCGCATCGCGGCCTTTGTAGTAGCTCAGCAGGCCGTCGAAGCCGCATGAGGTACGCGAAAAGACAAACTCCCCGACCTTGATGTCGGGCTGGATGGCGCCCGAAGTGCCGAGGCGAACCAGTGTGAGCTGCTTTTTAACAGCCTTCTCCTGCCGCGTCGCGAAATCGACGTTGACCAGGGCATCCAGCTCCGTGACACAGATGTCGATGTTGCCGATGCCGATGCCGGTCGAAAGGACCGTCATGCGTTTGCCTTTATAGGAACCCGTCACGGTTTTGAATTCCCGGTTCTCCACTTCGCACTCTTTCGTATCGAAATATTCGGCGACGAGGGCCACGCGGCCGGGGTCGCCTACCAGGATTACCGTGTCGGCCAGTTGGCCGGGTTGGAGGTGCAGATGGAAAATCGAACCGTCATCGTTGATAATCAATTCGGAAGCGGGAATGGTTCTCATAATTGTCGTTTTTAAATTTCCATAATTGGCATAAAAGTAATATATTTACCTCGAATATCAAAACATCAAGGCGAATTTTTCATAAATATAAGTATACATAAAACCGAATAAAACATGACACTCATCAAATCCATTTCGGGTATCCGCGGCACGATCGGCGGACCCACGGGCGAAAACCTGACGCCGCCCGACGTTGTGAAATTCACCACGGCCTACGTGCGTCTGATCGCCCAGCGCAGTCCGGGCAAAAAACTTACCATAGTCGTAGGACGCGACGCCCGTATTTCGGGCGAAATGGTTTCGAATCTGGTCGAAGGTACCCTTCTGGCCTGTGGTGCAGACGTTATCAACGTCGGACTGTGCACCACGCCCGGAACCGAAATGGCTGTAATAACCAAAAAAGCCGACGGCGGCATCATTATCACCGCGTCGCACAACCCCCGCCAGTGGAACGCCCTGAAACTGCTCAACTCCGACGGCGAATTTCTCAACGACGCCGAGGGCAAGCAGGTGCTGGCCATGTCCGAGGAGGAGGATTACGACTACCCCACGATCGACGCTATCGGCCACGTGCTGTCGCGCGAGGATTTCAACGAGGTCCACATCCATCAGGTGCTGGATTTGCCGTTGGTGGACATTGCAGCCGTGCGCAAGCGTCGTTTTAAGGTCGTCGTCGACGCTGTGAACTCGGTGGGCGGTATCGTGATGCCCAAGCTGCTGCGCGAACTGGGCTGCGAGGTCGTGGAGTTGAACTGCGATCCCACGGGTGAATTCGCCCATAATCCCGAGCCGCTGCCGCAGAACCTCACGGAAATTTCGGAGGTCATCGTGCGCGAGAAGGCCGACCTGGGCATCGTCGTCGATCCCGACGTGGACCGTCTGGCGTTCGTCTCGGAGGACGGCTCGATGTTCGTCGAGGAGTATACGCTGGTAGCCGTCGCCGACTACATCCTTTCGGAGAAGCCCGGCAACACGGTTTCGAACCTTTCGTCGTCGCGTGCCCTGCGAGATGTTACCGAGCGCCACGGCGGCAAATACTACGCTTCGGCGGTCGGCGAGGTCAACGTCGTGACAAAGATGAAGGAGGTCGGTGCAGTGATCGGCGGCGAAGGCAACGGCGGAGTGATCTACCCCGAACTGCACTACGGCCGCGATGCGCTCGTGGGCACGGCACTCTTTTTGACGTGGCTGGCGAAGAAGAACTTGACGATGACCCAGCTGCGTGCAACCTACCCTTCGTACTATGCTTCGAAGAACAAAATCGAGCTGACGCCCGCCATCGACGTAGATAAAGTACTGCGTGAGGTGAAGGAGCGTTATGCCGGTGAAAACGTGAACGATATTGACGGTGTGAAAATCGACTTCCCCGAAAACTGGGTGCACCTGCGCAAGTCGAACACCGAGCCGATCATCCGTGTCTACACCGAAGCCAAGTCGATGGCCGAAGCCGATGCGCTGGCGCAGCGGTTCATTGCCGAAATCAAAGAAATCTGTAACATTTAAGAGGATGAAAAGCAAATTACTGATTCTCGCCGCAGCTATCGCAATGGTTTCCTGCGGCGGAAACGCGCAAAAGAAGACGGCTGCCGCGGACACGCAGGCAAAAGCCACCGCGACGGCTCCCGACATGCACAATGCCGAGACTTCGCTCGACTACCAGGGTACGTACAAGGGCACTTTGCCTGCGGCCGACTGCCCGGGTATCGAGGTGACGCTCTGCCTCAAAGCCGACGGCAAATACGAGCAGCACCTGAAATATATCGACCGCGACCCGGCGTTCGACGAGACGGGCGACTACACGGTTACGGAGAACCTGCTGACCCTGAAGCACGCCGACGGCGAACAGCCCGAATACTACAAGGTTGAAGAGAACCGCCTGCGTCGTCTCGATGCCGAGAAGCAGCCCATAACGGGTGCACTGGCGGACCATTACGTACTGCAAAAAACCACCGAATAGATGGATAAAGCAAAAGATTATATAAAGACCAATAAAGATCGTTTTATCAGTGAGTTATTCGACCTGCTGCGCATCCCTTCGATCAGCGCCGAGTCGGCGCATAAAGACGATTGTCTGCGTTGCGCCGAGTTTCTCGCGGCAGCGCTCGTGAAGGCGGGTGCGGACCATGCCGAAGTGATCCCGACGGAGGGCAATCCGGTGGTTTTCGCCGAGAAGATCATCGACCCCAAAGCCAAAACGGTGCTGGTTTATGGTCACTACGATGTGATGCCTGTGGATCCGCGCGGCGAATGGCGCACGGAGCCTTTCGAACCGGTTATCAAAGACGGGCGCATCTGGGGTCGCGGTGCTGACGACGACAAAGGCCAGTTGTGGATGCACGCCAAGGCATTCGAGGCGATGTGCGCCACGGACACGCTGCCCTGCAACGTGAAATTCATGCTCGAAGGCGAGGAGGAGATCGGTTCACCGAGCCTCTACGGCTTCTGCGAGCAGAACAAGGAGATGCTCAAGGCCGATATTATATTGGTGTCGGACACCTCGATGATCTCGATGCAAACCCCGTCGATCACCTGCGGACTGCGCGGACTGGCCTACATGGAGGTCGAGGTGACGGGACCGGACAAGGACCTGCATTCGGGGCTGTTCGGCGGCGCCGTGGCCAATCCGGCCAATGTGCTGACGCGGCTGGTAGCGAGCCTGATCGACGGCAACGGACGGGTGACGATCCCCGGGTTTTACGACGACGTGCGCGAATTGACGCCCACCGAGCGTAAGGCGTTCAACGAAGCGCCGTTCAACCTCGCGGACTACAAAAAGGCGCTCAATATCGGTGATGTGGAGGGCGAAGCGGGATTCACGACGCTGGAACGCACCGGCGTACGTCCGTCGCTCGACATCAACGGCATTTGGGGCGGCTACACGGGCGAAGGAACCAAGACTGTCATTCCGTCGAAGGCTTCGGCGAAGATTTCGATGCGCCTCGTGCCCAACCAGGACTACCACAAGATTTCGGAGCTGTTCGAGAAGCATTTCCGCGCCATTGCGCCCAAGAGCGTGAAGGTGGAGGTAAAGGCGCTCCACGGCGGCATGCCCTACGTTTCCCCGATCGACATGCCGGCCTACAAGGCCGCAGAAAAGGCTGTCGAGGCGACTTTCGGCAAGAAACCCCTGCCCTTCTATTCGGGCGGTTCGATCCCGATCATCAGCGGATTCGAGTCGATCCTGGGCATCAAGTCGCTCCTGATCGGCTTCGGGCTGGCGGAAGACGCGATCCACTCGCCGAACGAGAGCTACGGGCTCGAACAGTTCGACAAGGGCGTGGAGACCATTCCGCTGTTCTACAAGTATTTCGCCGAAAATGAATAGCATGTACGACGAGTTTCTGGAATTTGCCGTGCAGATGGCGAAGGGCGCCGGCGAGATACAACTCTCCTACTTCCGGGGCGACAACCTGTCGATCCGGACCAAATCCAATGTCTACGACGTAGTTACGCGCGCCGACAAGGAGAGAGAAGAG
>JAEZTA010000116.1 GCA_023443765.1 Bacteroidota bacterium | reverse complement strand
GCGTTGCATTGTTTCGCGCAGCGCCGTCCGGTCGGCGAACTCCACGTCTTCTTCCGAAAAGTCGAGTTCCAGTTCCAGCAGGGAGGTCAGGTTCAGCAACTTTTCGCGCAGGGATTCCAGTTCGCCGGAATATCCGCCGCGCATCTGCGTCGAGGCCAGGGCGTGTGCGGCGCGCGACGACGAGGCGATCATGTCGGCGACGGCTTCGGCCTGCGAAAGATCGAGCTTTCCGGCCAGGTAGGCGCGGATGGTGAATTCGCCCGGTTGGGCCATGCGTCCGCCGGCGGCGATCAGCAGCCGGAGGATTTCGGAAACGATGTAAGAGGAGCCGTGGCACGAGATTTCGACCGAGTTTTCACCCGTGTAGGAATGCGGAGCGCGGAAAACGGTCGCCAGCACATCATCGATCACCCGGTCGCCGTCGGCGATCGTGCCGTAATGCACCGTATATCCATCGGCTTCAGTCAACGACCGGCGACCGCGGAATATCCGGTCGCAGACGGCAAAAGCCTCGCCCCCGCTGATGCGGATGACTGCAATAGCCCCTCCGGCAGCGGTTGCAGGAGCGACGATAGTATCGTGATCGGTGTTCATTACCTGCCTTCGATGCGGAGCTTTTGTCCGATGCTGAGTTTGTGGGCGCTCTTGAGATTGTTCCAGCGCATGATCTGCGAGGTGGTCACGCGGTAACGGCGTGCGATGCCTCCCAGCGTGTCGCCCTTCTTGACCACATAGACCGACCCGCTGCGCTCCTGGCGTTTCTTGTCGAGGTTGGCCGGGTTGATGTATTCTTTGAGGTAAGTCGAGTCTTTGGCGTAGATTTCAGGCTCGTGGGCGATGTATTGCATGACATAACGCTGCGGCAGGACCAGCGTGTAGGGCTTGGTCGTGGCCGGGATGATGTCGAGCTTGTACTGTGGGTTGAGCTGGCGCAGGGTTTCGATCGGCAGGTCGATTGTCGAGGAAATCTGCTCCAGGTGCATCAGTTTATTGATCCGGACGGTGTCCACCGAAAGCGGAATCGGGGCCTCGGTCGGTTCGATGCCGTGCTGGCGGTGGTAGGCGTAGGCGTACGACGCTCCGATGAAGGCCGGCACATAGCCGCGCGTCTCGCGGGGCAGGTAGTCGTAAATCTCCCAGAAATTCTTGCCTCCCGAACGGGCGATGGCTTTGTTGACATTGCCCGGGCCGCAGTTGTAGGCGGCGATGGCCAGCGACCAGTCGTTGTAGATGGCGAAGAGGTCCTTCAGGTAGCGGCAGGCGGCTTTCGTGGCGAGGTAGGGATCGCGGCGCTCGTCGACCAGCGAGTTGATTTCGAGCCCGTAGCTCTTGCCGGTCGTGGGCATGAACTGCCACAGTCCGACGGCTCCCATCGGCGATACGGCCGTCGTGGAGAGCGCCGATTCGATGATCGGCAGTGCGCGCAACTCGACGGGAAGCCCCTCGCGGAGCAGTTCTTCCTCGATGATCGGGAAGTAGTACTGCGACATGCCGAGGATGCGGCTGATCGTCCCGTAGCGGGAATTGGTGTAACGATTGATGTAACCCTTTACAATATTGTTGTAAGGGAACTGGATCGGCGATGCGAGGTCGAGGAGCCGCCGGGTGTAGACCGAGTCGGGCGTGTTGTCCGTGACTTCGGTGGAATCTTCGAGGATGTATTGTTTGAAAAATTCGCTGTAAGCGTCCTGGCGCTGGCGTTCGCGCCATGCGGCCAGCAGCGAATCGGTCTGCTCGGGGGTGAATCCCAGTGTCATATCGTTGACGACCGGTTCTTCTACGGGTTCGGGTTCCGGCTGAGGTGCCGGAGCCTTTTCGACTTCGGGGGCAGGAGTCGGGACGACGGTTTCGGTCTGGGCTTTTTTGTTTCGTTTTTTCTTGCGGGGGCTGCGGTCGAAGGCCGATGCCGAAGCGGTAACGGCGAGGAGCAGTGCTATGGTCAGGAGTTTCTTCATCGTCTAAAATTTGAGGCTCAGGTTGAAGCCGAATACCGGGCGGTTGCTCCCGAGACTGGGGATGTAGGTGTAGTCTACCAGCGGTTCGAGGTTCATCGAGAGGTCGTCCGAGATGTCGTAGTCCTTCAGGTGGGCGTCGACATGGGCGTCGACGATCTGCAGGACGTACAATGCGCCCGAGAGGATGATACACAGGTCGCGGTTGCGCCGGTAGTTGTTTCTCAGGTTGCGGATGAACGAGGCCGAATAGCGGCCCTGGAACTCGTCGGTAGGTCCGTCGGGGTATTTGTCGGGATTCTTTTCGTAGTCGCTCAGCAGGTTATAAGCCTTCTTGAAACGCTGGTAACCGCGGTTGTTCCAGTCGATACAGTAGATCATCGAGGCGAATCCGCCGATGACGAACGGCACTTTCCAGTAGCTTTTGTTGTAAATCTGTCCCGCGCCGGGGAAGATGCAGGCCAGCGTGGTGGCTTTCTTGACATCCGACACGTCGTTGGTCTTGTAGCTTACGGCCGCGTCGCCGATGAAATAGATGTACGAGGCGATCGTGACGCCCAGGTAAAGCTGTCGCCGCGTGTTGCTGCGGATCATCCGCGACTGGAGGGCGTCGAGCTCGGGCGTGCGCGAAAGGCTCGCGTCGGTGTAGGCCTCGTACTGGCGTTTGAGCGGTTTGAACGTCTTGTTCTCGTTGATATAGAGGCCCAGTCCGGTTCCCACCAATCCGTAGAGGATCGGCAGTTTCCAGTATTGTTTGTTGTAAATCTGTCCGTAGCCGGGAATCACGGTCGAAACCCAGCAGACCTTCGAGAGCGACATCGAGTCGCTCATGAACCAGCCTTTTTTGTAAACGCGGGGTTTGGTCGTGGTGTCGATGCCATGCTGTACAGCTTCGAAGCGCGCCAGGGCGACCGAGTCGAGGTAGCGCAGGTCGTCGGTGCGCAGGGCTGCAATGGCGGCCGAGTCGGCGGCGTAGTCGAGTGCCGCGATCGAGTCGAGCTGCTGCACGAGGCCCGCCAGGCGGAGCGAATCGCGACGGCCTTTGAGCGAATCCGGTTTTTCGAGCAGGCCGCCGCGGACGACGGTGCGCGCGCCGCGATGGAGCTGCGCCCCGACGGGCAGCCACAGCATGAGGGCTGCGACGAGGAGCAGAAATCTGAACCGGATTGTCACCATATAATTATCAAGAGCGTTTTGCGAAACGTTCGATGAATTCTTCGATGTCCTTGTCGTTGTCGAAGCCGATGATGATTTTGCCACCGCCGTTCTTCGCACGCTTGATCGCTATCTCTTGGGAGAAGAACTTTTCGAGTTGTTCGACAGCCGCAGGTAGCTTTCGGGATACTCTTCGTCCTCCACATTCTGTGCCTCTTTGGCCGGGGCGTCGGAGAGCGTGCGGACCAGTTCCTCGATCTGGCGGACCGAAAGGCCCTTCCTGATACACTTTTTCAGCATGCGCAGCTGCTCCCCGGCGGGCGCTCCGGCGATGGCCTTGGCGTGTCCCATCGAGATCAGCCCCTCCTTGAGTGCCAGTTGCACTTCGTCGGGAAGTTTCAGCAGGCGCAGGTAGTTCGACACCGACGAACGCTTCTTGCCCACCTTCTCCGACAGGGCGTCCTGCGTGAGGTTGCACTCGTCGATCAGGCGCTGCATGCCCAGTGCGATTTCGATGGCGTTGAGGTCCTGCCGCTGGATGTTCTCCACGAGGGCCATGGCGTGCAGGTTCTCGTCGTCCACCTCGCGGATGTAGGCCGGGAGGGTTTTGAGATCGGCGCGCTGCGCGGCCCGCCAGCGGCGTTCGCCGCTGATGATGATGTATTTGCCGTCGTCGGACTTCTTCACCGTCACGGGCTGGATGACACCCAGCTGGCGGATCGAATCGGCCAGTTCGTCGAGGGCCTCCTCGTCGAACTGCGTACGCGGCTGCGTGGGGTTGGGTATGATGTCGGCGATTTCAATTTCGGCCATATGGCTCATCGGTTTGAGCTTGGCATCCACGGGGTCGCTGCCGAAAATGGCATCGAGTCCGCGTCCTAATCCCTTCTGTTTCATATCGGTATTTGTTTATTTACTGCTTTTGCGGTTGCGTTTCAAAAACTCCCGGGCCAGGGCCAGGTAGTTCTCCGAGCCGACGGCCCCGGCGTCGTAAAGCATCACGGGTTTGCCATGCGAGGGTGCTTCTCCCAAACGGATATTGCGCTGGATTATTGTGTCATAGGCCAGCTCTCCGAAGTGCTCCCGCACCTCGGTCACGACCTGGTTGTTCAGGCGGTTGCGCATGTACATCGTCAGCACGAAGCCCTCGATGTCGAGCCCGGTGTTCAGACCGCCCTTGACCTTGCGGATGGTGTTGAGCAGCTTGGAAAGTCCCTCCAGGGCGAGGTATTCGCACTGCACGGGGATCAGCACCGTGTCGGCAGCCGTGAGGATGTTGACCGTGGTGTAGCCCAGCGACGGCGAGCAGTCGATGAAGATGTAGTCGAACTTCCCGCGCACCGAGTCGACGATGCGTTTCATCACATGGTGGGCGTTCTCCATCTTCGGCAGTTCGGTATCCGCGGCCACCAGGTCGATCGACGAGGGAAGCACCCAGAGGTTCTTGACGTCCGAACTGGCGAGGATCACCTCCTCAGCCTGTTTCTGCCCGGCGATGCACTCGTAGATGCCTTCGAGATTGATGTCGAAGCCCAGTCCCGAGGTGGCGTTCGCCTGCGGATCGGCGTCCAGCAGCAGCACTTTTTTGCCCAGCAGGGCCAGCGAAGCCGCTAAATTGATGGCCGTTGTGGTCTTACCCACGCCGCCTTTCTGATTGGCTAATGCGATTACCTTTGCCATGTTTGAATTGGTTTATAAGCAGGCAAATTTAATGAAATTAAATGGAAATCCATAACCGTTGCAGAAAATTGCTTATCTTTGAAGACGGAATGAATTGATAGCTACACGATATTATGGAAGAAAAAAATACGCCGGCTTCCGCGGCGGAGCCTGCAACCCCGGAACGGACGCCTGAAACGGCGATGACGGAGAATGCTCCCGAACGCCGGAAATTCCCGACGATGGGCGACCTGCTGGCCATGCTGGGCATCGGCCTCGGCGCGCAGATCGTCGTGGGAGTCGCGGCGATGCTCTTCATGATCTTCGCTGGATACGGATTCGATTTCAGGTCGCTCGAACCTGAGGCCATGGGCAAGCTGATGGCCGTGCTCTATTTCGGGTCGATGTCGCTGACGCTGGCGGGCCTCATTTATTATCGTCGCGCGCGCGGCGGTCGGGGAAAGTGGGCGCGCTTCTCGGTCCGGGGGCTTAATCCGGCGTTGCTGCTGTGGGCCTTCGTGCTGATCTTCGCCGTCGGCGTGGTGCTCGAACCCCTGCTGCGGCTGCTGCCCGAGTTGTCGCTCAATGTGGGGCGCGGCTTCTGGACCATCCTTTCGCTGGTTGTCTTCGCCCCGGTCTTCGAGGAGTTGATCTGCCGCGGCATCGTGCTGGGTTCGCTGCGCGATAAGTTCGGCGTGACCACCGCGTGGCTGCTTTCGTCGCTCTTTTTCGGCGTGCTGCACGGCCAGCCCGTGCAGGTGATCAGCGCCACGGTCATCGGCCTGGTGCTGGGTTACGTCTACCTGGCCACCGATTCGCTGTGGTCGGTCATGATCCTTCATGCCCTGAACAACGCCGTGGCTTATCTGGCGATGGCTACCGGGCACGGCAATGCACTGCTGATCGACATGGTGGGCAGCCGGACGCTTTACGTGCTGATATACATTGCGGCGCTGGCGCTCTCCGCCGTTTCGGGCTATATGATGGTGCGTACGCTGCGGCGTATGAAGGAGACGGAGAAAAATCCGTCTGCGGCGTAATAATCCGCCCCTGCACTGCGTTACTTACAAGTAAAAAACGTATCTTTGCCCTTCGGAATATGAATTTGCGAGCGAAAATAGCGGTCGCGGCTGGTGTGCTGCTGCTGGCGGGTTGCCGGGAGTTGCCGCGTTATTTTGCCAGTGACACGACCATTGCGCGCGCCGGAGGTAAGGACCTGCGGCTGGGTGACGTGCGTTCGGTGGTTCCGCAGGGGCTTACCGGCGACGACAGTGCCGCCTTTATGAAGGTCTACATCGACCGCTGGGTGCTCAAACAGTTGAAACTACAGGAGGCCGAGATGCTCTTTTCCTCCTCGGCCGGGGACATCGAGAAGATGGTCGAGGAGTATCGCCAGGCATTGCTGATCCGCCAGCTGGACCAGCACTATGTCGACCGTTCGATCGACACGGTGTTCACTGCCGACGAGATCGCGGCCTATTACAACGCCCACAAGGCCGACTTCAAGCTGGACCGCACGATCGTCAAGGGGCGTATCGTCCGTTTCAACGAAGGCTACCGCCAGGCTGCGAAGCTCAAGACGCTGATGGGATCGCGCTCCGAGGCGCAGCAGCAGGATTTCAGGGATATTTGCGAGAAGAATAATTTCACGGTCGACGATTTCCGCGATCAGTGGATCGATTTTCCCGAATTTCTGAGTTTCCTGCCGACGTTGCGTTCGCAGAGCTACGACTCGGTGCTGGCGACGAATGCCGTGCAGGAGATGCGCGACAGTCATGCGCGCTACTATTTCCAGATCGACGCCGTGCTGCGCGAAGGCGAGCCGATTCCGCTCGAACGGCTGCGCGGGACGATCCGCCGCATCCTGTTCAACCAGCGTAAGGGCGAGATCATCCGCAGCCACGAGGACGAGCTTTACAGCCGGGCTACGGAGGCCGGCGAGGTGAAGGTGTTCGCCGACGAGAAGGCGAAGAAAGAAAAAGAAGACGATAAAGACAACGATAAATAAAACGATAAACGAAACCAAGATGTTGAAAAAAGGTATAATGGCCGTGGCGCTCGCCCTGCTGTTCGCAGGGGCCCTCGCGCAGAAACGACAGGTGATGCTCGACAAGGTGGTAGCCGTGGTGGGCGGATCGTCGATCCTCTACTCCGAGGTGGACGACTATGCACGCCAGCTGACCGAACAGCGCCGCCAGGAGGGTTACACCACCGACCGCGACCCGATGAACGAGGCGCTCGAAGCGCTCATGACCCAGAAACTGCTCTACAACCAGGCCCAGATCGACTCGGTGAAGGTCAACGACGCCGACATCATGGCGCGTGTCGAGGAGCAGGTGCAGCAGATGGTCGAGACCGAAGGGTCGATCACCCTCCTGGAGTCCAAGCACCACATGCCGATCTTCAACATCCGCGAGATCATGCGTCAGCGCTACGAGGAGCAGGCCTATGCCAACTCCATGCAGACCGAAGTGGTGAACAAGGTATCGGTCATCCCGGGCGAAGTGGAGCGTTTCTACAAGTCGATTTCGAAGGACAGTCTTCCGCTCGTCGCCGACCAGTACGTCTACGCGCAGATCACCAAGTTCCCCAAGTCGATGACCGCCGCCAAGCAGCGCACGCGCGAACGACTGATCGACATGCGCGAGCGTGTCATCACCGGCAAGGCCAAGTTCGAAAACCTCGCCCGTATGTATTCGCAGGATCCCGGTACGATGATGCGCGGCGGTGAGATGGACCCCTCGACGATCGAACAGCTCGACCCCGCATTCGGTGCTGCGCTGGAAAAGATGCGCCCCGGACAGATTTCCGAGGTGGTCGAGTCGCAGTTCGGTTTCCACATCATCCAGCTGCTCGACAAGCGCGGCCGGCTCTACCATTTCCGCCACATCCTGCTCCGCCCGGTCTACACGACCGAGGAACTGAGTGGCTCGCTCAATACGCTCGACAGCCTGGTCAAAGTGATCCGCAAGGATTCGATCACTTTCGAGAGGGCCGCCCTGTTGTATTCGGACGATGCCCAGTCGAAGATGAACGGCGGTATCGTCTCGAACCACGACATCCTGGAGCGTTTCAACGCCTTCGACGCCAAGCTGACCGTCACGAAATTCCTCAAGGAGGACTTCGGCCGCTTCAAGAGCCTCGACGACTATAATGCCCTGAACAGACTCAAGCCCGGCGAGATTTCGGAGGCCTACCTCACCGAAGACATGCTCGGCAACCAGATGGCCAAGATCGTCAAACTGGTCGAGGTGATCCCGACGCATACGGCTTCGCTCAACGAAGACTACCTGCGCCTCGAAGAGATGGCCCTGCAGGACAAGCAGGACCGCGTCTTCAAGGAGTGGCTTTCGAAGAAGATCGACGGCATGTACGTCTACATTACGCCCGAATTCCGCGACGGGGAGTTCGAGAACAAACACTGGGTGAAGTAGGCCGTGCGCAGGCTCTTGTCCATAGCCGTCGTGGTGCTGGCCGTCGCCGCGGTTGCGGCGGGAGGCACCATGCAGCAGGCTCCGGAGCAGGAGGGCGAGAAAAAACTCATCGACCTCAAATCGGACCTGATGGGGCCCATCGCGCCGGGCGATTCGGTGGTTTTCCTGGTGGGGAACTTCGCCGCACAGCATAACGGCGCGGTCATTACGTGCGACTCTGCCGTGCGGTACTCGGACATGCGTATCGAGTTCTTCGGCCATGTGCTGATCAACAAGAACACCACCTATATTTACGGGGACCGTGCCGAGTACGACGGCAACCTGAATGAAGCGCGGGTCTACTCCGACATTGTCAAGGTCGTCGACGGCGATGCTACGCTCTACACCTATAAATTCCTGTTCAACACCAAGAAGAACATCGGCGAATTCGACAACGGCGGCGTGATGATCAACCGTGAGAACCTGCTTGAATCCGTCCGCGGCTTTTACTATGCCGATACCAAGGAGCTGATTGCTGTCGACCAGGTCGAAATGCACAACGACGAATACGAACTCAAAGGCGATTCGGTGGTCTACAACATGGCTACCGACAACGCCTTTTTCTTCGAACACACCAATATCTGGAACAAGGACGGCGACTACCTTTATGCCGACCGCGGCTCCTACGACAAGGTCGATACGCTTTACATCATTACGCGCAACGGCTATATCCTGACCGAAAAGCAGGAAATATGGAGCGACAGTCTCGATTTCTACCGCGCCAAGGACCATGTGATCCTGCGCCACGATTTGCAGCTGGACGACACCGAGCATAAGGTGCTTGCCTTCGGCGATTACGGCGAATACTGGAAGGAACCGGGCGATGCGTTTCTCACGCGGCGTCCTTCGGTGGTGAGCTACGACCTCTCGCAGGGCGACTCGCTCTTCATGCGCGCCGACTCGATGTTCCTTTTCACGATCAATGAAAATGCCCTGCGCCGGGCTGCTGCGGCTGCCAAAGCCGATTCGTTGGCGCGTCTGAAAACCGATTCGGCGGCTGTCGCAACGTTGCAGCACCGGACCGATTCGCTTCCCGGCAGCCAGCCTGCGCTGGATTCGCTCGGAAGGCCTGTCCTGCCGGCGCCGGGTTCCGGTTCGGTCGGAGGAGTCGATTCGCTGGGCCGTCCCGAGGTCCCCGACTCGTTGCAGGGTGCTGCGGTCGCCGATTCGCTGGCTGCCCCGGCCATCAATCCGCTCGATACGCTGGTCGGCGACGCCCGGAAGGCCTTCCTGAAGGAGCAGGCCGATAAACTGAAAGCGGCCCGGAAGGCTGCCGCTGCCAAGGCCAAGAAAGAGAAACTGGAGCAGATCGCTCAGAAACGCCAGGAGAAAACGACGGCCAAGCTGCTTGCGCAGAAAGAGCGCGAGGAGAAACGCCTGGCCGCACGCAAACTCAAGGCCGAGTCGAAACTACGTGCCCGTCAGGCCCGTGCGGCCCGCAAGGGTATGCCGATTCCGACCGACTCCACGGCCCTGCACGAACTCGATTCGCTGATCGGGCGCAATGCGATGGAGCAGGATTCGCTGCTGATGCAGTTGGGCGATTCGCTGGCTGCGGACTCGGTGGCGATGCTGATCCCGCCCGACTCGGTCGATTCGCTTGCCGAACCTACCGACTCGATTTACCGCCTGATGAAGGGATTTCGCGACGTGCGCATCTACCGCTCGGATTTCCAGACTGTCTGCGACTCGATGACAGCTATCAGTACCGACTCGACGATTCACCTTTACATCAATCCCGTGATGTGGAACCAGGGTAACCAGATCACGTCCGACGTGATGGATATATTCACCGAGAACCAGCAGGTTACGCATGCCGAGTTCATCGGCAGCCCGATGATGGTTTCCCAGCTCGATACGGTCCATTACAACCAGGTGGCGGGCAAGCAGATGACGGCGTGGTTCCACAACAACGAGATCTATCGTAACGATGTGAACGGCAATGCCCAGACGATCTATTACATGCAGGACGGCGAACCGCCCGAAATTACAGGTATGGGCGTCATCGAGAGCGGCGACTGTTCGTTCTACATCGAGGACAAGCAGGTCGTGACGATCGTCTACCGCAAGGACCCCGACTGGAACATCTACCCGATGAACAAGATTCCTGTCGACCAGGAGCTCTACCTCAAGGGCTTCAAGTGGGAAGGGGCGCGGCGTCCGACGCAGGCTGCCGTCTTCGACCGCCGGATACGGCCCTCGCTGCGCGAGGAGAAGTCGCAACTCGAACACCCTGCCTTCCCGCTGATGAAGGCGCTCGAAGAGCATAAGAAAAAGCTGATCGGGGAGCGCCGCTGGGCCGACCGCAACGATCTTGTCGATGCCGCCACCGTGGAGTGGATGCGGGCGTTGGGATTCGAGGTGGGACAACCCCGCGAATAGAATTGTCAATGGTTGCGGCGCACCTGTCGCACATCCTTCAAATCCCCGAATGGGACGTACCCTGAGTACTACCCATCCGGGGATTTTCACGATATACGGCATCTGCACCCCACTGATTGAAAATGTACCGCAGGGCTGTGCATCCTTTAAAATCAAAAACACCGCTTTCCGGATCGAAAAAGGGCTATCTGCGGAAAAACTTTTCGGCTTTTGTGTTATTTTTGCAGCCGGTTCGAAAAGTTAATGATTCCTGTCCGATGAAGAAAAGTCTGATAGCCCTGGCATTCGGAACGCTTGCGCTCGGAATGGCGGAGTTTGTGATGATGGGCATTCTGCCCGACATCGCCCGCAGCCTCGGGGTTACGATTCCCGAAGCCGGACACCTTATTTCCGCCTATGCGCTGGGCGTCTGTTTCGGTGCGCCGCTCACGGTCGTCGTGGCCCGCACGCGGCCGCTGAAACACATCCTGCTGGCCCTCGTAGCTCTGATTATCATTGGTAATACCTGTGCGGCTCTTTCGCCGAACTACTGGACGCTGCTGGCCATGCGTTTCGTCTCGGGACTTCCCCACGGCGCATTTTTCGGCGTGGGGTCGATCGTGGCCGAGCGTATCGCCGACAAAGGCAAACGCGCCGAGGCCGTGTCGATCATGGTCGTCGGGATGACCATTGCCAACCTGTTCGGCGTGCCGCTGGGAACCTATATCAGCGCCGCCGTGACGTGGCGCGCCACGTTCGGCATCGTCGCCGTGTGGGGCGCCGTGGCCCTGCTGCTCGTGAAACTCTGGGTTCCGGGCCTTCCGGCTCTGCCCGATACGGGACTCAAAGGGCAGTTCAGATTCCTGAAGAGTTTCGCCCCGTGGCTGGTGCTCCTCTCGGTGATGCTCGGCAACGGCGGCATTTTCTGCTGGTACAGCTATGTCAGCCCGCTGATGGTTCACACTTCGGGATTCCGTTCCGAGGACCTGACGCTGATCATCATGCTGGCCGGTTTCGGCATGTTCGCCGGAAATATCGTCGGCGGCCATTTCTCCGATCGTTTCACGCCCGAGAAGGTCGTGCGGTTCACGCTCTGCGTGGCATTCCTGGCTCTCGTCGGCATCTTTTTCGGGGCGCATGTCTCTTACCTTTCGGTGGCGCTGATGTGCCTCACGACGGCGTGCCTGTTCTGTGTGTCGTCGCCCCAGCAGTTGCTGATCCTCGAAAATTCGCGCGGCGGCGAGATGCTCGGGGCTGCGCTCGTGCAGGTGGCCTTCAACCTCGGCAATGCGGTCGGGGCCTTCTGCGGCGGCCTGCCCATCGAGCATAAACTCGGTTATGAATATACGGCCCTGCCGGGTGCGGCCTTTGTGCTGCTGGGCCTGCTGGCCGTTGTCGTTTACATCCGCAAATACCCCAGACATGAATTGCGATAACAGCGAAGAACTCTTTCCCGTGGTTGATCCGGCGGGAAACGTCGTCGGCAAAGCTTCGCGCGGCGAATGCCACGGCGGGGCGATGCTCCTGCACCCGGTGGTGCACCTCCACGTCTTCAATTCGCGCGGCGAACTCTACCTGCAGAAGCGTCCTGCGTGGAAGGACATCCAGCCCGGACGCTGGGATACGGCCGTGGGCGGGCATGTGGACTACGGCGAAACCGTTCGTGAGGCCCTGCTGCGCGAGGTGCGTGAGGAACTCGGCATCACGGACTTCGCGCCCGAACAGGTGGCAGTCTACCCGTTTCGTTCGGAGCGCGAATACGAACTGGTCTATGTCCATCGCACGGTCTACGACGGGCCGGTCCGCCCGAGTGAGGAACTCGACGGCGGGCGTTTCTGGTCCCCGGACGAGATTCTCGAAAACCTCGGCAAAGGCATTTTCACACCCAACTTCGAAGGCGAGGTAAAGTTGCTTTTCGGGTAATTCCGTTTTCCGTACCGGCGTCATTTTCGGTTTTTTGGCCCCGGCTTTTGCTGAGGCCCGGAAGTTGATACGGATATGGGTATGCAAACACTTTTGAAACGTTGGACGCACGCCCTGCTCGAATGGCTGGGCGTCACCTCGGACCCCAGCGACGACCTCGACCGTTGGGTCGCTTTCGCGCTCGTGGTACTGGCTGCCGTGCTCTTCGATGTGCTGTTGCAGCTGGGGGTCGTACACGGGGTGCGCAAACTCGTGGAACGCACACGGGTCAAGTGGGACGATACGCTTTTCAGCGTCCCGGTACTCAAACGCATGTGCCACGTTCTGAGCGCCATCCTGCTGGCCGTCGTGCTTCCGGTGGTCTTCGAGACCGATTCCGCCGAACGGGTCGTCGTCATGCGGTTCATGCAGGTCTACATCATCATTACGGTTCTCCGCTTCGTCAATGCCCTGCTTTATGCCGCATTCCATATTGCCGCATCGCGGCCCGTGTGGCAGAACAAGCCGATCAAAGGGCTGCGGCAGACGGCGCAGGGCATCGTGCTGCTGATCAGTGTGATCCTGATTATCTCGATCCTGCTCGGCAAATCGCCAACCATCCTGTTGACCGGGCTGGGCGCTTCGGCCGCCGTGCTGATGCTGATTTTCCGCGACAGTATCCTGGGCTTCGTGTCGGGCATCCAGCTGTCGGCGAACGACATGCTCAAGGTCGGGGACTGGATTTCGGTCCCGAAGTACGGGGCCGACGGTAATGTTGAGGAGGTGTCGCTCACGACGGTCAAGATTCGCAACTGGGACAACACGATCGTCATGCTGCCGCCCTACCTGCTGACGACCGATTCGTTCACCAACTGGCACGCCATGCAGCTCTCGGGCGGGCGTCGCGTGATGCGCTCCGTGCTGATCGACATGACCAGCGTGCGTTTCTGCACCCCGGAAATGCTCGACCACTACCGCACGATCGACCTGCTGCGCGACTACATCGACCAGACCGAACGCCGGGTCGAGGAGTACAACGCCGAGCACGGCTTCCAGTCGGGCGAACGGCGGATCAACGGCCTGCACCAGACCAACCTGGGGGTTTTCCGGGCCTACCTGGTCCGCTACCTCCAGAACGAAGTCCCCGTGAATAAGGATATGACGCTGATGGTGCGGCAGATGCAGCCCACCGAAACGGGACTTCCGATGCAGCTCTATTTCTTTACCGATACGGTGGATTGGATTGTTTACGAAGGGATTCAGTCCGATGTTTTCGACCATGTGCTGGCCGTGATTCCCGAATTCGGGCTGCGGGTCTTCCAGAATCCTTCGGGGGCGGATATTGCGTCGCTGCGGGATACAGCCCCGAAGGAGATACAGACGCCGCCGGTCGCCGGGACGGCTAAAGCACCAGCATCAGCATCACCTGAATGATAATCACACGCAGGAACATGCACACGGGGTAGACCGTGGCGTAGGATACCGAGGGATTGTCGCCTTCGATGGTGTCGTTGACATAGTTGAGCGCCATCGGGTTGGCCATGCTACCGCACAGCAGTCCCGAGACCGAACCGAAGTCGACCTTCAGCACCCGCAGGGCGAACAGTCCCACCAGCACTACCGGCACAAAGGTCAGCGCGAAGCCGATTCCGAGCCACAGCGCCCCTTCGGGCCGCATGACCGTTGCGAAGAAGTGCGTTCCGGCGTCGAGTCCGAGGCATGCGAGGTACATCGACAGTCCCAGTCCGCGTAACATGAGGTTGGCGCTCTGCGTGGTGTAGGTGATCATGTGGAGCCGGGGACCGAACGTGCCGATCAGGATGCCGATGATGATCGGGCCGCCCGCGAGACCCAGTTTCACGGGGATCGAAATGCCCGGGATCGCGATGGGAATGCTTCCCAGCGTGAGGCCGAGGATCAGCCCGATGAACACCGCCGCAAGGTTGGGTTCGTTGAGGCTCTTGACGGCGTTTCCGAGGATTTTCTCGACATTGCGGATAGCCTGGGCCTCGCCGACCACCGTCAGGCGGTCGCCCAGTTGCAGTCGCAGGTCGGGGGTCGCCAGCAGTTGGACGCCCGAACGGTAGACGCGGCTGATGTTGATGCCGTAGGTATTTCGCAGGCGCAGCTGCGAGAGTTTTTTGCCGTTGATTTCGGGACGCGTAACGAGGATGCGCTGCGAAATAAGCTGGCTGTCGACAGCGTTCCAGTCGATATTCTCCGTGTTCCAGTCTTTCGTCTCCTGCTCGCCGAAGATCAGCCGCAGGGCGTCGGCTTCGGCGGGGGTGGTGATGACCAGAATCACGTCGTCCTGCCGGAGCGTTTTGTCCGAGGTCGGGATTGAAACCCGCCCGTCGCGCCACAGGCGTGAGATGACGAAATGGTGGTGGCTCTGCGTTGCGATTTCGTGGACGCTCTTGCCGAAAACGGCAGGATTGGTGAGGTGGTAGCTGGCGATGAAGACGTTTTTGCGGTGCTCGGCGTCGGGACCCGGCATGTCGGCAGGGCGCACGAAGAGCTTACGCAGGAAGACGATGGCCAGGATTACGCCCACGACGCCCAGCGGATAGGCCACGGCGCAACTCAACGCCGCGCCGTTGGCATCGAATCCCATTTGTTGCAGCGTCTGTTGCGCGGCGCCCAGCGCCGGGGTATTGGTCGTTGCGCCGCACAGGATGCCCGACATGTCGGGCATCGAGACGCCGAAGGCATAACTCATGGCTACGGCCAGAAGCGTTCCGAGCAATACGATGACGATGGCGGGGGAGACGAGCCGCAGTCCGTCGGCGCGCATCGAGCTGAAGAAACCCGGTCCTACCTGCAGACCAAGGGCGTAGACGAAGATTATCAGACCGAAACTCTCGGCGTAGGTGAGCATCGCGGGGTCGAGCGACAGCCCGAAATGCCCGGCCAGGATGCCTACGAAGAAGATGAAGGCCGTGCCGAGCGAGATTCCGAAGAAGCGGATCTTTCCCAGTACGATGCCGAGCGTCGAGATGAGCGAAATCACCACGACGGCCTGCAGAGCCGAATGCTCGACGAGCAGTTCTTTAAGCCATTCCATCTTTACAGCCGTTGAAATTGTTGCAAAAGTAGGTCAAATTTTCCGGATTGCCGCTTTTTTGCGGGACGAAAAGTGTTTTCGATGCGTCCGGGCGTATCATTTTGCCTTTTCGGCTTATGACAATTTGGTCGAGTGTTATGACAAAAACGCTCTGTCTCTTGTGAGCCACGATAATTTACCTACTTTTGTATCGCTGGGATAAACACAGATCATCAGTGACGCACGAAGGACTTTTCCGCCGGAGGAGGTCCGGGATTCAATCCGGCAGCCGCCCGGATTCTTTAGGGACTTGGTGTTCCGGGCAGCAGTGAGGGCGACCGTTTAGGCCGCCCTCTTTGTTTGGATTCGTATATTTAAATCCCCGTTTTAGAGTTGTAGCGGCTGTCCGCGGTAGAAATCGAGGATCTTCGAGCGGAAGACGAACTCGTATTTGGCCTGTACGGCTTCGGCCTCAGCCTTCTCCATGCGCGTTTTGGCATCGTTGAAATCGAAGATCGTCGACCGGCCTGCCGCAGCCTTCTGTTCTTCATAAGCGAAGGCTATCTTTGCCGAAGCCGAAGCGGCCTCGGCCGAATTGTATTTGGCATAGGCGGCATCGGCGTTATACCATGCCTGCTCGATCAGCTTGCGCAACTCGCGCTCGGCGTTGGTGACGGCGAGCTCCTGTTTGCGCAGGGCTATCTTGGCTTTGAGGATGCTGTTGTGCGTGGCCCGTCGGTTGAAGATCGGGACGCTGAGCGTTAAGCCGACCGATTCACTGCCGTTTTTGCGGAACTGGGGCCAGAATCCCGAGATGCTGCTGTTGCTGTAAATGCCTGTGCCGTAGCCGCCACGAAGCGAAAGAGACGGGAAAAGTTCTGAGCGGGCGATCGCTATCGAGTGCTCCGAACTTTCGAGTCGCAGCCGCTCTGCCTGGATGTGCGGACGGTGGTCGGCGGCGTAGGCATATACCTCCTCCACCGAGCCGAGGCGGTAGAGCGAGGCGAGGGTTACGCTGTCGAGTTTCGGGTCCACGATGTCGAATCCCGCGGCGCTTTCGCGGTTGAGGGCCTGGCTCAGGTCAAGCAGGGCCAGCCGCAGGTCGTTACGGGCTTGGGTGAGCGTCATCCGGTCTTTGGCTTCGAGGGCGTCGCTCTCGTAGACGGTCGATTCGGGTTGTTTTCCCGAGGCGGCCAGTGCGCGGCTCCGCGCGGCCTGCTGCGAACTCAGTTCCAACTGGCGTTCGGCTACGCCCACCAACTCTTTGTTGTAGAGCACATCGAGGTAGAGTGTCATGATGTTGACCGACACGTCTTCACGCGCCTTTTCCAGGTCCTGTACGGCTGCTGCGAGGTCCAGTTTTCCGGCCTTGATTTGATGGTTGATGCGCATGCCCTGGAACAGCGGCATGGAGGCCGAAACGTCGAACGAGCCGTTCTGCACGGTTCCGCTCTTATAGGTGTTGTCCTCTCCCGTGCCGCGGCCGAACGAGGCCTGGTAACCCAGCGATGCCCCCAAATTGGGCAGACGGCTGAATTTTGCGGTCGAGAGGTCCGCATCGTCGCTTTCGACCTGCAGCGAACGCTGCTGTACTTCAATATTGTTGTGCAGGGCATAGCCGATGCAGTCGTCGAGCGACCAGAGCGTGCCCGGCGCCGGGGCTGCCGTATCGGGCGCCGCATTCTGCGCGCAGACCGTCGTTGCGGCGGCACACAGGACGGCGAGTAAGATGCCGGTTTTCATGCTGCGGTGTTTTTGCGGTTATTTTTTCTTTTTCTCTTCCTTGACGCCGCGGATTTTCTCCCCGGCGGTCACTCCTTCGGTGATTTCGATGTTCATGCCGTCCGAAAGACCGATCTTGACATCGTGTTTGTCGAAGGTCTGTTCCTCGGC
>JAEZTA010000092.1 GCA_023443765.1 Bacteroidota bacterium | reverse complement strand
CCGTTCTACATGCTTTTCTTCGGCATCTGCCTGAACGACGCGGGTTACGGCGCTATCCTGACCCTGCTGGGCGTGTGGATGCTTGCTAAGAACCGGAAACCCGGCATGATGCACCAGGCCGCGTGGTTCGCCACGTTGTGCGGTCTGTCGACCATCGTTTTCGGAGCGTTGTGCGGCTCGTTCTTCGGCATCAATATGAACGAGTGGTTCCCCACGGTGAAATTCTTCGATTTCCAGGGGCAGTTCTTCACCATTGCGCTGGTTATCGGCGTGGTGCAGATTCTCTTCGGCATGACGCTCAATATCTGGATGACCGTCCGTTGCTTCGGTCTGGGCCGTGCCCTGGGTCTGCTGGGCTGGTTCATCATCCTCGTTTCGTGCTGCCTGGCAATGGGACTCCCGATGGCGGGCCTCGCCATTCCGGGATTCGGGTCCACGTCGGTGGCTTTTTACGTCGCACTGGGTATCGGTGTGGTGCTGATGCTGCTCCTGAACAACCCGAAGCGCAATCCGCTCGTCAATTTCGGCGCGGGGCTGTGGGACCTGTACAATAACCTTACGGGACTGCTGAGCGACGTATTGTCGTACATCCGTCTGTTCGCCATTGGCCTTTCGGGCGGTGTGCTGGCGCTGGTGTTCAATACGCTGGCTGCGGGCTTCGTCCCCGAGGGATCGGGCATTGTGGTGCGGCTGCTGGTCATGATCCCGATCCTGCTGATCGGCCATGGCATCAACCTTTTCATGTCGACTATTTCGTCGTTCGTGCATCCGCTGCGTCTGACGTTCGTCGAGTTTTTCAAAAATGCCGGTTTCGAAATGGCCTCGCGCAATTTCGACCCGATCCGGAAAATGAATGATACTAACGAATAAATAACAATTAAAAAACTTAAAACATTATGGAAACAACAGCATTGGTATTTGCTTACGTCGGCGTAGCGCTGATGGTGGGCCTGGCAGGTGTCGCTTCGTCGATCGGTACCGCCATCACGGGTCAGGCCGCAGTAGGGGCCATGAAAAAGAACGGCGGCGCTTTCGGTAGCTACATGATTCTTTCGGCCCTTCCGGGTTCGCAGGGTCTCTACGGTTTCGTCTGCTTCTTCCTCGTACAGAAGGGCCTGACTGATCCGACGATGGTTCAGGGAGCCGCTATCTTCGGTGCCGGTCTGCTGGTCGGCCTTGTGAACCTGGCCGCTTCGATCTACCAGGCCAAGGTCTGCGCCAATGGTATCGCCGCTATCGGCAACGGTCACGATGTGATGGGTAAGACGCTGATCCTCGCCGCTTTCCCCGAGTTGTACGCCATTCTTACGGTGGCTGCTACCTACCTGATCGCAACGCTCGACGGCGTGAACCTCTTCTAGGGAGCACATAGCTGACATTGAAAAGGGAGGCCCTTCCGGGGCCTTCCTTTTTTGTTGCCGTTCGTCGGTCGGCGGACGGACGGTTTTGTCGTTTCGGAAAATTTTCCGTATCTTCGCCCCGAACCAAAATTTTTGTAAGCGATGAGGATCTAAAAATTTCATAAACCCTTTTCTGCCGCTCCGCCGTTGCGGATGCGGGACAAGTTTGTTTGTAAATTTTTAAATCCGATAGTTTATGTCGCTTATTTTCAGCGGGGTGTCGTTCGCATACCCCGATTCAGAACCCCTGTTTTCCGATATTACTTTCACCGTCCGTCCCGGTGAGCGCGTCGCATTGGTCGGGCCCAACGGCTCGGGCAAAACCACGTTGCTGCGTATCGCCGCCGGCTTGCAGTCTGGCGCGGGCTCGGTCAGCTGTCCGGAGGATCGCTGGTACCTGCCCCAGAACGCCCTCTGCCGACCCGACGAACCGGTCGCGGAGTTGTTGGGCGCAGCCCGTAAACTCGACGCCCTGCACGCCATTGAAGCCGGAAACGGCACGGAATCCGATTTTTCGGCCCTCGACGACGACTGGGGTATCGAGGAACGGCTTGCCGCCGTGCGCGAACGGTGGGGGATCGGCTCGATTTCCCTCGACCGACAGTCGTGCACCTTGAGCGGCGGCGAGCGGACGCGCGTCCTGCTGGCCGGGGCCGAACTTTCGGGAACCGGTGCGATTTTGCTGGACGAGCCGAGCAATCACCTCGATTCCGACGCGCGGGAACTGTTGTACGATTTCGTCGGCCGGAGCCGTGCGGCGCTACTCGTCGTGAGCCACGACCGGGCCTTGCTGGAGCGCATGGACGCCATCGTCGAACTGGGTTCGGGCCGGGCTACCCGCTATGGCGGGAACTATACGTTCTACTGCGAACAGCGCGGCCTGCAACTGGAAGCCCTCCACCGGCGCGCCGACGAGCGGCAGCGCACGCTGCGGCAGGCCCGGGAACGCGAACGGGAACTTGCCGAACGGCGACAACGGCAGGAGAGCCGTGCCGCAGGGCATACCGAACGCCGCGGGCTGCCCCGCATCGTGGCCGGGAGCCTGGCTTCGGCGTCGCAGCGGACGGCGGCACGCCTTGAGGAGGAGCGCGGTCGGCGGATCGAACGCATCGCCGCCGAACTGCATGCGGTCCGGACACAGATCGCCGCCGAACAACCCCTTTCGGTCCACCTGCATTCGCCCGAGCGGCAGGACCGCCGGTTGCTCGCGGCGCTCGAAGGCGTCAATGTCCGTTTCGAAGGCCGGATGTTGTGGAAGGAGCCTCTTTCGCTGGAACTTTTCTCCGGCGAACGGCTCCGCATCCGGGGCGGCAACGGGACCGGAAAGACTACGTTGCTGCGTCTGCTGACCGGGGAGTTGCTTCCTGCATGCGGCTCCTGCCGCCTAATGGGGCCGTTGCGGACACTGCTGCTCGACCAGGAGTATTCGGCGCTTTCCGGGGGCGGGACCCTCGGGGAATTCATCATGCGCTGTGACACCGCGCATCGCCCTGAGGGAGAGCTGCGCGCGTGGCTCGATCACTACTGCTTCGCGCAGGAGCAGTGGGCGCAGGCGTGCGACACGCTCAGCGGCGGCGAAAAACTGAAACTGCTGTTGTTCGGGGAGACGCTCGGCGCTTCGGCGCCCGACCTGATGCTGCTCGACGAGCCCACCAACAACATCGACCTCCGGAGCCAGGAATTGCTGGTTTCGGCGCTCTCCGAATACAAAGGAACGGTTGTCGTGGTCTCCCACGACGAACCGTTCCTCCGGAATATCGGTATTACGAACGAGTTGACACTCGCCCGGTGATCTATCGTCCCTTGCGGCGCGACGAAGTGCGCACCTTCGGGCCATTGCCGCGGTGCTCCTCGCTGCGGCGGGCCGTACCCTCGGGCAGCAATACCTCGAAATCGAGCTGGCGTTTCTGCAGGTCGGCGCGCTTGACGCGGATGCGTACCGGGCTTCCCAGCGTCATGCGGATGCCCGTCGAGCGGCCGATGATCTCGTAAAGCTGCTCGTCGAAAGAGAAGAAATCGCCCTGGATGTCCCGCAGGAACGACATGCCCTCGATGTGGGTCTCGTCCAGTTCCACGTAAACACCCCACTCCGTGAGACCCGAAATGTGCCCTTCGAACTCTTCGCCGATGTGCTCCTTCATGAACTCGACCATCTTGTACTTGATCGACGCGCGTTCTGCTTCGGCAGCCACGACCTCGCGGTCCGAAGCGCGGGCGCAGAGGTCTTCCAGTTCGGTCTTGTCGGCCGACTTGCCGCCTGCGAGGTAGCGCGCCAGGAGGCGGTGGACCATCATGTCGGGGTAACGGCGGATCGGCGAAGTGAAGTGCGTGTAGTAGGGGAATGCCAGACCGTAGTGGCCGATGTTGTCGGTCGTGTAATATGCCTTGGCCATCGAGCGCACCGCCATCGTCGAGACGGCGTTTTCCTCGGTCGTACCTTTTATCTGTGCAAAGAGCTTGTTCAGTTCCTTGGCGATGGCGCGGCCCTTTGTGGCTTTGAAGATGTGCCCGAAGCGGAGGATGAACTGCCGGAAGCGGTCGAGCTTCTCTTCGCTGGGGGTGTCGTGCACGCGGTA
>JAEZTA010000076.1 GCA_023443765.1 Bacteroidota bacterium | reverse complement strand
CTCGCTCTACCGCAAACCCGCCCCGGGCAAGCGGATTCACGTCATCCTGGTCGACAACGGCCGTTCGGAGTGGCTTGCCGACGAGGCCCACCGCAACATGCTCAAGTGCCTGCGCTGCGGGGCCTGCATGAACACCTGCCCGGTCTACCGCCGTTCGGGAGGTTACTCCTATTCGTACTTCATCCCCGGGCCGCTGGGCATCAACCTCGGCATGCTGCGTTCGCCGAAACGCTATCACGGAAACGTTTCGGCCTGCTCGCTGTGCTACTCCTGTTCGGATGTCTGCCCGGCGAAGATCGACCTCGGGGAGCAGATATACATGTGGCGCCAACAGCTTGACGGGCTGCATCTGGCCGATACGGTGAAGAAGATGACGGTCAAGGGGATGGATTTCGTCATGGGTGGGCGGCGACGCTTCTACGGCGGCATCGCCCTGGCCCGTGTCGCGGAGAAACTGCCGTGCTTCGTACTCGAAAACGGGCTGAACCCGTGGAGCGCTCCGGGCCGCGCCATGCCGCCTTTTGCGCCGAAGACCTTCAATGGCTGGTGGAAAAAAACGAAAAAAGATGAGTAGTAAAGACGATATACTGAAAAAACTCGCCGCCGACGGGATGCCCGAGTACCCGCGTCCCGAAGCGGATTTCACACCCCAGCGGTTCGACGACCCGGCGGCAACGTTCGCCGAACGGCTCGAAGCCGCCGGTGGCAAAGCTGTCCGGATGCAACCGGGCGAGACCCTCGACGAGGTGGTCCGCCGCTGTTATCCCGATGCGCAGACGATCGCGTCCGTCCTGCCGGAACTGACTCTTACGACCCTCGACCCCGATTCGGTCGGGGACCCGCGCGAACTGGTCGATGTCGACCTGGGTGTCGTTGCGGGGGCGTTCGGCGTTGCGGAGAACGGTGCGGTGTGGATCGCGCAGGACATCCGCCATAAGGCGCTCTATTTCGGAGCCACGGCGCTCGTCGTCGTCATCCCGAAAGACGCCATTGTCGACACGATGCACGAGGCCGTCGTGCGCCCTGAGGTCGACGACTTCGGCTACGGCTGTTTCGTGTCGGGGCCTTCGAAGACCGCCGACATCGAGCAGGCGCTGGTCTTCGGCGCCCACGGACCGATGTCCGTGACGGTGGTACTGCGGTGAAACTCCGGGGCTTGGATTTGATCGCCGAAAATCCTATCTTTGCCTTATGACGACTGAACTTTGTGCCTACTCCGTTGAGGCGTGCGCCGTGGCGGCCCGGACCGGGGTCACGCGCGTTGAACTGTGTGCCTCGCCCTGGGAGGGCGGTACGACCCCTTCGGCCGGGACGATCCGGCTGGCGCGCCGCGTGCCGGGCATCGGCCTCTGCGTGATGATCCGTCCGCGGGGCGGGGACTTCTGCTATTCCGACGATGAATTCCGCCAGATGGTTGCCGAAATCCGTTTCGCCCGCGAATGCGGGGTCGACGGCGTGGTTCTGGGGCTTTTGCGGCCCGACGGTCGCGTCGACGCGGAGCGCACGGCGGCGCTTGTCGCCGAATCCGACGGGATGGAGGTCGTATTTCACCGGGCGTTCGACATGGCGTGCGACCCGTTCGGGGCGCTCGAAGCGGTCATCGGGGCCGGTTGCCGCCGTATCCTCACCTCCGGGGGCTGTAACACCGCCGTCGAGGGGATCGCAATCCTCCGGGAACTGGTAATCCGCGCCGCCGGGCGCATCGAGATCATGGCCGGCAGCGGGGTGAATCCGTCTAACGTCCGGCTGCTGGCCGCGACGGGTGTGGACGCCCTCCATTTCAGCGCCCGGGGCTGGCGCGACAGCCGCATGGAGTTCCGCAACCCACGGGTGTCGATGGGCAGCGTTGCAGGCGTTCCCGAATATGCCATGCCGTGCGCCGATGAATCCCTTATCCGGCAAATCCTTCAGGAACTCGACCGATGAAAACCTTTCTGACTCTTCTGCTCTGTCTCGGCCTCTGCGCCTGCGGAGGCAGCCGCTATGGCGGCGGCATTCCCGTTGCATACGATCCGCTGCTCGACGCCGCGCTGGCCGACTGCCCGCGCGCCGACAGTCTGTGCCGGTTGCTGCGCGACACGCCGCGTCCGCAGCGCGAGGCGATGGCTTACCTGATCGCTTATATGCCGCAGGGCGACCGCGATACGATGCGCCTCGACCTGCTGCGCGAGAATGTGGAATATGCCAGCCTTGCGCGCGAACGTTATCCATGGACGAAGGCGCTGCCCGACTCCCTTTTCCTGAACGAAGTGTTGCCCTATGCCGTCGTCGACGAGGTGCGCGACGGCTGGCGGCGTGACTTTTTCGAACGCTTTGCGCCCTGCGTGGCCGGATGCCGGACTATGGAGGAGGCCGCCGGGGCGGTCAACCGGAGCATCCGCACGGCGGTCGGCGTGGAGTACGACACGCGGCGCGAGAAGACCAACCAAAGTCCTGCGGAGTCCATGCGGCAGGGGATGGCCTCCTGTACGGGGCTTTCGGTGCTGTTGGTCGACGCCCTGCGCGCCGTGGGCATTCCGGCGCGGTTCGTCGGGACGCCGGCCTGGCACGACGACCGGGGCAACCACAGCTGGACCGAAGTGTGGTTCGATGGCGGATGGCATTTCACGGAGTACTATTTTACGGATTTCGACCGCGCCTGGTTTCTCGCCGACGCCGGGCAGGCCGTTGAGGGCGACCGTGCACACGGCATTTATGCCGTGTCGTTCCGTCCCACGGGCGACTGGTTTCCGATGGTGTGGAGCGAGACTTCGCGTAGTGTGAACGGCGTGGAGGTGACGCGCCGCTACCGCGATTTCAGCGCGGCGAACACCGAGGTCCTGCTGGCCCGGGGCACGGTCGTGCCGGTGACCTTTACGATGTATCGCAATGCCGCCGCGGAAGGGACCTCCGCCGGGCGCGTCGAGGCCAATGTCGATGTCTTCTGCGGTGCCGAACAAGTCGGAGGTGGACGCACGGCGGGGCCCCTGCGGGACCTGAACGACGGCTTGCGCTTCCTGCTTGAAAAGCACAAAACCTACACGTTTCGCTATGAGAACGCCCGCGGCGAGGCGGCTGAAGTGACGGCCGCGGTGGGCGACGGGCCGCTGACGGTCTGCGGATATATGGAATAGGAGAACGACGGGCGGCTGAGAGGCCGCCCGGTTTTTGTCAGCGTTGGAGGTGAAGGATGGGGTAGGGCCTGCCCGAGGGGTCCAGTGCGTCGCGCGACACGATGCGGAAGCCGAGCCGGGCGTAGAATCCGGCGGCCTGCGCGTTCTGCTCGTTGACATCGACCCGCCGGATTCCGCGGTGGGTTACGAGGTACTCCACGAGTTCGCGCCCCAGCCCTTTCCTGCGTTCGGAGGGCGCGACGAACAACATTTCGAGCAGATCGGCTTCGACGCCTGCAAAGGCCGCGAAGCCGTTTTCGTTATCCCGCACCACATAGAGTTCCGTAGCCGGAAGCGCCTCTTCGCGCACCATGCGGCGGAAGAAAACGATGTCCTCCGGGGCGAGGAAGTCGTGCGTGGCGCGCACCGAACTCTCCCACAGGCGGGTAAGTGCGTCGAGCTGGTGCGGATCAGGAGCTGGGAGCCGTTCGATCATGGGTTATAAGAGCATTACGGGCGGTTTGCGGCGGGCGAAGCTGCGTGCAAGGGCCGCGGCGAAGGGGGTGAAGTAGGTGCGTGCGCCCACGGGACACCCTTTGACGCAGGCGCAGCAGCGGATGCAGCGTGCCGGGTCGGTGTGTTCCTCGTCGCCGCGCGCAATGGCCAGCGTCGGGCAGATGGCGGCGCAGCGGCCGCAATGGGTGCAACGCTCCGCATCGCATGCGGGCAGGTAGACGACCGGGTTTTTCTTCTGGCGCCGGCGGTAGCCCAGGACGAAGCGGACGAAGCGCAGCATCGGCAGCAGCGGCGTGCGCAGGTCCTTCAGCTTCGCGGTGTCGACCGGGGTCGTGATCCCATCGGCGAGTTTCTTGCGCACGGCGGCGCCGAAAGCAGCGGCCTGGGCGAGGTCCTGCGTATCGGGGCGGCCTGCCGCGATGGGGGTTGCGTCGGTGCTGTACGAGTGTTCTCCGACGAATGCGGCGGCGGCCACGGGGACGAAACCCTGCCGGGCGGCCAGTTCGGCCAGCTCCGTCACGGCCTTCTCGAAGGCCCGGTTGCCGTAGACGGCGACCAGGACGGCGGGCGTTCCCGCGCCGCGGAGCGATTCCAGCCGTTTTACAGCCACCGGGGCCACGCGGCCCCCGTAAACGGGTGCGGCGATGACGGCCACGGCATCCGCCGGCAGCGCGGTGGGCTGCGGCGCAGTATGTGTCAGGTCGATGGTTTTCAGTGCGGCAGCCCCGGCGGGGTCCGCTCCGGCTTCGGAGGCGATGCCCCGTGCCACGGCAGAGGCGATTTTTTTTGAAGTTCCCGTCGGTGAAAAAACGACGGCGCAGATGGTTTCCGGCTTCATGCTGTTCTGTGTTGGCTTTTGACAAAGATAATCAAAAATACCGTGCCGCGGACCGAATGTTGCATATTCCGTCTCTTTCGTTTATATTTGGCTCCGCAACTTTAAACGACAGATTATGAAGATCAAAACTTTTGAAATCCGGATAGATCCGGCTCTCAGGGAGCATGACGAGCGGGCGGTCAACGAGTTTCTTTCGGCTGTCCGCGTGTCGCGCCTGCACTGCGGATGCCTCCGGAGCCGCAACTCGTGGACGCTCATCGTCGTCTACAACGAGGCGGATTCCGATGCGCCCGCATTGCAGGCGGCGCTCGTCAGGGAGTTCCTTCCCGTGGCGTCGGACCTTACGCCAGAGGAGTGCGAGCGTTTCGAGGCGCTCCGCCAGTGGCGCGATGCGCGTGCGGCGAATATGGGGCACAAACCTTTTGTTGTGGCCTCGAACCGCGACCTGCTCAACGTGGCCCGGGGCGAAGTAGGTTCGCCCGACGACCTGCTTACGATCGCGGGATTCGGACCCCGCAAGGCCGAACGCTACGGCAAGGAGATTGTCGCCGTACTCGACTCGCTCTCGGAACAGGTTTTCGATTGAGCGGTCGGAACCGGATTCGTACCGAAAAAAAATAACGGCAGGTCGGAATTTTTTTTTTATCTTAGCTGCGACACAACTAATTATAGGAAACGATGAAAACGAACCTGATTGCCTGCGCGGCGCTGCTGATGACGGCGTGCTGCGGGAATCCGTCGGCCGAGAAGGCCGCGGTGACGAAGACTGAAGTGAAACACGGGCCGGAGATCGCCCTCGTGATGCCCGACACCGTGGGCGGGATGAGCGTGAACGAGGCGTTGGCGAACCGCCGCTCGTGGCGTGAATATGCGGCTGTGCCGCTGACGCTCGAAGAACTTTCGGGCGTGATGTGGGCTGCCGCCGGCGTCAACCGTCCCGGTACGGGCGGCCTGACGGCTCCGTCGGCGCTGGCGCTCTACCCGGTACGCGTCTATGCGTTCTTCGCCGAGGGCGTCTATGCCTATGAAGCCAAAGGGCAGAAGCTGGTACGTGTGCTGGAGGGCGACCACCGCAAGCTGGCCGGGATGCAGGACTTTGTCTACACGGCGCCGCTGAATCTGGTTTACCTGGCCGACCTGACGGCTTACGAGGGTAAGAACATTCCGGCGGAGCACGTCCGCTACCTCTGCGGTCAGGATGCTGCGGGTTATGCCGAAAATGTGAATATCTACACGGCGGGTCACGGCCTGCGTTCGATTACGCGCGGCAGCGCCCCTGAAGCCGAACTGCTGGCAGCCCTCGGGCTGGAATCTGCGCGTTATTTCGTAGCGCTGGCGCAGACCGTCGGCAAATAGCGACTCCGGCCGATGAGCAGGGCGACCCATCCGTGGGCCGCCCTTTTTTTTGCGCCGTCAGTCGGCTGATGGCGCGTCCCGGCCCGATTCGGAGTTTCGTCCGCGCTCCTCCATCGGGACGATGTAGAACCCCTTGCCGGGGGTCCATTCGACGCAGAATAGTTTTTCGACTTCGGGGTAACCCGATTCCCGGAGGTGGCGCGTGAGCCAGCGGCTGGTCTTGCCGCTGCGTCGGAGCGAGTCGTCGAGGATTTTGCCGCCGTTGACCAGCAGGTAGGACTCGGGCGGTTCGTTGCGGCGCGAGACGGTGATGTGGCCGTTGGTCTCGAAACGCACGTCGTCCACGTCGAACATCGAGAAGATGCCGTTTTCGCGCAGCAGGGTCCGGAACTGCTCCATTTCGAGCCCGTTGCGGCGGAACTCGCGCAGCACCAGCTTGCGGTCGCGGACCAGCATCACCGTGTCGTCCCTGATCGCCTTGCGGATGCGGCGGAAGCGCATCAGGTAGCGCAGTGCGACATTCACGGCGGTCCAGACGACGAACGTGAAGACCAGTTGCCAGACCGAAGTGTCGGGATTGTAGATGACGCCGCCGACCAGGGCGCCCAGCACAAAGGCGTTGACCGAATCGAGCGGGGTGAGTTGTGCCATCTGGGTTTTGCCCGAAACGCGCAGGAAGAAGATGACGCCCAGCATGCCGACAAGCAGTTTGACGGCGATCGAAAGATACATAGACTGTGTTTTTGGAAGCGCGGTTGCAAATTCCGGGCAAAAGAACCGGCACGGCGCAGGCCCTTGCAAGCGCTGTCCGGCGCCAGTTCGGGCGTTTATGGTGTTTATTTTAACGGAAATGTTTGGTTTTTTCGAGGCTTTATCCGGTTATTGTGTGCTATTATGTTGTATATAGTACATAAAAAAGTGCACAATGTTGTTCGTTTTTTGCAAATAAATCCCTAACTTTGTGGCTGTAAAGACCCTTTTTCTTCGCTATGCGGTGGGAAGGGGCGAATTGAAAGTGTGCCGATGGATGAAGTTCTGTCCGGGTTTGATTACCTGACATATTATTTTTACCTGCTGTATTACAAGTTTATCGGCTATCCGGTCGTTTTGCGCATCTGCATCGCCGTCGTTACGCTGTGTGTGATTTTCTACCTGTTCCTCGCCTTCTACCTGGCCTACGGCATCTACCGCCGCCAGCGGGAGAAGAATCTTTATGCCCGTATTTACAAGCGTTTTTACGATCCCCTGAAATCGGTGCTCGCCGACCGTGAGAACCACACCGTCGGGGAGATCGCCGGGCTGGTGAACCACGACATCAAGAAGAGCCTCAAACGACAGGAGATGCGTTTTCTGGTTCAGGTGCTCATCAAGATCAAGAGCGAACTGGGCGATAAAACGCTCAACAACTACAACATGCAGAACGTGCAGGGCGTGTTCAAGGTCGGCAGTTTCTTCGAGCGCGAAATCCAGTTCGGGCGGCCGCGGCACAAGATTCAGGCCCTGCTGTCGATCCAGTCGGTCAACGGATATGTCTCCGAGGCCGTGCTGGTGCGTTTCCTCTACCACCGCCGTATCGAGCTGCGCCACGCCGCGCGTTTCGCCTACATGTGGCTGAGCCAGAGCAACCCGTTCCGTTTCTTCGACGAGGATACCACGATGAAACTCAGCAGGTGGAACATGGCCGAGATTCACATGATCGTGCAGCACCGCCAGAGGATGGGGTTTGTGGTCCCGAGTTTCCTTAAGTGGGTCAACAGCGCCGTCGAGGACAATGTGAAGGCATTCTTCGTCAGCGAGATCAAGCTCTTCGACCAGACGGACAACTGCCCGCCGCTGCTCGACATGCTCAACACCAAGACCTGGACGCTGCGCAACGAGATCGTCCGTACGCTGGGTGGCATGAAATACGTCGAATCCGAGTCGAAGATGGTCGAAATCTACGACGTGCAGCCCGAATACATCAAACGGAACATCCTCGCGTCGGTCGCCGGTTTGCAGACCGGACGGGCGCTCGGGTTCCTCCACGAGGCCTTTGAACGTGCCGACGACCTCGGTACGAAACTTTGTGCGCTGACCTATCTCTACGATTACGGAGAGTCGGGCCGCGACCTTTTCGGGCAGCTCGAAACCATGACGACGGGGTATGCCTCCCAACTTTTCGCCCACGTCAAGAACCCCTTAACGAACCGGGCATGAAAGAGTTTCTTTTCGATTTTTTCAATTATTTCGTATTTTTCTATACGAGTTTCCTGGCGGTCAGCTTTATCGTCATGATGTTTCTGTCGTTCATCACGCTGAAACTCCGAAAGAGCTATTACGACGACAACTATGTGCGCAAGGTGCTGAGCGAATCGCCCTATACGCCCGGTGTGTCGGTGATCGCCCCGGCCTACAACGAGGAGAAGACCATCATCGACAATGTCGATTCGATGCTTGGCCTGGACTACCCGCTTTTCGAGGTGGTCATCGTGAACGACGGCAGCAAGGACTCGACGCTCGACAAACTGATCGAGCACTACGAACTGATCGAGGTTCCCTTTGCCTATATCGAGCGTATCAAGACCCAGCCGTTCCGGCGCGTGCTCAAATCGACGAACCCCGAATACAGCCGGCTGATCGTCGTCGACAAGGAGAACGGCGGTACGAAGGCCGACGCTTCGAATGCGGGCATCAACGCCGCATCGTATCCTTATTTCATCTGTACCGATGTGGACTGCATCCTGCGCCGCGACGCCCTCTACCGCTGTATCTGGCCCGTGCTCTCGTCGTCGAAGCACGTGATCGCCGTGAGCGGCACGATGCGCATGGCCAACGGCTGCCGGATCAAGGACGGGCAGGTGGTCGAGGTCCGTCCGCCCCATACGCCGATCCCGCTGTTCCAGAATCTGGAATACATGCGCTCTTACCTGGTGGGTAAGATGGGCTGGTCGGCGATCAACGCCATGCCCAACGTTTCGGGAGGTTTCGGGCTTTTCGACCGCCAGATCGCTATCGCGGCGGGCGGTTATGACCCGATGTCGTTTGCCGAGGACATGGACCTGCTGGCCCGCATGGTAGGGTATATGTGCGACTTCTCGCGCCCCTACAAGGTCGTGCAGGTCCCCGAGACCTGCTGCTGGACCGAAGGGCCCCCGAACCTGACCGTGCTCTACCGCCAGCGTACGCGCTGGGGCCGCGGGCTGTTTCAGGCGCTGATGATCCACCGCAAGATGATCTTCAACAAGACCTACAGGCAGACGGGGCTTATCACGCTGCCCTACATGGTCATCTTCGAATTCCTGGCCCCGATCATCGAGGCTTCGGGATTCCTCATGTTCCTGTTCCTGGCCTTCACCGGGGCTGTCAACTGGAACACGATGTGGGTGATTTTCCTCGCCATTTACCTTTTCTGCCAGTTCCTTTCGCTGGTCGTCGTCGCCTACGACTACTATGTGGGTACGCTCTACCGGCGGGGCTATGAATATGTCTGGATTATTGCCGCGTCTATTTTCGAACCGTTCGTTTATCACCCGCTGATCACCTTCTTTTCGCTGAAAGGCTACTTCAACCACCTCATGTCCCGCGATTACAAGTGGGGCAAGATGACGCGCAAGGGTTTCAGCCAGCGTGATGCGGCCGTGGCGACGGACGGGCCGAATGTTCCCCCCCCCTCGTCTGGCGGGACTACTGGTAATGACCTTTAAAACCTGTAAGCAGCATGAAGAATCCGATACGAATCCTAACACGGCTCCTGTTTACGGGTGGTCTCCTCCTGTTAATCCTGGCGCCCCTGTGCGTTGCCGCGAGGGACATGACGCCGGAAGAGTATGCCGGGAAGGTGCAGGGCTATTTCTCCGAAGAACAGTGGGAGGAGGGCAAGCAACTGCTCGACGAAGGACTGGAGAAATACTCCTTCGCCTCGAATCTCCAATTCCTGATGGGAAAATACTGGTTCAATGCGAAGGACTACGACAAGTCGCGCTATTACCTGCTCAAAGCCGTCGACATCAATTACGACAACGTCGAGGCCAAGCAACTGCTGGTCGATGTCGAGGACATCACGCAGAACTACTCCAGCGCCATCTGCTTCGTCAACGAACTGCTGGAGGTGAATCCCTACTGGCAGGGGCTGTGGCGGCGTAAGATCGACCTCTACCGCAAGCAGGGCAACCACGTCGAGGCCGACCGCCTGCTCAAGCGCATCAACCAGATTTATCCGCAGGACACCGTGCTGCGCAAGGATATGGTCTACTCGATGGAGTTGAACTACCAGCGCCAGAAACGTGCCGGGGAGCGTAAAACAGCCATCCTGACCCTCGAAGAACTGCTGAAAAGCGTCCCCGACAACGAACAGTATTACCTCGACATCATCAACCTCCATTTGCAGGAGGGCGAGCAGGAGCAGGCACTGGCCTGGACTTCGCGCGGACTGGCCGCCCTGCCGGGCAGCGTGACGCTGGTCTATAAGAAAGTGGGCATCCTGAGCGAGATGAACCGCCATCCCGAGGCGCTGGCCTTTATGCGCGACCGCATGCGGGGACGCACTACGCCCGAGTTGCAGCGGTTGTATAATACGTTGGTGCTGGACGCTGCGCGCGCCGAGCGGCAGCGTGACCCCTATGTGCTCTACGGCACGGCTTTCGAGCGCGGCGACCACAGCCGCGAGGTCCTCGATTACCTGCTTAGCACCTCGATGATGCGCGGTTACAACGACGATGCGCTTTTCTACCTGCGCGAGACGAAACGCTACTACGGCGACGACAAGTCGCTGCTGTATAAGGAATACCTGATCTACCGCAATATGGGCGAGGAACGGCAGGCCTTCAACCGGCTGATGCTGTTGTGCGAACGCTATCCCGGCGACGGGGAGTTGACCGATGCGCTCTGTCGCATGCAATTGCAGCGTGCCGACCGCCTGATGGAGCAGGAACTCTTCACCGAAGCGCTGCCTGCCGCCATGTTCGTCACCCGCCAGCGGACCGACGCCGAGATACTCCGCGCCGCCTGGGAGAAGGTGCTCGCGTGCCGCATCCGGATGAAGCGGTACGACGATGCCATGGCTACGCTCGATACGCTGGCGACGCGCTTCCCCGATACCGAAAACCTGATCGGCAAACGGGCCCACGTACTCAACGGGATGGGCCGCACGTCCGAGGCGATGTACCTCTACCTGGGCGCCATCGAGCGGGCCGATCCGCAGATGCGCGATTTCTACGTGGCGGGTTATGCCGACATTGCCATTCCTTATATTAAAGAGTGTTTGGAGGAGGGCGCTATGGCCCACGCCTTTGCGGAGGCCGACCAACTGCTGACGCTGGACCCTTCGAACGATCAGGCGCTGCGCTATGCCATCAATGCCGCCTCGCAGATGGGGCGCGACGATATTTTCCGCGAATACACCGACCGGGGACTGGAACACCATCCCCGCGAACCGTTCTACCTGGCCAAGAAGGCCGCGTCGCTCGATGCCGAAGGCAAATACGAGGCCTCGATCGAACTGGTCCGGCCCGTGCTGTGGGATTATCCCGGCAACCGCCAGCTAATGGGGGCGCTCTCGCAGAGCAGCGAGTACCGGGCGCTGGACCTCACCCGCAAGGGGCGGGCTGACGAGGCGTTGGTGGTCCTCGATACGGCGCTGTATTACGACGCTAAGAACAAGTCGCTGCTCTACGCCAAGGGCCTCGCTTACGAGAAGAAAAAGGAGTATGGGCTGGCCTATTTCTACCAGCAGAGCTACGAGCCTTCGGCCGCCGAGTTTTACTCCTTCAACCGCCACCTCAAAGGGCTGCGCTACGGAATGCTCCAGAACGAGATTGGGCTGGAATACCTGCAATCGCGCTACGGCGACGATTACGCCATCCAGTCCGTCGCCACGCTCCAGTATACGCGCAAGCAGCCGAAGAACACCTATACGGGCCGGGTCAACTACGCGGGCCGCAACGGCGAGCGCGAGGAGGACATCAACGCCAACGCCACGTCGTTCGACGGCGGCGGCGTGGGCGTCCAGTTGCAGGGCGAGTGGATTCACAAGTTCCCGCGCGACTGGCAGACGATGGTGAATTTCGCCTGGTCCGATCAGTATTTTCCCAAATGGATGGGCAATGCTTCGGTGACCAAATTCTTCCGCCGCGACTGGGAGGCCGAGGCCCGCGTGGGCTACCGCCGGCTCGACGGCCGTAACCTCTGGTCCGTGGGACCGGGCGTTGCGAAGTTCATCGGCCCGGTGTGGTTGAACGGCAAGTGCGATTTCTTCGTCATCGACTCGAAATTCTACTACAATGCCATGGCTCAGGTGCGCTATTATCCCGTCGACGACGGACGTTCGTACGTCGTGGGCATGGCGGGCATCGGTTCGGCGCCCGAACTGTCGGTGCTCGATCGGGCGCTGCCGGGAGCCTTCGACCATGCCAACACGATGGTGGGAATGGGCGGTCAGTATATGTTCGCGCCCAATATCACGTTAGGCCTGCTCGGCACGTGGTATACGTATTATACGGAAAAACGTCTGGGTTACGATGCGGTCCAGACCCGGTATAGAAATATGTACAATATTTATGTCCAGTTGTATATCTCGTTCTAAGCGGATTTCGGCGCTCCTTTGCGCGGCCCTGGGCCTGCTCCTTGCCGGGGCGGGCTGCTCTGCTGCGGGCCTGTCGCCTGTGGACTGCGAGGGCTATGTGGTCGTGCCTGCCGACGACGGTTCGAACGGGGATGTCCGCTGGGCCGATTACCTGCGCGACCACCTGCGCCGGCGCGCCGACGGCGGCAGCCGGACGGTTCCCGACGAAGCCGTGGGCAACCGGAAGCTGTTCGGGCTGACGGTGCGTATCGACACGCTGCTGAAGGGCGATTTCTGCGTGGTGCGCAACCGCCGGAACATAAGCATCACGGCCCGCGACGGGCGGATGATGCTCTGGCTGCAATACCAACTGATGAAGTCGCTCGCGGGGGAGGATCGGCGCATCGAGGCTACGGACCTGCCGCCCGCCACGGTCGGCCTGCGCGATACGGTCGGACGGTTTGCGTTCGGCTACCGGGCTATCTACACTCCTGCAGCGCAGGATGAGGACCTGGCCGGAATCCTCGCGACGGACAACGTCGAGAACGGGTGGGGGCTTTGGGGCCACCAGCTGGACCGTGTGCTGGCAGATGCCTCGCAGGAGGTGTTTGCGACGGTCGGCGGCGAGACCTACGACGGGCAGTTCTGCTTCTCGTCCGATGAGACCTTCCGCCGCATCGAAACCTATGTCGTGGATAACTTCGGCGAGGGCGATTCGATTCCGGCGCGGTTTGTGATCGCTCCGGCCGACGACGATGCCGTCTGCACCTGCAAGGCCTGTTCGGCTGTGGGCAATACGCCGAAGAGCGCGACTCCGGCTGTGATGCAGCAGGTCGGGCGGCTCGCCGGGCGTTTCCCGCGTCATACGTTCTTTACGCTGGGTTACCTCTCGACGCAGGAACCTCCCGCTGTGGAGATGCCCGCCAATGCAGGTGTGATCGTCAGCGCGATGGAACTGCCCTTGTCGGCCGATGCGCTGAAATCCGCACCGGGAAAGAAGTTCGCCGCGCGGCTCGACCGCTGGAAGAACGTCACCGACAAGGTTTATATCTGGGATTATATCCAGAATTTCGACGATTACCTCACGCCGTTTCCCGTGCTGGAACGCATGGGCGAACGGCTGCGCTTCTACCGCGACAAGGGCGTGGAAGGTGTTTTCCTGAACGGCAGCGGTTACGATTACGTGCCTTTCGACGACGTGCGGACCTATGTGCTCGCGTCGCTGATGCGCGATCCCGGCCTGTCGGTCGAGGGGCTGGTGCGGCGTTATTTTGCGGCGAATTATCCCACGTCGGGCGATCTGCTGGCCGGTTTCTGCATGCAGGCCGAACAGCGCGCCGGGGCCACGAAAACCGCGCTGGGCCTCTACGGCAGCATCCGCGATGCGGAGGCGTCATGGCTCGATGCCGGGGAGTTTGCGGCGTTTTACGATGCGTTGGAACGCATGCTGCCCGCGACGAAGGATGCCGAACGCCGGCGCCTGCACGAACTGCTCACGGCCCTGAGCTACACGCGGCTCGAAGTGGCCCGCCGCCACGCCGCCGATCCGTTCGGGTTTGCCGGGCGGAGGGGCGACCAACTCCGGCTCAAGCCGCAGGCCGAAAAGTGGCTTACGGCGTTGGCGGAGTACGCTTCCTTCGCCGATATGAAATACGTCAGCGAATCGCGCCTTCCCGTCGGGAAGTATCTCGACGCATGGCGCAGCCGCATTGCCGACGCTGAACCGGTCTCGGACCTGCTGCTGGGCGTGGGGCTGAAAGCCGTGTCGAAGCCCGATGAACACTATACCGACCTCGGGGTGCTGACCGACGGCGTGCGCGGACTCTCCGCCGGGTATCACTACGGCTGGCACATCAGTTCGGTTGATCTGGAGGTTGAAATCCCTGCCGGGGAGGCTTCCCGGGCGCACCGGTTCGAAATGTCGTTCCTCGACATGCCCCGCCATCGTCTTCGTGCGCCGCGGAGCGTGGAGATTTACAAGGACGGCGCATTGTACAAAACCTTCGTGCCGATCCCCGACGCCGAAGGCCGGATATTTACCGTTTCCGGCCCCGTGGACCTTTCGGACGCAGGACGAATTACGGTCAGGGCGCTGCGGCCCGAAGGCAGCCGCGTGCAGCTTGCGACCGATGAAATTTACTTAATTCCGTAGTCATGCGAAAAAGCGGATTGACATACTACGCTGTGCTGCTCGTTGCAGCCGTGCTGGTTTCCTCCTGCAGCAAGCGGGTGCGGCCCACCTCCGTTGAGGCCAAAGACCCCGTGCGCCACTATTTTCCGATTTTGCAGGGGCAGACCCTCGACCTGATATTCCCGGTGACCAATACGGGCGATAACCCGCTGGTGATCCACGAGATACAGACTTCGTGCGGATGCATCATCGCCGACCGCAAGTCGCGCATCATCGTGCCCCCGGGGCGCACGCAGCACATCCGCCTGACCTATAACAGCAACAAGAACGTCGGCGCGGTCGATCACACCATCTGGGTCTACGGCAATATTCTCCCGGCGGGCGTGCTGAAACTCCGCTTTGATGTCAACGTCGTGCCCGATGCGGCCTATACGCGCGATTACGAGGAACTCTACCGCGAGTACAACATCCGCAACGGCATTGTGAAGGAGCTGGTCGACGGCAAGGAGTCGGAACAGGGTTATTATATCGATGGAAGTTATGAAGATGCACGTCAATAGGATATTCCGGATTTTTGCGGCCCTGCTGCCGCTGCTTGCCGCCGGTTGTTCGGACTCGGACGAGGGGCCCGGCAAACCGCTCGAAATCACGCTCTCGTCGCAGACGCTCGAACTGGAACGCAGCGAGACGGGCAGCCTGCGTTTCGCGCTCTCGCCCTGGAAGTCGTCGTGGACGGTTTCGCGTGTCGAGATCACGGCTGCACCCGGAGGGTCGTTCTCGTCGGGATGTACGGTGACGGGGTGGAGCGGCCCGGCTGCCGGACTGTTCTCAGTTTACATTACCGACCCGGCTACGGGGCGGGCCTACGACGAGCAGGTTTGCCTCTCGGTCGAGGTCGGGGGACAGCGGATGACCTCCGAGCCCTTTACGCTCAAAAGTTCCGCTGCGTCGGGGACGGAACTGCCCGTGGTCTATGTCACGGCCTCGTCTCCGGTCGAGGACACCGATACGTGGGTCGCCGGAACGATCCGCATCGAGGGTAACGGCGGTTTCGACGATGTGCCGACGATGGCGACCGAGGTCAAGGGGCGCGGCAATTCGACGTGGAAGTGGGAGAAGAAGCCCTATGCGCTGAAGCTCTCGAAGAAGACCGGGATACTGGGCATGCCGAAGCACAAACGCTGGTGCCTGATCGCCAACTACATGGACCGTACGCTGATGCGCAACCGCATCGCGTATTACGTGGCTTCGCACACCTCGCTGCAATGGACGCCCCGCACGCGCTATGCAGAGGTCTGGTTCAACGGCGAATACCTGGGGAATTACCTGATCGTCGAGCAGATCAAGATCGACGAGAACCGCCTCAATATCGACGAGCTGACCACCGACGACAATGCGGGCGACGCCCTGACGGGCGGCTACCTGCTCGAAATGGATTCCTATTTCGATGAGATGAACAAGTTCCGCTCGTCGTATTCCGATATGCCGGTCAACATCAAGTCGCCCGACGAGGCGATTACCGGGGCGCAGTTCCAGTATATCCGAAACTATTTCAACCAGGCCGACAACCTGCTTTTCGACAAGGACTACCGCGATCCGGCGGCGATGTTCGACATCGGGTCGTTCGTCGATTACTGGATCGTCAACGAACTGATGGGCAACCAGGAGATCAAGCATCCCAAGAGTTTCTACGTCCACAAGCCCCGCGGGGGCAAGCTGACGGCGGGGCCCGTCTGGGATTTCGACTACGGTACGCTGACGCTGGCTGATGCCGAGCGGTGGATGGTGAAGGAGACGAGCATGTGGTATTCGCGGCTGTTCCTGAGCCGCGCCGTCCGCAAGCAGGCGCGCGAACGCTGGGAGGCGCTCTATCCGTTCCTTGCGACCGTGCCCGACTACATCGAGGCGCAGCGCGACTACATCTCCGATTCGGCCGGGCGTAACCTGGCCCGCTGGCCCGAGATCGACATCTCCGGCGAGGAGGTTCTGATGCCCAACGGCGACGAACTGCTCACGTTCGACGAGGCCATCGACCGCCTGAAAGCCAGCTATTCGATGCGTCTGGCGTGGCTCGACGCCCAGATACGGAGCTGGTAGCGCCGTCTGTTCTACTATTTACTTTCCGAGAAATAACGCCACAGCGGCGCGGCCATCAGGGCCTGCCGGATGCGGTCGGTGCGGAGCAATTCCAGCACCTCTTCGCGCGTCATCAGGTGTACGCGCAGGTCTTCGGTGGCATCGAGGTGCTGCTCGCCGAGTTTTTCGACGCCCGTTGCGAGGAAGCAGTAGGTGAGGTTGGTGTGCGTGGCCGGGTTGGGCGAAAGGGTCGTCAGCAGGCGCCATTCGCCGCCGCCGTATCCCGTCTCCTCGGCCAGTTCGCGCTGTGCCGCGGCCTCCATCGAAGCGTCGGAAGGCTCCGTCACCCCGGCAGGGATTTCGTACGACGTTTCACCCAACCCGTGGCGGTACTGGTCGATCAGCACGAACCGTCCGTCGCGGGTGATGGCGATCACGTTGATCCAGTCGGGATATTCGAGCACGTAGTAGTCCGGAACGCGGCGACCGTCGGGCAGTTCGAGGCTTTCGTGACGCACCGTGAGCCACGGTTTGCGGGCTAAATATTCACTTGTGAGGACTTTCCATTTCCGGTTTTTGGGGTTTTCCATCTCTGATGTCGGTTTTGATGCTGTAAAAATAGCAAAAAAATGTTATCTTTGCCTCTCAACCAGGAACCGCATGATATCCCAAACGGAACGTAAACGAATCATCGACCTCATCAACCGGGAAGTAGTCCCCGCCATCGGGTGCACCGAACCGATCGCCGTAGCCCTCTGTACAGCGCGCGCAGCGGAGACGCTGGGCACGGAACCCGAAAAAATCACAGTGCGCCTGAGCGCCAACATCCTCAAGAACGCCATGGGCGTCGGGATTCCCGGCACCGGGATGATCGGACTGCCGATCGCCGTAGCCCTCGGGGCGCTGGTCGGGCGTTCGGAATACCAGTTGGAAGTGCTGCGCGACGTGACGCCCGAGGCCGTTGAGCGCGGTAGCCGCATGATCGACCAGCGGCGGATCGCGATCTGCCTGAAAGAGGACATCGACGAGAAACTTTATATCGAAGTGGAGGCCGAAGCCGCCGGCCATAAGGCTGTGGCGGTCATCGCCGGAGGACATACCGCTTTTGTCTTCGTCTGCCGCGACGACGAGGTGCTGCTGGACAAACGGACCCCTGCGGCGGGCGAGGAACAGGAGGGCGACGTGCCCCTGACGCTGGGCCGCGTGTGGGATTTCGCCACGACTTCGCCGCTCGAAGAACTGCGCTTCATCCTCGAAACCCGCCGCCTGAACAAGGCTGCCGCCGAACGCTCCTTTGCGGGCGAGTTCGGCCATTGCGTAGGCCGCACGCTGTGCTGCGACCGCGAACGGCAGGTGATGGGCGACAGCATTTTCACCCGGATACTTTCCTATACCTCCGCCGCCTGCGACGCCCGCATGGCCGGGGCGATGATCCCCGTGATGAGCAATTCGGGAAGCGGCAACCAGGGCATCGCCGCGACGCTGCCCGTGGTGGTCTATGCCGACGAAACACATGCTTCGGAGGAGCAGACGATCCGGGCGCTGGCGCTGAGCCACCTCACGGTCATCTACATCAAGCAGAGCCTGGGCCGCCTCTCGGCGCTGTGCGGCTGCGTGGTTGCTGCCACGGGGTCGAGCTGCGGCATTACCTACCTGATGGGCGGCGGCTACGAACAGGCTGCTGCGGCGGTGAAGAACATGATCGCCAACCTGACGGGCATGATCTGCGACGGGGCGAAGCCCAGTTGTGCCATGAAACTCACGAGCGGCGTTTCGACGGCCGTGCTGTCGGCGATGATGGCCATGGACGGCCATTGCGTCAGTCCGGTCGAGGGCATCATCGAGGAGGATGTCGACAAATGTATCCGCAACCTGACTTCGATAGGCCGCGACGGCATGAATGAAACCGACCAGCTCGTACTGCGAATAATGACCAATAAATGCTGACTATAATGAGATATTTTACCCTGAAAACCCGCCTGCTGGCACTCCTGCTGCTGGCCGCGACCTGCGCCGTTGCGCAGCCCACACCCGCCGAACTCGCCGCTAATCCCGAACGTTCCGCGGGTATTTATCATTCTTACGAATACCTGCCCGGCCCGGCTGTCCCGGTTCCCGCCGGCTACAAACCTTTCTACATCGGCCATTACGGCCGTCACGGCAGCCGTTACCATTCCAGGGAGGCGATGTATGCCGAGCCGCTGGCGGCGCTCCGCAAGGCCGACAAGGCCGGGGCGCTGACCCCCAAAGGCCGCGAAGTGCTGGCCAAGGTCGAAGCGTTGGCGGCGGATGCCTGGAAACGTTACGGCGACCTCTCGCCCCGTGGTGTACAGGAGCACCGCGGCATTGCCGAGCGCATGTATGCGGCTTATCCCGAGGTTTTCTCGACGGCCAAAGGCCGCGTGTGTCGCATCGAGAGCCGTTCGACGCAGGTTCCGCGCTGTATCCTGAGCATGGCGGCGTTCAACGAACGCCTCAAGGAGCTGAATCCCGCGATCAGCACCACGCGCGACGCGAGCGCCCGCGACATGGGCTATCTGGCCAACGGTCCTTCGCTCATGGCGTCGCGCAAGGAGGCCGGGAAGGTGGCCGACAGCCTTACCCGCGTACGTGTGAATCCCGACCGGTTCGTGAAGTCGCTTGTCGCCGATCCGTCGCTCGTCGCCGATCCGCTGGGCCTGATGGAGGGGCTCTTCATGCTGGCCGCCATCACGCAGGATGTCAGCCACCTGGGTATCGAGCCGTTCTATGAGATCTTTACCAAAGAGGAACTCTACGAGCTTTGGGAGTGCGAGAACGTCCGCCGTTACCTGATCATGGGGCCTTCGGCCCGCTTCGGCGATCCGCTCGTGGCCGATGCCCGGCCGCTGCTGCGCAACATCATCGAGACGGCCGATCAGGTCGTCGAGGGCAAATCGGACCTCTCGGCGTCGCTGCGTTTCGGGCATGACACCTATGTGGTTCCCCTGCTGGCGTTGCTGCGTGCCGAAGGGACTGCGAACCGCGTGGAGTCGCTCGACGACGTTGCTGCTGCCTGGAACGCCCAGACGGTGACGCCGATGGGAACCAACGTCCAGTTCATCTTCTTCCGCAACGCTAAAACGGGTGATGTACGCGTGCGTGTGCTGCACAACGAGCGCGATGCCAACCTGCCTATCGCCGGAGGCCCGTATTATCCCTGGAAGGAGCTGAAGAAATACTGCGAATCCCGTTACCAGTAACCCGGGCGGATTCCGGATTGAAAATGTGCATTGGGCAGGCGTTCGTCCGGCCGGTGCACATTTTTTCAATTTCCGGCCTGTGACCGATATTGCTACTACCTTATGAACAACTTTTTCCTGAAAATCCGCCTGCTGGCGCTCCTGCTGCCCGCCGCAACCTGCGCCGCGGCGCAGACCACGCCTGCCGAACTCGCCGAAAACCCCGAGCGTGCCGGAGGCATCTATCACTCCTACGAATACCGGCCCGGTCCGGCCGCCCCGGTTCCGGCCGGCTATGAGCCTTTCTACATCAGCCATTACAGCCGTCACGGGAGCCGCTACCATGCTTCGGCATCGACCTATACCGAGCCGCTCGAAATCCTCCGCAAGGCCGCCGCAGAAGGAAATCTGACCCCGAAAGGCCGCGAGGTGCTGGCCAAAGCCGAAGTGCTGGCTGCGGATGCCGAAAAACGGTACGGCGACCTCTCGCCCCGCGGTGTTGCGGAGCACCGGGCTATTGCCGGACGCATGTATTCGGCTTATCCTGCCGTTTTCTCGACCCGGAAGGGCCGCGTGTGCCGCATCGAGAGCCGTTCGACGCAGATTCCGCGCTGCATGCTGAGCATGGCGGCTTTCAACGAACGCCTCAAGGAACTGAATCCTGCTATCCGCATTACCCGCGACGCGAGTGTCCGCGATTACGATTACATGGCCTACGGGCCTTCGATGTCGGCGTCCAGCGGCGCGGCGTTGGAGGTGGCCGACAGCCTTTTCGGGGTGCGCATGAATCCCGACAGGGTGATGAAGTCGCTCTTCTCCGATCCCGGAAACGTCGGAGACCCGGTGAAGCTGCTGCGGCAACTGTATATCCTGACCTCCGTCATCCAGGATGCCGACCATTTGGGCGTGGAACCTTTCTACGACATCTTTACCGACGGGGAGCTTTACGACCTGTGGGCGTGTGAGAATATCCGCCGTTATCTTCAGATGGGGCCTTCGGCCCGTTTCGGCGATCCGATTGTCGCCGATGCCAAATCGTTGCTGCGTAACATCGTCGAAACGGCCCGGGAGGTCGTCGAAGGGCGATCGGACCTCTCGGCTTCGCTGCGTTTCGGCCACGACGTTTTCGTCATTCCGCTCGTGGCCCTGCTCGGGGTCGAGGGCGCTTCGGCCCGCGTGGAGTCGCTCGACGATGTGGCTTCGTCGTGGAGCGTCGAGAAGGTTTCGCCGATGGCCGCAAACATCCAGTTCATCTTCTTCCGCAACGCCAAAACGGGCGACGTGCGGGTTCGTGTGCTGCACAATGAACGCGATGCGCGGCTGCCTGTTGCCGGAGGCCCGTACTATCCGTGGAAGGCGTTTGCGGAGTACTGCGCGAAGCTGTACGAATAGCCCGCCCGAACAGTATCGCAACAAAAAATCCCCTCCAAAGAGGGGATTTTTTAGATTATGGCTTTTCCGGTTTAATGGAAGATCGTCTTGACGATGATTCCCGTGGCTCCCTGGTGGCGGGTGGTGTAATCCTTGGCGATGCGGCTGGTTTTCTGCAGGAACTCCTCGTTGTCGCGCAAGGGGACGAACCACGCGCGCAGTTGCTCGTAATCGGTCACCGAGCGGGCGGCGCCGAGCGTCACCAGATCGCGGGCCTCCTTGAATTTCTGGTAGTTGGGGCCAAAGGCCACCGGAAGCCCGAACGTTGCCGCTTCGAGCGTGTTGTGGATGCCGACGCCGAATCCGCCGCCGATGTAGCTCCACGTCGCATATCCGTAGACCGAGGCGAGGATGCCCACCGTGTCGAGGACCAGCAGCTGCCGCGATCCGTAGGTCGTGCGGGGGGTGCATTGCGTGTAGCGGAGTGCACCTCCCCTGGTTTCGTTCATCAGCCGCGCGATGCGGGATTCGTCCATCTCGTGGGGGGCAACGACGAATTTCACGTCGGGGTTGTCGTTGATCAGCCGGATCAGCAAATCCTCGTCGGGTTCCCATGTCGAACCGGCGATGAACAGGCGGTTGTCGCCTTTGAACCGGTCGATGATGTCGATGTGTTTGGCTGCACGGGCGATCTCCGCCACGCGGTCGAACCGGGTGTCCCCGGCTACCAGCACGTTGTCGAAGCCGAGCGTAGCCAGCAGTTTTTTCGACTCCTCGTTCTGTACGAACATCACGTCGAACGACTCCAGCGCTTGCCGCCACATGCCGCCGTAGGGGCGGAAGAAGACCGAATTGCGGCGGAAGATGGCCGACACGACGAAGGTGCGGATTTTCCGGCGGCGCAGTTCGCCGAGCAGGTTGAGCCAGTACTCGTATTTGACGAAGATAGCGATTTCGGGGTGGGCGGCGTCGAGAAACCGGCGCGCGTTGCGCGGCGTGTCGATCGGGAGGTAGAAGATGTAATCGACGCCCTTGTAATCCTTGCGGATCTCGTAACCCGAAGGCGAGAAGAAAGTCAGGAGGATTTTGTATTCGGGGTGGGTCTTGCGGAGCTGTTCGATGATGGGACGGCCCTGTTCGAACTCCCCGAGCGATGCGACGTGTATCCAGATGATCCTGTCCGAGGGATCGATAGCCTCCCGCATGCGGCGGAAGAGGTCTTTGCGGCCTTCGATCCAGAGGCGGGCCTTCGGATGGCGAGGCGCCACGAGACGGATGGCCCAAACGTAGAGAATCAGACCGAAATTATAGAACCACATCGGTATTTACGGTGTTGAGTTTTTCAGTTTCTAACGCCCACGCCCGCTAACCCAGCGTCAGGCAGTTCTTTTTCAGTCCGGCAAAGATAGTACAATTTGTCGGAACTGCAAAATTACCAGTTGTATTCCAGTGCATTTTCAATCAGCTCCACCCGGATCGTCCCGTCGGCAGCGGCTTCGGCGGCCGCCAGGTCGAACTGCACTTCGCCCTCCCAGCCCACCGTGCCGAGGTAGCAGGCCGCAGCCCGGGACAGGGCCCGGAACTTGCGCTGTGTGGCAGCCGCCTCGGGCGGCGTGAGCGATCCGGTGCGCCGGGTCTTGACCTCCACGAAGTGCAGCACCTCCTCCCTGCGGGCTACGATGTCCAGCTCGTAACGGCCCTGACGCCAGTTGAGGGCGCAGATTTCATACCCCGCACGACGGAGGTATTCCACCGCGGCACGCTCGCCGGCCCGGCCCGTTTCGGCTGTCGGAGTCATCAGTGGATGATGCGTTGGATGGTGTTGGCGCGATCCATGGCGCTTTTCAGACCCTCGGCGTCGTCGCGTTCGAGCATCCGGCGCATGATCTGCAACTGATGGATGTGTTCGCGCAGTACGTCGAGCACGTTGTATTTGTTGCGCAGCAGGATCGGAACCCACGTTGCCGCCGAACTCTTGGCCAGGCGCACCGTGCTCTCGAAGCCGCCGCCCGCCAGGTCGAAGATGTGGCGCTCTTCGCGCTCCTTTTCGAGCACCGTGAGGGCCAGCGCGAACGAGGTGACGTGCGAGATGTGCGAGATGTAGGCGGCATGCAGATCGTGCTCCTCGGGGTCCATGTAGACAGCCGGGCTGCCCAGCGTGCGGAAGATGCCCTCGACCATGGCCAGGGCGTCCTTATCGCTCCGCACCGTGTCGCACAACACGACGCTGCGGCCCGTGAACGCGCCCCGCTGGGCGGCTTTCGGACCGCTGTACTCGGTACCCCACATGGGGTGCGCTGCGACGAAACGTCCGCGTCGGGCATGCATCGAAACCACCTCGCACAATTCGCCCTTGATCGAACCCATGTCCATCACCACTTGGTTGTCCTTCACGCGGTTGAGCGCTTTGACGGCCATCAGCGGGATGGTGTCGACCGGGGTTGCGAGCACCACGAGGTCGGCCCCGGCGATGCCCTCTTCGAACGTCACGATCCGGTCTGCAAGGCCCAGTTGCAACGCTTCGGCGGCGTGTTCTTCGGAGCCTTCAACCCCGAGTATCTCCTCCGCGATGCCGTGGTCGCGCAGGGCAAGGGCAAATGAGCCTCCGATGAGGCCCAGACCCGCAATCAATACCTTCATACCTTATATATAATAAAAAAAAGGCTTACAGCAGGAACGACAAATCACCGCCCGGCTCGACCTCGAACGTTTCGACCCCTTTGCGGAACATCCGCATCGGGCGTGGGCCGATCAGTTCCAGTTTTTCGTCTTCGTAACGCAGCATGCACCCTTCGCGCAGGCCGGCCACCCAGCGGCGCGGATTGGCCTCGATGTATTCGAGGATACGCTGTTCGCGGGTCTCCCCGGCGTGCCCCGCGGGATTGGCGTCGAGGTAGTGGGGGTTGATCTGGAATTTGACCGCCCCGATGGCTTTGAACGACTCGGGTTCCACGATGGGCATGTCGTTTGTTGTACAGATCGTCGGGCAGCAGACGTTGCTGCCTGCCGACCAGCCCACGTAGGGCGTTCCGGCCTTGATTTTACGCAGGATAGCCGTCATCAGCCCCTGTTGCTGCATCTTTTTTGCGAGGGCGAAGGTGTTGCCGCCCCCGACGCAGATCGCCTCTGCCCCGCGGATCAGTGCGGCGGGGTCCTTGGCCCGGTGGACCGAACGTACGCGGATGCCCAGTTCGGCGAAACGCGCCGCGACTTTCTGCTCGTAATCGGCATAGGAAAACGTGACGGCGGCGTAGGGAACGAAGACGATTTCCCGCACCTTACCGAGGAAACGCCCTATCTCAGGCAGCGGATAACGCAGATATTCCTCGCCGGCATTGGTAGAATTCGAGATCAGAAGCAATTTCATAAGGCGATGGTTTTGAATGTATTAATTTAAATTTTGTGCTAAATGTCGAAAAAGTTGTGAATAAAAAATCACACCGATTTGTCAAAAGTAATAAAAAAAGTGTTACTTTTGCGCAAAATTGCTCTGGAAATGTAAAAGAACTATTTCCAAATAATTGTTTAACTAAAAAATTAAAATTATGTCAGAAGTTCAATCAAAAGTTGT
>JAEZTA010000055.1 GCA_023443765.1 Bacteroidota bacterium | reverse complement strand
CGAGAACTGGTACATGATCGACTCGTCGTTCATCACCACCCTGCCCGACACATGGGGCATCAACCAGCGCTACATCATGCTGGCGATCAACAACTGGGACAAGGAGTACCAGCGCGTGCTGCTCGGCGGACTGACCTGCGACAGCGAGGATTTCTACAACTCGGAGTGCCACACCAGCGCCATCTTCCTGCCCAAGCTAGAAGAGGGCAACACGCAGTACATCGGATTCTTCCACACGGGAGCCTACCAGGAGTCGCTCGGCGGCTTCGGCGGCATCCAGCACTGTCTGATTCCCGCGCCCAAACACGTGATCATCGACCGCGACAAGTCGGACAACGAGTATTACACGCGTCTGTTCGCCAAGGAGCAATCCTACCGCTCGATGCTCCGAATACTCGGGTATTAATCCGGAAGGTTGTCCCTCGCGTGTAATACATCCGTACAGACAATCCTCCCAAACCCTCCTTTGAAAAGGAGGGCTTCAACTGGCCAGCCTGTTCGCCAGGGAGCAATCCTACCGCCCGATACTCCGAATACTCGGGTATTAATCCGGAAGGTTGTCCCACGCGTGTAATACACCGAAATACGGAAATCCTCCGCCTCTCCGGCGGGGGACTTTTTTTATTATTATTAAGTCCGTGATGACTCAGTTTACGGAAAAATTCGTAACTTCGGCGTCAAAACGTGAATTTCAGCCTCACATGAAAAATAAAATACGGATGTGGAGAACAGCAGTTCTTGCGGGAGTCCTGTTCTTCCTTTCCGCCAAAGCCGGCGCAGAAGGGCTGCCGGCCGGAACTGTTCCAGCTGACGAAACGACCTCCGGGGCGCCCGACGCCAAACCGGACAGCACCGGGTACCGCGACAACTTCCGTAACAACGATTACATGAGGGGGTACAACGCCGGTTACCGCGCCGGATTCCAGGACGGACAGCAACGCCGGGAGTATCGCCCGCAGCGTCGCTATGCCGACGGATCGACCATACGGAGCCGCGACACAACCACCTCCGAACGCCGTTTCATGCACCGTCTGAGCGCGGAATTCCGCCCCGAACACATCTTCCCGACCAATCCCTTCGTCGAAGGCGACAACCGTTCGGGACAGCCGATCGACCTCTCGCTTTCGGGACACCTGCGCTACTCGTTCCAGTTCCGCCCCGGATCGGTCCCCGACCAGATTTACGGCGGCGCCTACCAGGGCATCGGCGCAGCCTACTACGACTTCGGAAACCCCGAGGAACTGGGTAATCCGATTGCCGTCTACCTCTTCCAGGGGGCACGTATCGCACGCATCAGCCCGCGGCTGTCATTCAACTACGAGTGGAATTTCGGCCTTTCGTTCGGCTGGAAACCCTACGACGACATCAACAACTCCTATAATAAGATGATGGGGTCGAAGATGAACGCCTACCTCAACGCCGACTTCTTCTTCGACTGGCGGGTGACGCGCGAGGTGGACTTCACGGCGGGCGTGAGCCTCACGCACTTCTCCAACGGCAACACCAAATTCCCCAATGCGGGCCTCAACTCCATCGGACTGCGGGCGGGCCTGAGCTACAATTTCGGCAGAAAGTCGGCCGAGATGGCTCCTCGTACGCTCAGCCCGGCATTCCCGCGCCACTTCAGCTACGACCTGACGCTGTTCGGCTCGTGGCGCCGCAAGGGCATCGAGGTCGGCGACAAGCAGTATGCCGCGCCGGATGCCTATACGGTCCTGGGCTTCAACTTCGCCTCGATGTATAACTTCGGCTACAAGTTCCGCGCGGGCGTGTCGCTCGACGGCGTGTACGACGGCAGCGCCAACGTCACCATCGCCGACCAGATCGTGCCGATGGGCGGCAGCGCCGACCTCGTGGTGGAAAAACCCGGCGTCGACAAACAGATGGCGCTCGGCGTCTCGGCCCGCGCCGAGTTCGTGATGCCCTACTTCAACATCGGCGTAGGCCTGGGAACCAACTTCCTGCACAAGGGCGGCGACCTGAAGTCCTTCTACCAGATGCTGACGCTGAAAGTCGCCGTGACGCGCAGTTCCTATGTCCACATCGGTTACAGTCTCCGCGACTTCCACATGCCCAACTTCCTGATGCTGGGCGTCGGGTACCGTTTCAACAACAAATATCCACGGCATCGCTGATACAAAAAATCCCCGGAGTTATCCGGGGATTTTTTATTTCCAAGGGGTCAATTACGCTCCGAACAGGAAGACGAAGGGTTTGGCGCTCTTGCGGAATTTCGCCGTAGCGTCGCCCGTGTAGGCCGGAGCCCCGACGAGCGTGAGGGTCCGCTCGCCGCTGCCTTTCGCAAAGTCGATCGCCGCGAGGTTCACCCAGAAAGTCTCCATAGCCAGCGTCGGCTCGAAATAATAGACCTTATTTTTCTGGTCGCAGACCGTGCGCCAACGCGTCGACGAGATGTGCGGTTTCTCGGGCGTGGAGATGCCGTAGGGAACCGAGACGTTGCGCATGACCGACATCACGGCCGGCACGGCGATCTTCGGATCGGCAGTCTGCACGACGGCATTGATGTAGAACGACGCCCGCACGAAGCGGTCCGGGGCGCGGTTGGTTCCCGGCAGCATCGTGAGGCCGCCGATCTGCTGCCAGTAGTCGAGAATCGCCAGCTGGTCATCGTAAAAAGGCGAATTGGTCATCACCTGATACTGCTTCCCGTGGTGGACTTCCAGTTTGCCGTCGCGGTACTCGAAGATCGCGCTGTCGCCCGACGTATCGGAGATGGCCAGGTGCAGGCGCGACTTGACGCCGTTCGGCAGGTCGGGAGCGTCGATGCGAAACTTATCCTTCGAGAGTTCGGCCACAGCCTCGTTCACCGTGGCGAAATTGTCGAGCACATACTGCGTCCAGATACTCAGGCCCATGACCGGACGCGTGTCGCCGGGACGTTCGTAGACCGACTCGGGCAGGAACAGCAGGTTGGCGACCAACCCGGCCTCGTTCATGCCGTCGGTAATGCCGATGTCATACCCGGCAGCCGAGAGCGTGCCGTATTTCGAGGTCCAGAAAACGGTGTTGTCCGTATTCGCCCCGCGGCGTTCGGTGCCCCGCGGGAAAATGTAGAGGTTGGTGAGCGGATCCTCGCGCCAGTCCATGGTGCGGCCTGTGGCGGTCATGCCGTCGGGTCCGAGGTAAACGGCGCGGGTGCAGGCGTCGGCCTGCGGAGCAAAGACGGCCAGCGCACCGGCGCACAGCATCGTCAGGGGATGAATTTTCATAGACAGGATCTTTTAAAGTTTGACGTATCGCTTCAAATTGAATGCTAAACCGTTGTTTCCGGAAGAAATAAATTTGGCGTTTCATCCGGTTTGCCTTACCTTTACGGGAAACTACCCTTTTCGAGATGAAATCATTACTGCGTATTCTCTTGCCGATCGCCTGCTGCGGCTTCCTGCTGAGCGCCCACACACCGCGCCAGACGACCCTGAAATTCATGAGTTACAACATCCGCAACGGCCGCGGGATCGACAATGTCCAGGACCTCGGACGCATAGCGGAGGTCATCAACCGCACGGCTCCCGACATCGTGGCCCTGCAGGAGGTGGACAGCGTCACCGGACGCATGGCGGGCCGCTTCATCCCGGCCGAACTGGGCGAAATGACAGGCATGCACGCCCACTTCTGCCGCGCCATCGACTACGACGGAGGCGCCTACGGCATCGGCCTGCTCTCGCGCACCGAGCCGCTCTCCGTGCGCCGCATTCCGCTTCCGGGGCGCGAAGAGGCCCGTGCACTGCTCGTCGCCGAGTTCCCCGACTATGTGGTCTGCGTCACCCACCTCTCGCTCACCCGCCAGGACCAGCTCGCTTCGCTGCCGATCATCCGCTCGGTCACCGACACCTGCCGTAAACCGGTGCTGCTGGCCGGGGACTTCAACATGAAGGTCGCCCGGACCGTGCTCGACGGGCTGGGCAGCGAATTCCGCCCCCTTTCGGACACCACGCAGATGACGTTCCCGTCGGACAAACCATCCATCCGCATCGACTACATCCTCGGCCGCGGACTGCCCGCATCGACCGTCGTAACAGACCCTACCGTGGACTACACGACCACCGCCTCGGACCACTGCCCGCTGTGGGTGACACTCACGTGGGAACAATAGTCGCATTGTCCTGTTTCCTACAAATATAAGCAAAAAAGAATGCTTTTCAAAATGGAGAGCCGGAAAGCGACGGACAAAGATTTCGCGACTGTCTGCCGCTTCCCGCGCAGTGCCCGCGAACTGTTCTACATGTACCCGCAGGGCGATTTTCCGCTCACGGAGGAACAACTGGCGGCGGTGAGTGCGCAGCGGTCCGATCCGACCGTGGTGTTATGCGACGGAAAAGTGGCCGGATACGCCAATTTCTACGACGTAGCGCCCGGAAACTATTGCGCCATCGGCAATGCCGTCGTCTCGCCCCGCCTTCGGGGCCGGGGCATCGGGGAGTACCTGATCCGCACGATGGAACGCCTCGCCCGCGAAAAGCACGGCGCAACAGAGATTCGGCTTTCGTGTTTCTCGACCAACACCCGGGGCATCCTGCTCTACACCAAAATGGGCTACCTCCCGCGCGAGGTCGAACAGCGCACCGACCGCCGTGGCCACAGGCATGCCCTGCTGAAGTTTGCCAAGGCGCTGGAATAAGCGAAAGGCGAAGGCTCAGTCGAACTCCACCCTTTGCCTCCCCCGGCTTTATTCCTGCCCGAGCATTCACCGCCACACCGAATTCCGCCCGCCCTTCACAAAAAATCGCCGGAAAATTTGCAATTCCGGATTTTAGCTTTAACTTTGCATCACAAAGTACTTTTCACTATGCAGCAGAAAGAAGGCAACGAGGTCTATTCGACCCTGACAGAGATACGGACGCTGATGAACCGTTCGTCGCGTTTCCTCAACGTGAGCGCCTATGCCCCGATCGTCGTCGGCATCCTGGCGCTGGTGGCTTCGTGGACCGTCAACCGGGTCTTCAACGGCGGCTGGGACATCGCCCCGATGCTGACGGTCAACACCTATACGCGCATCTACGCCCTGCTGATCGCAGCTGCCGCCCTGATCGTCCTTTGCCTGGCGACCGCCGTGGGGCTGAGTTACTTCGAAGCGCAACGCAAAGGTTCGAAAATCACAATCGACGCCACGGCGCGCCGCCTGCTGTGGAACTTCTTCCTGCCGCTGATCGTCGGCGGCATCTTCAGCCTCGCGCTCTTCGTCAACGGCTATTACGGGCTGACCTCCTCGATCATGCTGATATTCTACGGCATGGCGCTCGTCTCCGCCTCCAACCACACGTTCAGTTCGGTCCGCTACCTGGGTTACGCCGAACTCGCACTGGGACTCGTCGACAGCTTCTACCAAGGCTATGCCCTCATCTTCTGGGCAGCCGGATTCGGCGCGCTGAATATCCTCTACGGCATCATTTTCCTCGCAACGAAGAACAAGCGGTGAACCTGAACCTCGAAAATATCGACAAGACGCTGGAAAGCAAAGTCCGGCTGGGCATCATGGCCGTGCTGGTGGTCAACGACAGCATGGACTTCAAATCCCTGCGCTCGCTGCTCAACCTGACCGACGGCAACCTGGTGACTCATACCCGGACGCTGGAGAACGCCGGCTACATCACTTCGTCGAAGCAGTTCATCGGACGCATGCCCAACACCACCTACCGGGCCACGGACCAGGGACGCGAGGCGTTCCGCCGCCATTTGCAGGCCCTCGAATCGTTTATCGACGCCACTTCACGGTCGGCTGAAAAGTGACCGTCTTTTTTTTCGCCAATTCACTTTGTAATTAAAAGTACTTTCTAAAAAAACTAAACCGTATGGAAACCAATCCCGAAATCACCCCGGCACCGCAGGTTGCGGTCCCCGAACCCGAAAAGAAGACAAAATCGAACCCGCTGACGCTGAAAATCGTCTTTATCGGCATCATCATGCTGATCCTGCTCATCCCGGGCGGCATGATCATGTCGCTGATCTTCGAACGGAGCGAAATGATGGAAAGCGCACAGCGGGAGGTCGCCCGCATGTGGAGCGACGAGCAGCACATCACGGGTCCCGTCGTGACCATCCCCTACGTTTACACCGTCACGGACGAAAACGGGAAGCGCTCGACGGCCCGCAATCAGCTGACCGTCCTGCCCGAAAAACTCACGATCGACGGCAGTGCCGCCTGCCAGCAGCTCCGGCGCGGGCTTTACGACACGAACGTCTACAATTCGGAAATCACCCTTACGGGCACATTCGCCAGTCCCGAAGAGCTGAAAAGCCTGCTCGACAAGGGCGTCCGGATCGACACCGAAGCGGTGAGCATCGGCGTCGGAATCTCCGACCTGCGGGGTATCGAGGAGAGTATCGTGATCGACTGGGACGGCAAAGAACACCCCACCGCCACCGCCCCGGACAACGACTGCTTCGAAGTCGGCGTAGCCGCAAAAGCCGACCTGGGCGAATGGGCCGAAAAACCGGGGATGCAGATTCCGTTCACGCTGAAAATAAAGCTCAAAGGCTCGGCCGCGCTCTACTTCGCACCCGTCGGCAACCAGAACACCATCCGCCTCAGATCCGACTGCCCGACGCCGAGTTTCATCGGCAACTTCCTGCCCTCCACGCGCGAGGTGACCGAACAGGGATTCACGGCCGAATGGAAGGTCGTGGCGCAGAACCGCAATTATGCACAGGTGCTGGGGTCCGGCGACCACGAGTACGCCATCTCCCGGAGCGAACTGGGCGTAAACCTGCTCGTGCCCGTCACCCAGTACCAGCAGGCCATGCGTTCGATCAAATACGCCGTACTGGTGATCCTGCTCACCTTTATCGGGGTGCTGTTCGTCGAGATGACCCGCAAGAAGAACATCCACGCCTTCCAGTACCTGCTCGTCGGACTGGCGCTGATCCTCTTCTATTCGCTGCTCGTGTCGATTTCCGAACACCTCAGCTTCGGACTGGCCTACCTGATCGCCGCCCTGATGACCACCTCGCTGATCACGGCCTACATCTACGGCGCCATCCGCATCCGCGGCACGGCGCTCTGCATCGGGGCCCTGCTGGCGATCCTTTACACCTACGTTTACGTGCTGCTGCAACTCGAAACCTATGCGCTGCTGGCCGGAAGCGTCGGGCTGTTCGTCATCCTGGCTGCCGTCATGTGCTACTCGCTGAAGATGGAGTGGACGGGCAACCGTTAAAACGGGGCAAAGCGACGGGCGGATTTTCCAATCCGGAAACTCTTTACTATCTTTGCAAAAGCTAAACTTGCGCTTAGACAGGGTGCACCCCGGCAAAACCTCCAAAATAAAACACCGATGCAGATCACCAAAGCCGAATTCAAATGCTCGTCCGAGCGCATTTCGCAGGTCCCGAAAGACGACCTGAAAGACATCGCCTTCATCGGGCGGAGCAACGTCGGCAAGTCGTCGCTCATCAACATGCTCACCGCCCGCGGAGGGCTGGCCAAGGTGTCGGGAACACCCGGTAAGACACGCCTCATCAACCATTTCCGCATCAACGACGCGTGGTACCTGGTCGACCTGCCCGGTTACGGATACGCCCGCACGTCGAAGTCCCAGCGCAGCGAGTTCTCGAAGCTGATCACCGACTACGTCGTCAAGTGCGAGAAGATGCACTTCCTGTTCGTACTGGTGGACATCCGCCTCGAACCCCAGAAGATCGACCTGCGGTTCATCGAGATGCTCGGTGAGAACGGCATTCCGTTCGGCATCATCTTCACCAAGGCCGACAAACTCTCGAAAACCCAGTGTGAGAAGAGCGTGGAAAGGTTCCGCACCACCCTCGCCGAGCAGTGGGAGGAGTTGCCGCCGATGTTCGTCTCCTCGTCGGAGAAGGGCGCCGGGCGCGAGGAAATCCTCGGCTTCATCGGCGAATGCCTTAGCCAGAACTAAACCGGACGGCGACCAAAAGGGCCTTACACGACGCCACAGCGCGAAAAACTGCCCACAGCCCGTAAAGTTTAACCGAATGTTGAAAAAACACATCCCCCGGGGTGTGTTTTTTCGGCGTATTGTCCTATCTTTGCATCGTCAAAAAAATCCTCGATATCTATGGCTATCCACGAAATCAAAATTTTCACCGGTCGCGATTCGGAGTATCTGGCCAAAAAGATCGCTGCGAGCTTCGGCACGACGCTCGGGCAGTCGGAAGTCCTGCGTTTCAGCGACGGCGAATTCCAGCCCTGCTACAACGAGTCGATCCGCGGCTGTACGGTCTTCATCATCCAATCGACTTTTCCGCCCTCGGACACGCTGATGGAACTGCTGATGATGATCGACGCCGCACGCCGTGCTTCTGCCCACCAGGTAGTAGCCGTGATGCCCTACTTCGGCTGGGCGCGCCAGGACCGTAAGGACCGTCCCCGCGTACCGATCGGCGCCAAGCTGGTAGCCAACATGCTGATGGCCGCAGGTGTCGACCGTGTGATGACGATGGACCTGCATGCCGACCAGATTCAGGGATTTTTCGACGTTCCGGTCGATGCCCTCTACGCCAGCGGCATTTTCGTCCCCTACATCAAGAGCCTCAACATCGAGGACCTCTCGATCGCAGCGCCCGACATGGGCGGCGCCAAGCGTGCCAACACCTACTCGAAACTGCTCGGCACGCCGATCAACATTTCGCATAAGGAGCGCGCCAAAGCCAACGTCGTAGGCAAGATGACCGCCATCGGCGATGTCGAAGGCCGTAACGTACTGATCGTCGACGACATGATCGACACGGCCGGTACGATCTGCATGGCCGCCGACATGCTCATGGCCCGCGGAGCGAAGAGCGTCCGCGCCGCTATCACCCACCCCGTGCTTTCGGGCCCGGCCTACGAGCGCATCAACGAGAGCGCCCTTGAGGAGGTGATCGTGACCGATACCATTCCGCTCAACCCCGACAAGGACCTGCACAAATTCACGGTGCTGTCGGTCGCCGACCTCTTTGCCGACGTGATCGAGCGCGTACACAACTACAAGGAAATTTCCTCGATCTTCTCCAAATAGGAGAACCGATCCCATAAAAACGCCCGGAGCCTTGTGAAGACTCCGGGCGTTTTCTTTACAGTACGTTCGGACTACCCCGCCTTCTCGTTCTTGCGATTGCGGACATACTCCGTGGGCAGGCACCCGACGTGTTTCTTGAAACTCGTGGCAAAGTAGGTCGGCATTTTCTTTTGTATATTCCTGTCCCGGAGCAGGTCGGTATTTTCGGTCGGAGAACCGGTCCAAAGGGGTTCCGACGCGCAAAATGGGGACGAAAAAGCGGGAGCCTGCAAAGGTTCCCGCCCGATTTTTGGATTTCAGCTATTTAAAAGGCGAATCCGGCTCCTTGGACATCACCAGATAGAACATCCGGTCGAGGAACGCAGGAGCGAATTTCTTGACGAAGTGCGTCGCCCGGCCCTCGTTTTCCATCAGGCAGAGGCGTTTGCGTTTCAGGATGCCTTTGGCCACGATACGGGCCACCTCGTCGGCGGTCATCATCTTCGCCTCGTCGCGTGGGGTTTCGCCCTGCTGCGAACCGTCGGCCGTGAGGGCCGAAAAACGAACGTTCGAAGCGGTGAACCCCGGGCAGGCGATCATCACGTGCAGGCCCTTCTTGAGGTTTTCGATGCGCAGCGTTTCGAGGAAGCCCGTCATGGCGTATTTCGAGGCCGAATAGCCCGTGCGGCCCGGCAGACCGTGCAGGCCCGCGACGGACGAAATGCCGACGATCGAGCCTTTCGATGCCTGCAGGTAGGGCAATGCGTATTTACAACAGTTGACCGTACCCCAGAAGTTGACATCCATCAGTTGGTGGAGTACGTCGAGGTCCACGTCGTCGAAAATGGCACGCATCGAGATGCCCGCATTGCAGATCAGCACGTCCACGCCATCGAACTCCCGCACGGCGGTTTCGATCAGTTCCCGGCACTCCCCGGGTTTCGTCACATCCATCCCGCAATAGGCCGCATGTCCGCCCTTCGAGCGAATGTCCCCCGCGAGAAGCTGCAATTTCTGCACGCTGCGCGCTCCGAGCACCACTTTCGCGCCCTGCGCGGCATACACCCGGGCCATTGCCTCGCCGATACCCGACGAAGCGCCCGTAATAACGATTACCTTATCCTTGAGTGTTTTCATTTTCATATCGTTTTTTATCCGTTCCCGGTTTTGCAACATCAACTGTCGTTCCCGCGGCGTTCCGCCGCGTTTACAAGTCTGACCCCACCCCAAACCCCTCCCTCGGGAGGGGTTTATCGCATGCGACCGGAATGTGGACCTAAATATCCCCTATCTCCACTTCCAGCATATCATAAGCCAGCCGCACGCCCGGCGGGAGCATCGGCTCCGTCACGGCATGCAGGCCGATTTCGTGGGACATATGCGTAATATAAGCCTCGCGCGGCCCGGTGCGGCGGATCAGTTCCAGCGCCTCTTCGAGGTTGAAGTGCGACGGATGGGCGACCAGACGCAGAGCGTTGACCACCAACACCTCCACACCGCGCAGTTTCTCCGCCTCGGCATCGTCAATCGTCTTGAAGTCCGTAAGGTAAGCCAGCGGCCCGATGCGGAAGCCCGTGACCTCGAAACGCTCGGAATGGTGCCCCGAAACGGGAACGATCTCCACATCACCGACCCGGAACGGCTTCGCCGTGTCGATTTCGTGCAGTTCGATCTCCGGCACACCGCGGTATTTATCCTGCGCAAAGGCGTAGTCGAAATCCTTGCGCACACACTCCAACGCCCGCGGGGCCGCGAAGATGTGAACCTTGTGGATGGTCGGCGGATAATCGACAAAATTAAAGGCCCGAACGTCGTCCAGACCGCCGATATGATCCTTATGTTCGTGCGTCAGCAGGATGGCGTCGAGGCGCCGCACGCCTGTGCGCAGCATCTGGTAGCGGAAGTCGGGTCCGGCGTCGATGACGATGCGCACACCGTGCGTCTCGACCATCGCCGAAGTGCGCAGGCGGTTATCGCGTCGGTCCGCCGAAGTGCAGACCTTGCAGCGGCACCCGAT
>JAEZTA010000201.1 GCA_023443765.1 Bacteroidota bacterium | reverse complement strand
ACGCGACGAAGGTAGAGAAAACGGAAACAACGGTATCGATGGCAAGAATAAGCCATGACGAAAAGTAACGCGACGAAACGTACTTCTCGATCCCTAAACCGGATAAGATCCTAAATAGCATGTGGAGGCGAAGTTAAATCGGGATAGTTTGCTAATTACAGTGACGCATATATGGAAATTCCGATGAATTGTTGTGGCAAATGTTTCCGAATGGACATCGCAAACATATCACTGCGAGGGAAGTTCTCCGTCGCTGTGACTGAAAATACGGTAAATAATGGAATGCAGCGTTTGTTCCTGATGCTATGCGATTTGCTGCATCATTTTGCGTTGTACCTGATCGATTATATCAGCGCAACATTGGGTGACTGCATAGCTCGTGGCGAAATACCACGCATCCGAACGAGGTTCGGCCGTCGCTGCAAAATCATCCAGCAGACCGGCGATCTGTTGCAGCAATGCCGGTTCGTATGGCACATGGCCGGGAATCCGGAGCATATCATACCATGCACCCAACAACGGCAGGTCTTCAGCAGTTATTTGTCCCGGAAGTATCAGGTGCGCCCTGTAATAGTTATATGCACAAAGAATATCGGAATCGAAATCCGTATTCCTGAATATGCGACTGTTGTCCTGCAACAACCGCAAGCGCCGCAGGGCCGTTTCGGTCGGCAACTCCTGCCAGCAACCCATTTCGTTTAATTCCGAAATCCATTGCCGGCAGCGTTCCCGGAACCAGGGATAGAAATCGTACTCGGTATTGTTCCCTGCAATATTGCCGATCTCATATACAATACACTGCATTACGGCAGTCTCATCCCCCGGCGCAGGATGTTTCAGGTATTTGTCGATCAGCCTGTAATACAGTTCGCTGCACTCTTCGTCTTTCGAACCGTAGATCGCCATGGTGACATTTTTAGTCAGCCGATATTTTTGTAACAACCCGTCAATTGACGAACAGTCCATGACACGGTAAAACGAGTCGATCTTGCGTGAGATTTTCCGCCGGTGTTCATAATCATCGCAGGCCAGCATGCAGATCAAATCATTATAAGCTATGCACATCCGAGAAAGCGCATCGAGGCGAACATCACTCTGCGACGCGATGCGATGATTACACAGGAATGGAAAAAGTTCCCTTATGTCTTTCCCGGTCATGGTTATAAAAATTTGAAATAACTGGTTTGCGCTTTCGCTCTGCGAGTATTAGAACCGGGGTTCTACAATCTTCTCGACATAATCTTTCGGGATATACGTTGTCGCTATGGCCGCGATGCCTTCGATAACGACGATCAACCGTTTGGCGTTATGAACCCGGGTGATATATCCTTCGGCACCCTTGAATATTCCGTCCGTAACCCGTATCCGGTCGCCTTTGGCCAGTGAGATATCGATAGCTTCCAGATTCCGGCTCCCGACGGTTGTAACGAAAATGAACATCTCCATTTCCCGGTCGGAAATCACAGCCGGCGTTGTTGTTCCGGGGTAGCAATATACTCCGGCATAACTTGCAGGGTCTTTTCGGAGATTCTCGATATAGCCTTGGTCAGCGCGAATGAAAATCAATGACGGAATAACAGGCTCTTTGGTATAAGTAGTATTGCTGTTATGGCTTTTTTCGACGGTACGCATTGGGATATAGCTTTGCAGACCATCTTTGTCCATCTGCGCTTTTATACTCCTTGCCTTATTGTGAAAAGCCCGTATTGCATACCAATGAATTCCTGGCGATTCGTTATCCATATGCTGTTGAGTAACCCCCTTTATTGATCTAGCAACCATACAATCTCCCCATACTCGCATGGAATGTCAGGGTCATGCGTAGCAGGAAAAACTCGGTCGCTTGGTGCGAAGCACATTCCGACACCCCGGATCAATCCCGACAAACGAGATGAGGGCCGTGAGTTTGAGCGGTTTCTTTGTAAGAAACCATACTTTTACTACACAAAAGTATGGAAAATTGTTCAAACGTCCAAAGAATTCAGTTTAAATCTTATGCTGAAAAATCCCCCCCCCCTCAAAAAAACAGTCTATATATTAAGCATTTATATCATTACCAGATCGTTATTATTGTCTAAAAGCACAATGAATTGCCCTTTTTGAAGCATTCAGGCCTTCGAAGGCGATCAGCCATTTATGATCCATGAATGGATACAACTATTCAACACAATCTGATTGATGGATAATCTATCAAACTGATAACTAATTCATTATTCTAAAATGCGGTTTCTTACAAAGAGATAAGAGCTCTCTTATCCAGTCAATTCACTTATAATGTATCAGTTATCCCGGGTAGAAAAACAAGTATTTTGCCCGATATATAAGCTTTGAAAACCAGCTTGGCTTCGGGTTTATTCTGCCTTTCGGAAAACAAAATACCCGATTTTACATAGCTGTAAAATCGGGCAACGATTAATTTTGGCGGTGCGTAGGGGACTCGAACCCCTGACCCCGTGCGTGACAGGCACGTATTCTAACCGACTGAACTAACGCACCATTCCGGTTATTGCGAGTGCAAAGATAGTGTAATTTTTTAAATCAACAAACGGTTTTACGGCTTTTTGAAAAAAGAAAATTGCACGCTTCCGTAACTCCTTAACTGCCAGAACTCATTAAAATCCGAAAAATCCATTTTTTTCGAGTGCTCGAAGATCAGGATGCCGCCCGGACGGAGCAGGTCGCGCTCCAGAACCAGTTTCACGACCTGTTCGCTGCCTTCCAGGTCGTAGGGAGCGTCCGAAAAGATGATGTCAAACTGCTTGGTGCAACTTTTCAGGTAGAGAAAAACATTGGCCTTGACAGGGTAGAGGTTTTCGATTCCCAACTGCGAAGCCGTCTGCCTGATAAAATTGTAATGCACGGCGTTGATTTCCACTGCCGTGACGCTCCGGGCTCCGCGCGAGGCAAATTCGTAGCTGATCGACCCTGTGCCGGCAAAGAGGTCCAACACATCGCACTCCTCGAAATCGACCAGGTTGCCCAGTACGTTGAAGAGGTTCTCTTTGGCGAAATCGGTCGTAGGACGCGCCCTCAGGTTCTTGGGCGGATTGATCGCCCGTCCCTTGTATTTTCCGCTGATTATTCGCATGTCACTTGTTTAAATCGTTTGCCGAGCAGTTTACGTGCCGCTTTCGGGTCGTCGCCCGCAATGCGGAGTTCGTACCCTTTGAGGGGAAAACAACCGTCCAGTCGTTCGAAAAAGTAAGCTACATCAGTCTCCGTCGCAGCCGGCAGAACCTCGGCCAACTGCAACTCTCCGGCATCGTATACCTTTATATATAAGAGCCCTGCCCTGCGACTCATCCATACGGTTTTTGCCGTGTTTGCAGGGGTGTCGAGCAGCGGGGTAGTGAACCGGGCCCTCTCGCCCAGTTTCTCTTCCACCTGCCGCAGAGCCTCACGGTTGATTGCTGCGAGGGCAACGAATTCCGCTTCCGGGTCACTGTGGACCACGCATTCCTCTGCCGTGGGCGGCATGCCGTTTGCGGCCAGCAGTTCCGCACTCTTTTCCGTATCGAAGAGGTCGGCCGGGACGAGCATCGTGCGGGGCAACAGCAGCTCGACCGTCACCGGAGCTCCGCTTGCGGGCAGTTCCGAGAGTGCAGGGACCGAAAAAGAGTGTCCATCCAACGATAGCTGAATGGACACCTTATTATTTGGTTGCGGAGTTTTACTCCCAGTTACCTGCCTCATTGTTACCAGCTTCCATCGATCCGAACTTAACGCCGGGGTAACGGTTGAAGTTGTTCTGCTCGTCGTCGATCAGGTTGATCACCTCCTGGCGGTAGGTTACCGTGTCGAGGAATATCTTGTAGGGGGCGCGAACCTCCACGACGGGAATCACGACCTTCGATTCGGTGGTGATGATACCGGCCTCCATGATGAACTGAGCCTGATTGTTGGTTCCGGGGATGAAACGCATGTTCTCAACATCCTGACGCGAGAGCTTCTTGGGCGCGAAAATCGTGTCGATAACGGCGATTTTGAACTTTTCCACATTCTTGCGGCCCGACTTCAGCAGCATAGCCAAAGCCACGGAGTCGTCTTCGTCGACGATCTTACGCTCCAGTTCGAGGGTATCGTTCAGAATGAACGACTGCAACGAGTCGAAGGTGCCGGTAAAGTGCTGGTACTTCGTCTTGAAAGCGCGCTGAGCCGTACGGATGTCCTTGATGCGGTCAATAACTTTGGCTTTCTTCGCCTTCGTTTCCTGTTCGAACCGGATCGGTGTCGAAATCTGGACGTAGATGACGTAGACCAAACCCACGATCGCTACGGCAAGAATGATTTGAAAGAGTTTTTTCATTTTAATAATAAATATTTGTTATTAATTTTGTGCAGCTAAAAACCGACGCATGCTCAATACACGTATCGCGACCCAAATTTACGCTAAAATTTGTTTCGAAACAACTCCCGGACAAAAAAAAATTATAGAAAAATTATCCGAATATCTTGCAGATGACGATTTTTCGAAGATTTTCGTGCTGAACGGCTATGCCGGAACCGGAAAAACGACGCTTATCGCCGGGCTTGTCGGTGCGCTTAAAGAGTTGGGAATCAAACCCGTGCTGCTGGCCCCCACGGGCCGGGCTGCCAAGGTGCTGGCCCAATATGCTCAGGAAAAAGCACTTACCATCCATAAACGCATCTACCGACAGCGTACGAACGCCGATTATGAATCGAAATTCTCGTTAAACCTCAATGCTGAGCGCGGGGCGGTTTTCATTGTCGACGAGGCTTCGATGCTCTCCGACAACACTTCGGGCGGGGCGATTTTCGGCAGCGGTTCGTTGCTTTCGGACCTCGTGGAATACGTCCGCAGCGGCCGCGGATGCCGCCTGATACTGGTCGGCGACAGCGCGCAGCTGCCGCCCGTCGGGGCCGATTACAGTCCGGCACTTGATCCGGCGTCGATGGATGCGTATGGCGGCATCGTTTACGGCACGATGGACGAGGTGGTGCGCCAGGAGGCCCAGTCGGGCATCCTTTTCAACGCCACGCTGGTGCGCTGCATGCTCGAAAACGGTCTTTACGAGATACCCCGTTTTGAGATGCTGTTCCCCGACATCGAAGCGGTCGAGGGCGGCGAATTCCTCGATAAACTCCAGGATTGCTACGCCAAATACGGGCGCGACGAAACGATCGTCATCACCCGTTCGAACAAGCGCGCCAACCGCTATAACGAGGGCATTCGCCGCAACGTGCTCTACGCCGAAGAGGAGATCGAGAGCAACGACATGCTGATGGTCGTCAAGAACAACTACTACTTCCCCGAGCATACCGAGGATTGCCCGATGAACTTCATCGCCAACGGCGATATTGCGCGCCTGAAACGCCTCCGGCGGTTCGAGGACTTTTACGGCTTCCGGTTCGCTGATGTCGTACTGGAATTTCCCGATTACAACGAGGCGGAAATCGAGTGCAAAATCCTGTTGGACACCATCGCCTCGGAGTCGCCGTCGCTCACCCGGGAGGAGTCTTCACGCCTTTTCTACGAAGTGGAAAAGGACTATACGGACATCAAAAGCAAGTTGAAACGCTTTAAGGAAATCCGTGAAAATCCGCATTTTAATGCCCTTCAGGTGAAGTTCTCCTACGCTGTCACGTGCCACAAGGCGCAGGGCGGCCAGTGGCGGGCGGTTTTTGTCGACCGCTGCCTGTTCGGCGACGAGCAAATGTCGCGCGACATGCTCCGCTGGCTCTACACGGCCCTGACGCGCGCCACCGATAAGTTATACCTTGTAAATTTCGACGAAAAATTCTATGAATAGCGAACAACACCCCCTGGAGCCTTTCCTGCCTGCCAATGCCCGTGTCCTGATGCTGGGCAGCTTCCCGCCCAAGCGCATCCGCTGGTCGATGGAGTTCTTCTATCCCAACCTTCAGAACGATATGTGGCGGATCGTCGGCTACCTTGCATCGGGCGATAAAACGCACTTCCTCTGTCCCGGCGGACGGCGTTTCGACAAGGAGCGTATTGAGGCTTTCTGCCGCGAGCGGGGCATCGCACTGTATGATACGGCAGTAGAAGTTATCCGATTGAAAGACAATGCGTCGGATAATTTTCTTCAAGTAGTACGTGAAGTCGATCTCGAAGCTCTGCTGGCCCGGATTCCCGCCTGCCGGGCCATCGTTACGACAGGCCAGAAAGCCACCGACACCCTGCGCGCCATCACCGGCTGCGACGAACCGGCCGTGGGGGAGTGCGTGCCGATGCTCTTTGCGGGCCGCGAGATAAAGTTGTGGCGCATGCCCTCCTCGTCGCGGGCTTATCCCCGTCCCGTGGAGTGGAAAGCGGAGTTTTACCGCAGGGTATTCGCAGAGAACGGGATTATCTGACGTTGCGGCGGGAAAAACCGACAAAATAGGCGAAAAAATTTGGTTGCCGACTTTGCACGGCATCCAAAAAAGGCCTATCTTTGTTGTATAAATTTACAATTTTTTATTTTGACCTCAGACAACAAGATCGACAAAAAATATGTCGAGACACCCTTGATGAAGCAGTATTACTCCATCAAGGCTGTACATCCCGACGCCATCCTGCTGTTCCGCGTGGGCGACTTTTACGAGACCTTCGGCGACGATGCGATCAAGGCCAGCGGCATTCTGGGCATCACGCTCACACGCCGTGCCAACGGTTCGGCGACGTATGTCGAGTTGGCGGGATTCCCCTACCACGCCATCGACACCTACCTGCCCAAACTGGTGCGGGCCGGCGAACGCGTGGCTATCTGCGAACAGTTGGAGGATCCTAAGTCGGTGAAGGGCCTTGTCAAACGCGGCGTTATCGAACTGGTGACCCCGGGTATCGTGCTGGGCGACAACATCCTGGCCAACAAGGAGAACAACTTTATCGCTTCGGTCTATTTCGGCCGGCAGACCACGGGCGTCGCCTTTCTGGACATCTCTACGGGCGAGTTCTACGTGGCCGAAGGGTCGGACTCCTATGTCGATAAGCTGATCTCGAACCTCTCGCCTAAGGAGGTCGTTTTCCAGCGTGGTTACGACGATCGTTTTTCCAATTCGTTCGGGTCGAAACTCTACACCTACCGCCTCGACGAATGGGTCTTTTCGGAGGATGTCAACCGCGAAAAACTCTGCAAGCAGTTCGGTACCAAGTCCCTCAAAGGCTTCGGTGTGGAGCAGTTTACCAGCGGTGTTTCGGCCGCCGGAGCCATCCTCTATTACCTCGAATTCACCGAGCACCGCGAAACGGGCCACATCACCTCCATTGCGCGTATCGACCAGGACGACTACGTGTGGGTCGACAAATTCACGATCCGCAATCTGGAACTCTTCACCTCGAACGGCGCACGCGAGAAGTGCGGTTTTGCCGATGTGATCGACCGTACGCTGACGCCGATGGGCGGTCGCCTGCTGAAACGCTGGATCGCCATGCCGATCAAGGACCCCGCGCGGATCAACGAGCGGCTGGACGTGGTCGAACGCTTCATCAAGGACACCGAACTGGCCGACGTGATCCGGGAACAGGTGGCGCTGGTGGGAGACCTCGAACGCATCGCCGGGCGCATTGCCGCCCAGCGGGTTACGCCCCGCGAGTTGGTGCAACTCAAGAACTCGCTCGGAGCCATCGAGACACTCAAGGCTGCATTGGAATCCACTGACGACGACCGCCTGCACGGGCTTGCCGGGCAGATCGACGTGCTGGCAGAAGTTCGCGAACGCATTGCCCGTGAAATCTATCCCGACCCGCTCAACAACCAGATTCAGAAGGGCGGCGTGATCGCCGACGGCGTCGATGCCGAACTGGACGACCTGCGCCGCATCGCACTCCATGGCAAGGACTACCTTTCGCGCATTCAGCAGCGCGAGAGCGAAGCCACGGGTATCCCGTCGCTTAAGATCAGCTATAACAACGTTTTCGGCTATTATATCGAGGTTCGCAACGCCCACAAGGAGAAGGTTCCCGATACGTGGATTCGCAAGCAGACGCTCGCCAATGCCGAGCGTTACATCACCGGCGAACTGAAAGAATACGAGGAGAAAATCCTCGGTGCCGAGGAGAAGATGCTCGTGCTGGAGCAACGTATCTACGCCGAAATCATGGCCTATATCTGTGGCTCGCTCACGCCGATGCTGCGCGACGCCGCCGTGGTGGCGCGTATCGACTGCCTTCAGTCCTTCGCACGCATTGCCTGCGAACGCCGCTATGTGCGCCCTGTGCTTGATGACGGTAAGCGCATCGACATCCGTCAGGGCCGCCACCCGGTGATCGAGACGCTGATGCCCGTGGGGGAGGAGTACATTCCCAACGACGTGATGCTCGATGACAAGCAGCAGCAGATCATGATGATCACCGGCCCCAACATGTCAGGTAAATCGGCGCTGTTGCGCCAGACCGCGCTGATCATCCTGATG
>JAEZTA010000138.1 GCA_023443765.1 Bacteroidota bacterium | reverse complement strand
CCCTCCTCGATCGAGGAGACGGTGTGTACTTTGGCGTCCTTGTTACCGACGATTTCGCCGTCTAAGAACCCGGCGATCATTTCGGCTGTAAATTCCATCATAATTACAGGTATTTGTTAATATCTATTCCTATGGGCATGAACTCTTCCACGTTGCGTCCGAATGAGAGCACCTCGCGCACGGTCGACGACGAAATGTCGGCCACGGGCGAGGGGGTAAACAGCATGACGGTCGTGATCTCGGGATAAATCCGGTGGTTGGTGGCCTCCATCGTGCGCTCGTACTCGAAGTCGGTGGTGTTCCTTACGCCGCGGATGATGGCGCAGGCCCCGGTTTCCTCGGCGAATTCGCCCGTTAGCCCGGTGTAGATGCGCGCTTCGACGCGCGGCTCGCCGCAGTAGATGTCGTCGATCAGCCGCTTGCGGTTTTCGACCGTCAGCAGCCCCTGTTTGCAGGTGTTGTTGCCGATGCCGATCACCACACGGTCGAAAAGATTCAGCGCTTCGTCCACCAATGCCGCATGGCCGCGCGTGAAGGGGTCGAACGACCCGGGGAAGATTGCAGTGCGTTCCATATCGGACAAAGGTAGAAAAAAAACGGAAAAGCCGCACGTTTTCCGTTTTTTATTCCTTCTGCGCGCGGCGGGTCATTCCCGGTGGAGCAGCCTGCGCAAACGCCGCAGCGCCTTGCTCATCTGCGCTTCGACGGTTTTGACGGAGATTTGCATTTCGGCGGCTATTTCGGCGTTCGAGAGCTGCTCCCGGCGGCTTTTGAGGAAGATATCGCGGCAACGCCCGGGCAGTTGGGAGACGGCTTCGGCCACGAGTTCCATGACCTCGTCGGTCTCGATCTGCAACTCCTCGGGGCCGGCGAAAATCTCCCCCAGTTCATCGAACGGAATGTAGGAAAAACGGTCGTCGCGCAGGCGGTTGAGCGCGCGGTTGCGCACGGCGCGGAACAGGTAGGCGCGCACCGAAACGGTGATCTGCAACTCTGCGGCGTGCTGCCAGACGTGGGTGTAGACATCGAGTACGACCTCTTCGGCCGAGGTGCGGTCGCGGAGCCAGAATTCGGCAAAGCGGCACAACGGCGCATAATGGCGGTCGAACAACTCCCGGAAGGCGGCAATCTCCCCCCCCCGGCCGAGTCTCACCCATAGGATTAGGTCTTGTTCATTCTCCGTCATGTACGGGCCTTTAGAGCATATATCGGTTTATAAAGATAATGAATTCCGGAAACAAAAAAATATTTTGCCGTGTGATTTGCCGTTACAAAAAGGCGGTCGGGTGCTTCCTGGTTTTTGTCTGGTCCGGATGATTATACGGTTGGATATAAAAAAGCCTGCAGGATTTTTCCCGCAGGCTTTTTTTGAAAAACGCGGGATTATTCAAGCAGTTCGGTATTGCCCCAGACGTTCAGTTCAGCGATACACCAGCCCCGGAAGGTCGGGTTGTAAGTTTTATTCGTATAGCTGATATTGACCCGGATGCGGACATATCGTGCATGCTGATAATCCTCGAGCATCGGATTGATAACCACACTTATCGGATCCAGCGGAGTGGTGGGGTCGGTCTTATAATCCAGATACTCCTGCCGGTAAGTCCAATTCCCCTCGTTTGCCTCACCTGTTCCGTCGCCGGTAATCGTCTTCGCTGTCCAGACTTCAAGGTGAGCGATGCCGTAGCGGGCTCCGTCCTCGGGTTTACCGCTGGTCATGTATCGTTGTGCAAACTGGAAGCCGCGTACGGTTACTTCCCGTCCCAGGTCGATGACAAAATCGTAGGGCGGATTTGCCTGTTCTTCGTCGGCATTGCAATAACCGAAAGTGTTGATGTCGTCGTCGAACATCTTATCGACTTCGTATTTAGGCTTCGCTTTGGGAGCAGCCAGCACTTTCCATCCGTCGCGGTCGAGCAGCACGGGATCGGGCGGACCCGGTTTGACGATCTTGTTGAAGAGAATGTAATGGACGTTGTCTGTTGCGGAGACCGTTGCCCGGGGATCGCCTTTGATCGAGTCGATGGCGATCGGCAGCAGGTAGGCCTCTTCGTCGGGCATGCGCGAACTCTGCAGTTCCACTTTTATAGTCGATGAAAGCGTATTGTAACGGGGCAGCATGACTTCGTCGGTCGAGAACGCATAGGCGTCCGACGGGCAGAGTTTATAGGACGTGCCGTGTGCCGTATTGTAGACATCGACCAGTTCGGGAGCGGTCCTGAGCACTACGGTTACGTAGTTGCCGCTGATCTGTTCGGCGGCGACACGGATGTTGACGGTTTGCTTCTTGGGGCTTTCCAGCGAAATCACCTGCGCATCGGTTGAATAAGCGTTCTGAATACCCAGTACGGCAGCCTCCTTTACCACCGGCCCGTCGTCGTCCTTGCAGCCGGTCATCGCAACGAGCAGGACGGCTGTAAGGGAGAGGAGTTTCGTATGTCGTGTCATAATCGGTTTGTTTTAGGTGTTCGTGCCTGTTTTAGAATTTGACGTCGACCATTACGGGAATATGGTCTGAGGCTTGTTTAATGTCGCCTTTGTTGAAATCGAACATGATCTTGGTGCCGATCACCTCGCACCTGGCTCCGTTTCCGTTCCATAGCATGATATAGTCGATGCACTTGTTCGGTTTTTGCGAGGAGTGGGTGTAGTCGTTCTCGCCATGTGGTGTCAGGACTTTCCAGTTAGCCTTCAGTCTGACCAGTGTGGATGTTTCAGGACGGGCGTTGAAGTCGCCGCCCAGGAAGACCGGCTTCTTTGACGTGGCAAAATCCCGCTCGATGACTTTGTTGATCTGCTCCACCTGTTCCAGCTGCGCCCGCGACGATACGTGGTCGAGATGGGTCGTGGCGAATACGTATTTCTCAAACTCGGCGATCACCATCACGCGCGGCTCGGCACCGTCGCCCTGCGGCAGCGGAACGGAAAACGTTCGGACAGGCTTTTCGTGGCAGGCGATTCCGTCGCCGTAGGCGCCGCCTTGGTAGGCCATGGCGCGGGAATAGCTGTAGTTCCAGTCCTGTCCCATCAGTTCGGCGAATTTTTTAAGCTGGAAAACACGCATCGTGCGCACCGTGCAGCTGTCCAGTTCGCTGATACCGACGAGGTCGGCCTTGGCTTCGGTCATCATGTCGGCGATCATCTGGTAGCTGTCGGTGTATTTGGAGAAAATGCCGACGTTATAGCTTACCAGGCGCGTCGTACCGTCCTTTTTCGGATAGTAGTCCATGGTCGGGGTCTCGGATTCTCCGGGCTTCAGATGGGGCGGAATTTCGGATTCGTCGAACGAATTGCCATTGCTGCATGCCGTTACCTTGCAGGTGAGTCCGAACAGCAGCAGAATTGTTAAGTATTTTTTGATCGTACGTTTCATTTTTGTCGCGTTTTAAACAGGTTATCTATTTGAAATCAGAAGTCCAGTCCGTCGTCCCATCCGGGATTCTGGGTCAGGGCGCCTCCGGTCAGCGAACGGTCGTCGGTCGGGATCGGGTAGAAATAATCCCGGGCCTCGTTCCATTCGCCCGGATTGTTCTTGTGGGGCGCGATATAACCGTAACTGCCCTCCGAAAGGAAAATGTCCTGGTCGATTTCCATGACCAGCGGGGCTTTGGTCGACGGGGATTCACCTTTGTTCTTGAGGTAAATATCGGGCGTCCCGTCGCCATCGAGGTCGTATTCTTTGGTCCCCTGGGGAATGTAGATACCCCGTAATGGCTGGGCGAAAGTTTTGCCCTCTTTCCAGCGGATGATGTCGTAATAACGATGCCCTTCCTGTAGGAGTTCGATGGTCCGTTCGCGGCGGATTTCGAGAATAACTCCCTTGTTTGTGCCGGTAACATTCGGATAACCCGTTTCTGCGGCTGACAAATAGGGATCAGGATTGGCGTTGGCGGCTTCCAGGTTCAGATTAGACATACCTACACGATCGCGCAGTTTCTTGATCGTCAGGTCGATGTCATCCTGCGTCAATGTCCCGATCTCGGCTTTGGCCTCGGCGTAGTTGAGGTAAACCTCGGCTGTACGAATGATCGGAAGGTCTGTGTACGAAAGGTTGTATCCGTCGGATTCGAAATTGGTCGGGGCAACGAACTTGATGGGTTGGTATCCTGTCATGCAGGTCGACAGGCTCGGCACCTCCTGTTTCGTGGAGCCGATACGCGTGTATCCCGGCGTACGGATCGACTGTTCCAGTCGCGGGTCGCGGTTTTCGCATTGATCCTTGAATTCCATCGTCTGCCAACCGGGACGGTCGGTAAAACGCGAACCATCGGCCATTAGGTAACTATCGACGATTTTGCGGGTTACGCCCGGACGTCCATATGAAGTGTTTAGCGAGTAAAAAGTGCTGTTGTGGAATACACTGAGACCTCTGTTGTAGTCGCGGGCAAGGACAACTTCGATGCTTTGTGCATTTTCCGATACGAACAGGTCACGGTAGGCTATTTTGGACCCACCGTCGGTGTAGAGACCGTAACCGCTGTTGTTGATGAATTCTTCGGCTGCATCGGCTGCCTGTTCGAGATACCATTTCCAGTCGTGTTCATAGCCGTCGATTCCGTGGTATTTGCGGAATGTGCCTTCGAAAAGGCAGAACCGCGATTTGAGAGCCAGGGCCGTCCATTTCGTGACGCGGTAGAGGTCGCGTTTCGTGGACAGGTAATTGATGGCGTAATCAATGTCCTCGATCATGCGCTGCATGACGTATTCACGCGAGTCGCGGGGGCGTTTGAGTTCTGCGTCATCTGAACCGAGGGGTTTCGAATACCAGGGCACGTCGCCGAAACGCTTCACCTTCTCGAAGTAGAAATAGGCGCGGAAGAAACGGGCCACGGCATCGTAACGATTCCTGATGTCGGTGTCTTTGCAGTTGCCTGAATATTCGAGCAGCGTGTTTATGTCACGCAGATTAGTCCAGGTCCAGCCGCCGCCCGATGCCGGAATCGTACGACCGCCGCGCATCTCCTGGGGCAGGTCGTTATGGATAAGGTTGTCCCAGTACTCATTGTAGAGACCGTCAGACGGGAACGCCGTATAGAATTTGTTGCTGAAGGCCTGTAGTTCGTTTTCGCTCGAGAAGAAAGTCTCGGGCGACATCTGTGCCAGCGGGTATTTGTCGAGCCAGTCCTCGCACGACGCGAGCGTCAGTGCGCAGCCTGTGGCCAATATCGATAGAATCTTTTTCATAACTCTTCTCATTTAAGCGGTTAGAAAGTAACGTCTACACCGAACATATAGGTCTTTTGCCATGGGTAGGTGCGCATTTCGTCGTTCATGGCAGCCATTTCGGGATCGATATAGTCCGAGTGAATAGGCGACCAGGTGGCGAGATTTTCGCCCGTAAAATAGATGCGGAGGCTTTCGATCAGCGCTTTGCGGGTCCATTTTTTGGGTAGCGTGTATCCTACTGTGAGGTTCTTCAGGCGGCAGTACCGGATGTTCTGCAGATAGCGATCGTTGACAGCCGTCAGTTCGCGGTTGGTTCCGGAAAGAGCTACGTAACCGCGCGGACGGGGGAAGTAGGCATTGGGGTTATCTTCGGTCCAGTATTGGGTGTGGAAATCCTTGGGCATCCAGCTTGCATACGGTCTGGCATAGGGCCCCCAGAATGCGATCGTATTAGCTGCCGGATACCAGTGACGGCGACCGATACCTTGGAAGAAAATCGAGAAGTCGATGCCCGCCCACGACATGCTGAACGTTGTGCCGTATTGGAAACGCGGTTGGCTGTTGCCGATAATCTCGCGGTCGCCCGGATCGTCGACGGTGTTCTTACCGAGGGTGATCTCGTTATTGCCGTCCAGATCAAGGAATTTCAGGTCGCCGGCGTGCAGGCCACGCTCCGACCCGGCCGCGGCATTGATACGGTTGTTGACGATTGTTTGGTCGACAGGGTAGTTGGCGGCTTCTTCGTCCGAAGCGAACAGACCTCCAGTACGATATCCCCAGATTTCGCCCCAGCGCATGCCTTCGTAATACTTCTTGGCGAAGGTTCTGTCGGGATTGTCGAACTTGGTGATGTTGGTGACGTAGTCATTGAAGGTCAGCGTCACGCTGTACGAGAACGGGCGGCGTAACACTTGGAATTCGTCGCGCCAGTTGAGAGTAAGCTCGTATCCTTTGGTGCGCAGGTCCGCGCTGTTCATTTTCGGTGAGTCGGCACCATAGGTGGCCGGTAGGGCGACACCCGCGGTGAGCATGTCCCTCGTGTCGCGGATGTAGAAGTCGGCGGAGAACGCCAGCCGGTTGTTCAGGAAGCTCATGTCAACACCCAGGTTGTTGTGTACGCTTGTTTCCCAGGAGAGGTTTGAAGCTACGGGAGCCGAGATGGTTGCCGTCGTGGGTTTTTCACTGCCGAACAGATAGTTCTGATTGCCGATGGAGATTTTACGGATATAGTCATAGTAGCCGACGTTCTGGTTGCCCAGTTGTCCGTAGGAAAATCGCAGTTTGAGGTTGTTGAACTGGTCGCGGATGCCGTCGAAGAACGACTCCTCCGAGATGCGCCATCCCAGCGAGAACGAAGGAAAGAATCCCCAGCGGTGTTTACGCGCAAAACGCGACGTACCGTCATAGCGGCCGCTCACCTCGACGAGGTATTTGCCCTTATAGTCGTAGTTCAGACGCCCGAAGAAGCCCATCAGGGCGTATTCGTTCTGACCGCCACCGACCTCCATGCGTTCGTTGCCATCGGAGCCCTGTCCTACGAGGTTCAGGTCCATCAATGTCTCGGAGAGCAGGTTGTAACCTGTTGCTGACACGTCTTTGAGGAATTTGGTCTCCCAGTTGAAGCCGACCATCGCTTTGAAGTTGTGATCCTGGGCGAAGGTGCGTTCGAACGTGCCGTAGAGGTTGGCCTGGTAGTAGTTGTGCATCATGGTCTTTTCGTAGAGCTTGTCTTCGAAACGGCTGCCTGTCGAAATTGTTTTCACTTCGCCCGGATACTGCGAGTATTCGGTATTGACCTGACGGTTGACATTGTGCTGGGTATTGAACATATAGGTGAAATTACCTTTGATCTCCAGCCCCTTGACCGGGGTCCAGGCCAGCTCCGTAGTGGTCGACATGTTATCGGTCTTGTCCTTGTTGTAATGTCCGCCCTTGTTCATGATCGTAGGCAGGCCGTCCATGATCGAATACTTCGACAGCGAGGTATAGTAGACGCTCGTACCGTCGGGGTTATACGGCATCATCGATGCCAGACCGTGTACCGTGCCTAACGAGAAGGCCGTGTTGACACCCGTGGGACCGGGATAGTAATACTGGTAGTTGTAGTAGCTGGTGTTATTGCTTATTTTCAGCCACTTGTTGATGTCGAACGAAATTTTCGAACGGAAGTTGACACGCTGCAAACGGTCGGGGTCCTGTCGGAAGAGACCCTCCTCGCTGTAATAGTTGCCCGAAAGCATGTATTTCACCTTCGAGTTGCCGCCCGAAAGCGAAATGCTGTGGCTTGTGTTGGGGTGCTCGTCCTTGAACAGGTAGTGGTACCAGTCGAAGTTGGCATAATAGACATAAGTGTCGCGGCCGTCGCGCTGGTCGATCTTGACCCACGGTCGGTCGGGATGTTCGACTTTATCATTGCGGCGGGCCCACAGTTCCATCATGTCGTCAGCGGTGTAGTTCGTATAGTTGGTTCCTGCGTCTGCGTGCCAGAACAGGTCGTTGACGTAGACCGAATAGTAGCCGCGGGTCTCGTAGTCGGTCGAGGTAGTGGGTTCGTTCCAGCCCCAGCGGCCGCTGTATGTGATGCGGGTCTTGCCCGAGGAATCACCGCTCTTGGTCGTCACGAGCACCACGCCGAATGCTGCGCGGGCGCCGTAGATGGCTGCCGCCGAAGCGTCTTTGATAACCGAAATCGAGGCTACATCGTTGGGACTGATCTTCATCAGATCGCCTTCGGCGCCGTCGACCAGCACCAGCGGTGAACCGCCGTTGATCGAGGTGATACCGCGGATGTTGAGGTCAGCAGAGTTGCCCGGACGGCCCGACGAAGTCGAGACCGTGAGTCCCGGGACCGAGCCCTGGAGCATGTGGGCCACCGAGGGTGCCGAGCGGTTCTGCAACTGCTTCTCGTCCACTGTGGCGATGGCGCCCGTGAGGTTCACCTTCTTCTGGGTTCCGTAACCTACGACCACGACATCCTCCATGTTCACGGCATCCTCCGTGAGGAAGACCTTCACGTTGTTCTGCGAGGCCGGCACGGCGACTTTTTTGCCGACATAGCCCAGGTAGGTGAAGTCGAGCGCCACATCGGTGTCGGGAACCGTGAGCGTAAAGCTGCCGTTGGCTTCGGTCACCACGCCGCGGGTGTTGTCGCCCACGAGCGTGACGGCCACGCCCGCCAGCGGGGCTTCGGACGAGTCGTTGACCACGCCTTTGATCGTGCGTTGTTTGGTGGTGGCTTTCCGGGCCGGGATCAGGGCGATCTGGCGTTCGGTGATGGTGAAATTGAGGCCCGTCGGGGCGAGCATCTCCCTGAGGGCGGCCGAGATCGGCATCTGTTTGGCCCTGAGGCTCACGCGCCGGGAGAGGTCGGTTTGTTTGGCGTCGTAGAAGAACGTGTACCTGCTGTTCTTCTCGATCCGGGATATGGCTTCCGAAAGCGGAATATCCGAAAACTCCATGTCGAGCGTCGGTTCCGGCTGCGTCTGGCCATACACAACCGTCGTACTGCTGAAGACCAGCAGCAAAAAGATTGCAAATAGTCTGAAGTGCGTCATGTTTGAAGTTTTAAGTTTGTGGAAAGTTTACGGCGGCGTTTGGTCGGGTGCCGCTGCGGGAAGGTCGGTAATGGTCGGTTTATCGTTCCATAGGCATGTGGGGTTTTGAGGAGGTTGGGATGGGGTTTATTCGAGTTCGGAAATCGTGACAGAGTTGTCTTTGGCGAAGGTGTAGGCGATGGGGTTGATCCGGCTCATGATGCGCAGGATCTCTTCGAGCGGCTCGTTGGTGATGGTGAACGTGTAGGCGTAGTTGTGCGCAATGGCCGGGGCGATGTGGATTTCGATGTCGTACCAGCGGGCCATGTAGCGGCAGATGTCGCCCAGCGACTGGCGTTCGAACGAGAGTTTCCCGGCGGCCCAGCAGGAC
>JAEZTA010000085.1 GCA_023443765.1 Bacteroidota bacterium | reverse complement strand
ATGTAGGCACGCAGTACGTAAGCTTCGGCCTTGAGCCTTTCGGCCATGTATCGGTCGCCTGCCGCAGCGTCGATCTTGGCGATGACGGCATTGGCTATTTTTGCATTGATCGAATAACACTCCGAATAGGTGGGATCGGTTTCGGTTAGACCGGCCCGCTTTGCAGACAGGGTTTCATCCCAGGTGGCGAGAATTCCGGTAAGGGATTTTTCCGCAGCTGATAGCAGTTTGGGAATATCTTCGGTATAGGGGAGAATGTCGTTGGCCATCAGCATGACGGGCCGGAATGCAAATCCCCGCTGCCGGTATTCGTAGTTGAGCAGCATGTCGAGGTCCTCCACCCGGCTGAGCACGTTCTTTCCCTTGGGTTCGATCTCAGTGAATGAACTGCAGGCGGAGAGGATTGCCAACAGGGCGAACAGGATGCTGTATGCTATTTTTTTCATGGTCGGGTCTGGTTTAGAAGTTGAAATTGATACCGAAAATATAGGAGGTCAGTTGCCGGATTCCGCCTGTTTCGGGGTCGATGCCTACGTCGTTCTTCACCCACAGCGCCCTGGGGTTGTCGACCTGGAATCGGATGCTGGCGCTGCGCATGCCCAGTTTCCGGGCAAACGACTGCGGGAGGTCGTATCCCAGCACGATGTTGCGGAGTTTGATGAATGCCGCCGGGCGTACGAAAGCGTCGGTATAATAGGAGTTCGAGGTAGATGACAGGTTCGAATATTGCCCGAATCCCGGAACCAGCGTGTCGGTATTTTCCGGAGTCCAGCTGTCTTTCAGGTAGGACGGAAGCGCTGTGTATTGCAGTCCCGGTATGCCGGAGGCCTGAAGTGCGCGCAGGTAGTGGCCGCCGTAGTATACGAGCAGGAAACTCAGGCTGATACCTTTGTACCGCAGGGTATTGCTGAAGCCGATATTGGTTTTGGGGTCTTCCGAACCCGAATAAACGACTACGCTCAAATCTTTACTTTCAAACTCGTTGTTCGTCGTTGTCCCGTCTGCCTTATACCAGGCCGGAACACCTTTCCCGTTGACTTCCTTTATACCTGCGTTAGGCAGTGAAAAGAGTGCATGCACGGGGTAACCTACCTTCAGGCCGCCGCTTACGAGCATAAAGGGCGTCGTGGCATCCTCGTCCACACGTGTAATCTCGTTTTTGACAAGCGTGAGGGTCAGTGCCGAAGTCCAGCTGAAATCGCGCCGTTCGTTGGGGCGGAACCAGTCGTAGGAGAGGCTGGCCTCGAAACCGTTGTTCAGCAGGTCGGCATAGTTCATCACGATCGATTCGTAGCCCTTCGAGCAGTCGATGCGCATCGTGTGGAAGATGTCCTTGCCGCGTTTGCGATACCAGTCGAGCGAGCCGCTCAGGCGGTTGTTGAACAACGTGAAGTCCAGACCCACATTGACCGTGGTGTTTTTCTCCCACTTGAGTTTGTCATTGCCCGGAGCCTCGATAACGGCCATCGGAAGTTTGGTCACTTCATTGTAAAGCGTCGAATTGGCGGTGGTGAAGCTCGTGGCGTCCTGGTAGATATTACCCGTTACGCCGTAGCTGACGCGCAGTTTCAGGAAGTTGATCTGACGGCTGTCTTTCAGGAACGACTCGTTGTGGATGTTCCAGCCGGCACCCACCGACCAGAGCGGTTTGCCGCGAAACTGGGTCGCCAGTCCGAACATGTCGGCGTAATCCTTACGGAACGAGGCGAAGGCGTTGTAACGCTCGTCGAACGTGTAAGTCGCGTTGAAATACCCCGAAGCGTAACGGTGGCGCTCCTCGTTGAGCAGGCCGATGGCCGATTCGATGTAGGGCTTGTAAATCTGATCCCGTGCCCGCAGGTTCGGGCAGAAGAACGTAGTTGTTTCGAGATTGGCAAGGTCGACATAGCTTACGCTGGTGGTCGCCTGTGCCTGGTTCTGGTCGTCGTAACCGAGCATCAGGTTACGTGTGCCTTTGATACGGTTTTCGCGGAACTCGAAGCCGCCGATCAGGTCCACGGCGTGCTTGCCGAAGGTGCGTGTGTAACTTGCCTGCGCGCGGAAGGTCCAGTTGTCGGTATTGCTCTGCGTCGTAGCCAGTTTGCCGCCGCTTTTGGGCAGCAGGCAGGAGTAGCTGTCGCCGTTTTTGGTCGTGTAGACGTTCTTCATGTATCGCATGATGAAACTGTCCGATTCGGAGTAGGCCGAGGAATTTTTACGGTCGATTTCGTAGATGAACTGGGTGCTGAGTTTGAGCCCCTTCACCACATCGAAATCGAGTTTGGTCTGGAAACGGGTGTAGTTGCGCGAATTCTGGATGCGGTCTTTGCCCAGCTCCTCGACGTGGTTGAAGAACATGCTTTGGAGTTCGGGCGTCGTTTCGATCAGATCGTCATAGGGATTGTATTCGGCTGTGGTGTAGTAGTTCAGCGAACCGTCGTCGTTGAGCAGGCGCATGTAGGCCGGTACGTTGAACGGGTCCGGGGCGTATTTGCTGTTGCTGCTGTTGGCGGCGTTGATGATGTTGTTGACGCCGAAATCCATTTTCATCCACGGGGTAATCTGATACATGCCCTTGTAGAAGATGTTGAACTCGCGGTCGTAAGCCTCGATAAGCCCTGAATTGTCGTGTTTGAAGTTGAACACGAGGTTCGACTGGAATTTCTCGCCGCGGCTGCGCAGGGCGATGTTGTATTGCTGCAACAGACGGTGCTTCAGCGCCTTTTCGCCGAACTGTTGGGCGAAGTTATTGCTGCGGAGCTGATCCAGACGGTCGTCGAGTTGTTTCTGGTCGATCGCGCCGGTCGCTTTCTGGTAATGGGCATATTGTACGGGAGATATGCCGTATCCGTTTTTGATATTGCCGGAGAATGTCTGTATGGGATCCTTTACCTCGCCGCCATTGTGGAAAAAGTACCAGTCGGAGTAACTTGACTCGATGTCCACCTGCTCGGCAGGCGTGAGGTAGAAATTGTCCGCATAGTTCATGTTTTTCTTTTCGTATACGGTCAGGTTGGCCGATACGTCGACCGTCAGCGAACCCTGTTCCCGGGCCTGCTTGGTTGTGACGACGATGATGCCGTTCGATGCGCGTACGCCGTAGATGGCAGTCGCCGCAGCATCTTTCAGCACGGTGATGTTCTCGATGTCGTAGGGGTTCAGGTCTTCGAGCTTGCTCTCCACGGGAAGCCCGTCGATCACCAGCAGCGGCGATGTCGAGGCGTGCAGGCTGCTCAGACCGCGGATGGTTGTATTTCCCTTGTAGGTCATCAGTCCGGCGATGCGGCCTTCGAGATTGTCCGTAACGTCGGGGCTGTAACTGACCGTGAGGTCCTTGGCGTTGAGCGAAATGGCCGATCCGGTCATCTTCTCCTTCACGATGGTCTGGTAACCCGTGTGGACGACGACTTCCTCGACGGCTACCGAGCCGGGTTCGAGCTGAATATCGAATTTATCCTGGCTGTGGACGGCCAGTTCCCGGGTTTCGAGGCCGAGGAACGAGACGGCCAGTACGGAACCCTGCTGCACGCGCAACTGGAACTGTCCCTGCCCGTTGGTCGTGGTCCCTTTGCTCTGGCCCTTAACCAGTACGGTAGCCCCGGCGAGGGGCCTTCCGTCGGCATCACGCACGATGCCGCTGATTGTAACGATCGGCGCCGGACCCTTGGCCGGAACTTTTTTCCGTGCGATCACGATGGTTCCGTTGACGAACGACCAGCTGAGCGGCGTGTTTTCCGTCAGGCGGTCCATCACCTCTTCGACCGGAGTGTTTTCGAATGCGTAATCGCGTGTGGGAATCTGCTGGAGATCCTCTTTCGAAAACGAGAATTTGTAGCGCGTAGTCGCCATAATCCGGTCGATTACCTGTTCTGCCGGGGCCTGTTTCATCGTCAGGGTGATCCGCTGCTGCGGAACCTGTGCCAGCAAAGCACCGGAAACGGTCAGACATAAGATGAGAAAAAGTAGAGTTTTCTTCATGCGTACTGAATTTAAGGGTTAATATTGGGATTGTCTCAGAATGTGATGTAGACGGTTTTGCCTTCGGCCCGGTAGTGAAGGTCGGTGACTTCCTGCAGGATTTCCATGACATGCGTGAAATCGCTCCGGCGGTCGCATTGCAGGGTGATGGCGGTGAAGCGATCCACTGCAGCCGGATCGCAGACGATGCGGATGTCATACCATTTGGAGATGGCGTCGAGGATCGTTCCCAGCGGTTGCAGTTTGAAATCGAACATGCCGTTGGTCCACGCGCAGCAGCCCGACGGGTCCTCCACGTCGTGGAGCGAAAGCGTCCGTTCCGTCCGGTCGAATACGGCTTGCTGCGAGGGTTGCAGCAATACCTTCTGGTCTCCGTCAGCCACCGAGAGCGCTCCCTCGACCAACGTCACCTGCGCACGGTCGACATCCAGGTAGTTGCTGACGTTGAAACGGGTTCCGAGTACCGTAATTTCGAGCTGGTCTGCAGTCGTGATCGTAAAGGGCTTCGAAGGGTCGTGCGCCACGTCGAAGAAGGCTTCTCCGCTGAGGGTGATGGCACGGCCTTCGCCGACAAACTCCGACGGATAGACGATCACAGTTTCCGAGTTGAGCCAGACCATCGTTCCGTCCGACAGCCGCAGGCGGTACTCGCCGCCTTTGGGAATCTCGATCCGAATCTGTTCGGGTGTGGGCGGCACATTTTCGGACGTTTGTTCCCGTGTTGGGGTACTTTCTTCGGCTACGAATTTCTCCCATTCGTTGTCCTGTTCCTTACCGCTGAGCAGTACCTGCTTCCGGTCGCCAACAGAAAGTATTGCCTGTGTGGTTCCGGCGGTGATGTGCATGGCCGGTTGTTCATCCGAGGCCGGGGTATTCAGGCGATTCAGGGTCCAGGCTCCGAGCATTACCGCTACCGCCGCTGCACAGGCCGCCGCTGCCCGGAGACGCATCAGACGGCCGCTTTTGTGTTTGGCCCGGAGCGTGAACCGTTGCCACGAAGCATCCAGTTCGCTGTCGTCGGGTTCCAGCTTTTCGACAGGCTCGGCGTAGTGCTTGCGGACCGTTTCGTAGAAATTGCGGTGGCTTTCGCTTTCGGCGAGCCACTGTTCCAGTTCCTGGTGTTCCCGGAGACTCAGGGTCCCGAGAACCGATTTTTTGAGTATGTCCCAGTTGATAATCATGGCGGGATTGCTAAAATCTTTTAATAAAAGAACAACAAGCCCTGCCGAATCCGGTACAACGAATCGAAAAAAAGTTAAAAATCGGCCCCGTCGTAAAACAATACGATGGTCATGATGGTAAGAAGATTATTGCGGAAGAAGCGAAATGCGCGTTTGACGTGAGTGGCTACAGTTTCGAGGGAAATACCGAGTAACAAAGCGATTTCCGTATATTTTAGTCCGTCAAAATAGTGGAGAGTAAGTACCTTCCGCTGTTTGGGAGGGAGCATGTCGAGGTATCTCTGGGCGCAGCCTTGCGCCTCTTCGTCTTCTTGATTCCAACCTGAGGTCTCAGCGAAGAATTGTGCTTCGACGAGTTTCAGTTTGTTGCGATTTTCGACACCTCTGTGCTTGAGATAGTTGAGGCTCACATTTCTTGTTAGCCGTAATAGATAGCTTCGGATGTCGTTCGGCTGGGGAAGCCACGACGGACGGCGCCACAGTTTCCAGAAAACGTCCTGTGCGATGTCTTCTGCCGCCGCACGGTCCATGACGAACGAGTACGCAAAATTGAGGATATATACATAGTAACTTTTGTATATACCTTCAAAAGCACGGTCGGGCAGATTTCCCTCTCCCGTGTCGGATTTGTCGCGTATTTTCACCTTTTTGACCTAACCTAATGTTGCAAAAATAGAAATCTTTCGTCATGTCCGGTGCTTTTTTGTACTATTTTTTTATTTTTTAATTGTATTCGGGTGCAGAAGCAGGACTTGATTCAGATTCACAAATCCTGTCTGATGTAAACAAGCCCCTCCGCCTATTGGCGGAGGGGCTTGTTCGAATCTACCCGGTTCCGGTTTATTCGGCCAGCGACCACTCGATTACGATAGGAAAGTGGTCGGAGGGGTATTTCTGATTGTAACTGTTGTTGACGATGCGCCATGAGACGACCTTCGTATCTTTGGGCGTGATGAAAATATGGTCGATACGTGATGCATTGGCCGGGGGTGTCGAGATGTATTTGTACCCGTTGTAGGTAGGCCAGTTTCCGTTGGTTTTGGCTGAGCAACGGGTATAACTGTCGGCCAGAATCCCCGATTCGGTGATGGTCTTGTAGGCTTCGGTGCTCTGATTCGAATTGAAGTCGCCGGTGCAGAAGGCCGGTTTGTCGCCGGCGATTTCCCGTACCTTGGCAATTAGCAGTTTAGCGCTTTCGGCCCGGGCTGTGGTTCCGATGTGGTCGAAATGTGAATTAAAGTGGTAAAACTCCCGTCCGTTTTCCCGGATGCGGAAATGTACCCAATTACACATGCGGGGCGAATAGGAGTCCCAACCTTTCGAACCAGGTGTTCCGGGCGTTTCGGAGTACCAGAACGATCCCCAATCCAGTACTTCGAATTTATCTTTGCGGTAGAAAACAGGATTGTAGTGCCGCCGCTGTGCTGTTTCATCACCAATGACGTTGTCCCCGACCCAGGCATATCCGGGCAGGAACGGTTCGATGTCTTCGAGTTGGGTCCGATAAGGCTCTTGGGCTCCGAAGATGTCGAATTGCTCGCTTTGAAGTAGCTGGCGAAGTAATTCCCGACGGTCTTCCCATTTATCATTTATGTCGTTCAGGTTGTCATACTGGATATTGTAGGTGGCGACACGGAGCGGGGCGAGCCACTCTTTGCAGGGTGTGGGATCCGGGGTTGGGGCGTTGTTACCGGAACCACACAACGAAAGGAGCGGCATACAGAACAAAAACAGGCTGAAAAATCGTTTTTTTATCATTTTCTGAAAGATGATTGGATTCAGACAATAGACGAAATGCGACTGATTTTGTCCCCTGGAAAGGTAAAAATTTGCAATTTTGTGTTTTTTATTCGATTTTTATTCCGGATCGGGGGACAAATTGGGCGGTTTCCCGTTATAGCAAATGACCGACCAAAATAACCCCCGAATGTTTCGGCAAAGCAAGTACGACTCCAGACGAATCGACCGGCAGTATGCCGAAGAGACCGACGTATATGTTATGTTGTATAACAGTTATGCGGATGCGCTCTATGCCTATGGCATGGGGTTCGGTTTCGACAACGAAACAGTCAAGGATGTCATCCACGATATTTTCCTCGACATCATGACCCGTCAGGTCGACCTTGGGCGCATTGTCAATATCAAAGCCTATCTTTTTCGGATTGTCCATAACCGCCTGATCGACCTGCATCGTTCGCGGGTCGATAAATGCGACCTTTCAGACCGGGAGCCGGGACTGAGGGTGTCGCTGACCTCGCTCGATGCGATGATCGAATCGGAGCATGTGCTGCGCATCCGGCAAACGATCGAGTCGCTTCTCAACCAACTTTCGCCCAAACAGCGCGAGGCCCTGTTGCTGCGATTCGTTTATGAAATGGAATATAACGATATTGCTGTAATCCTCGATGCCACACCCCACGCTGTGCGTAAATTTGTGTCGAAAGGGCTGGGTAAACTGCGGAAAAACAGGGCGTGTGGCAAAACAATGAAGATAGCCACCTGATCGGCAATTGTCGTTTTTTACGGTTCAGGGGGACAAAAAGGTACGATCTCCGTCATAGATGCAAAACAGCATAAATTAAGATTACTTTCGAATTGATGATAAAATCCGACGATATTCAGAGGCGCGCAGCGGAGTCCTTTACCTCCGATCCGGACTTTGTTCTGTGGTGCCTCGATCCCGAGCGGGCACAGGACAGCTATTGGAGCAATTACACCAAACGCCATCCGCGGGACCTGGTCGAGTTCGAGTGCGCTGTGAGTCTGGTGCGCCGCGTGGGTAAGACCCATCCGGTGCTTCCGTCCGGTGAGAAACAGGTGCTGTTGGACCGCATCCTAACCGATTATTACGCCCGGCGCCATTTCTCCGCTCCTCCCCGCCGCCGTAACCGGACGACGCTTTTTGTCGCTGCTGCGGTCCTGGTTGCCGGTATTGTGGCGGCCTTGTTCTGGAACCGGGATTTTACGGATTCCGGACTGCCTTCGGCTGAGGCTTATGAGAACATCACGCTCGTGACGCGCGAAGGCAGTCGCGAAGTGTATGACGACATTGCCCGCATCAGCCTCACGCCCAAAGGTAAAATCCTGATCGACGGTAAGGAAAATAAGACGGAGACGACTGTTCGCGGACAAAAACGCCAGGAGGTACGCGTACATACGAGCGAACTGGTGGTTCCGAAGGGCAAACGCGCCCATCTGCAACTTTCCGACGGCACGCGGGTGTGGATCAATTCGGCTTCGGTGCTGCGTTTTCCCACTACATTCGGTGATACGCGCGACGTTTTCATCGAAGGCGAAGCTTATTTCGAGGTGGCGAAGGATGCGAACCGTCCCTTCATCGTACATACCGACCACTTTGCAACCCGTGTCCTGGGTACGTCGTTCGACGTGACGACCACGCCCCGGACCGATGGTTCTTCGGCTGTGGTCCTGGTCGAAGGTTCAGTAGCCATCGACATAGCCAACGGTGAGTCGGTGACGTTGAATCCTTCGGAACGCTTCTCGATGAAGGATGGTAGCTATTCGGTCTACGAAGTCGATCCCTATAAATACATCAGTTGGAAGGACGGACTGCTTTTCTTCACGTCGAATACGCTGCTCGAAGTGTTGCAAAAAGTGGCGGCTTTTTATAAGATCGAAATCTCGTGCTCCGGCGGGATCGGAGGCCGGAAGTGTACCGGTAAACTGATCCTGTTCGACGATCTGGATGGCACGCTCGACGTGCTCTCGGATATTTTCCGGATTACCTATGTCCGGGAGGCGGACGGCTCGGTGGTGGTGAGACCAGCCCCTGATGACTTCCCCGACGCCGCATATCGCTGACGACCCAATTCCTATCTCAAATACTAACCTAAATTATTTTACTTATGAAGAATCTTTTCTTTGTGAGGAGTAGCTTGACATGCCGTATGCTGCGGATTTTCGCAGTGGTGATGTTGTTGCTTCCGGTGAATTTCCAACCCGCCCGGGCCGCGCGGCAAGATGCCGGTTCCAGGTCGCTGCTGAGTGTCAAGATGAAGGATGCAATGCTGCGAAGCGTTTTTGCGGAGGTTGAGCGAACCAGCCGTTACGCCTTCATCTATACCGACGACGTGCAACCGCTGCTCGATCGTAAGGTGTCGGTCTCGCTTCGGTCGGTGACTATCGACGAACTGCTGTCCATTGTCCTGAAGGGAACCGAACTGAGCGGACGGGTGCGCGAAAACCAGGTGATCATCTCGAAAACTGCCGTTCGGAAAAACGAGACAGGCGCTCCTCCACAGGTAAAAAAAACGGGTGATGAAATCGTTCTGCAAGGTACGGTGATCTCCTCCGTCGATAACAAACCCATTGTCGGCGTCTCGGTCTACGTCGAGGGAACTACTATCGGTGCTACCTCCGACGTCAACGGCAACTACACCCTCAAAGTGCCAGCCGACACGAAACAGGTCACTTTCGCCTTCCTGGGTTACGATACGAAGAAGATAAATGTAGCAGATATTCAGCTGTTCAAACTCGTGATGCTGATCGAGGCTTCGAACGTCATGGACGATGTGGTGGTCGTGGCTTTCGGTACGCAGAAAAAAGAGAGTCTCGTGGGTGCCGTGCAGGTCGTGCGGCCCAGCTCGCTCAAAGTAACTTCGAGTAATCTTTCGACCTCGTTTGCAGGTAAGATCGCCGGCGTCATCTCCACCCAATCGTCGGGCGAACCGGGCGCCGACGGTGCGAATTTCTGGATTCGCGGCATTTCGACCTTCGGGTCGAACAAATCGCCGCTGTTGATCCTCGATGGTGTGGAGATTGTCTCGGAGATGCTCAACAACATTCCGCCAGAGTCTATCGAGTCGTTTTCGATCCTTCGCGATGCCACTGCTACGGCACTTTACGGTTCGCGCGGCGCCAACGGCGTCATGATCATCACTACGAAAAGCGGCCGCCAGTCAGAAAAGATGGCGATCAATATCCGCCTTGAATCGGGTATCTCGATGCCGACACGTGTGCAGGACATTGCCGATGGCGTGACCTACATGGAGAACTACAACGAAGCGTTGCGTACCCGTACCCCCGCAGGCGAGGTCTATCAGCCCCGTTTCTCGGACGAAAAGATTGCAGGAACGCGCAACCGGCTCAATCCTTACGTATATCCCGACAATGACTGGTATTCGATGCTTTTCAAGGACTTTACGATCAATGAAAACATGAACCTCAATGTGCGGGGCGGTGGCAAGGTTGTCGATTACTTCCTCAACGCTTCGATTTTTAACGAGAACGGTATTCTGAAGAAGCCTTCGGTGTCGAAATTCGATACCAACATCAATTCGCAGAAATACCTCTTCCAGGCCAACGTCGGTGCGCAGGTGACCAAGACGACCCGTGTGAGCCTGAAGATGAATACGCAACTGCTTTACTGGCATCGGCCGGTCGAAGACGTAACCAATCTGTTCTACTATACGATGCGTGCCAATCCGGTTTCATTCCCGGCCACTTATCCCCGGGGGGCGGTCGAGGATATCAACGAAATTATCTACGGCAATGCTCCGTCGTGGGACGGCAGCGCCACGGACATCAATCCCTACGCTTTGCTGAGCCGCGGTTACGGACAGCGCCACACGCAGTATATCACTACGACCTTTTCGGTGGACCAGGATCTCGATTTTATCACGAAGGGCCTGAAACTGCGCGGCATGGTTTCGTTCTACAACAAAACCTATGCGGCTACTTACCGTTCGTTCTCACCCTATTATTACGAGATGACCGATTACACCGACAACGGCGACGGTACTTACGACTATAACCTGCAAAATATCGGTACGGCCGGATCGTCCTACCTGGGAACCACTACGGGACGCAACGGTTACCGGGAAGTTTCGTTGCAGGGGCAGGTCGAGTATTCACGTACGTTCGGCCGCCACGATGTTAATGCCCTGTTTGTCTACCACCAGAAGGAAAAAGTTGATAACCAGCCCGCCAATGACGAGTACGAGGTGCTTCCTTACCGTGAGCAGGGACTTGCGGGACGTTTCACCTACGGTTTTGACAACCGCTATCTGATGGAGTTCAATTTCGGATATAACGGTTCGGAGAATTTTATTTCCGGTCATCGTTTCGGATTTTTCCCCTCGATAGCCGGCGCATGGGTCGTGTCGAGCGAGCCGTTCTGGGAAAAACTCCGCAGCAAGGTGAATCTGCTGAAATTCCGTGTTTCCTATGGCCTTTCGGGAAATGACTATCTGTCGGCGCGCTTTCCCTACCTCACGACGGTCAACATGAACAAGGGACTTTACGTATGGTTTTCGCCCAACTTCACCAAGCAGACCGGCCATGAAATTATGACCGTAGGCAACCCCTCGGCCACCTGGGAGGAGAGTACGAAACTCAATGTGGGCCTTGAACTCGGGCTTTTTGATGCCCTCACGCTGAATGTCGACGTTTACAAAGAGGATCGCACCGGCATCTTCATGCAACGCCGTTCGTTGCCTTCGACGATGGGACTTTCGGGCGTCACGCCCTATGGCAACCTCGGCGAAGTAGAGAACAAGGGTGTCGATATTTCGCTCGAATACAACAAAGCTATCAATAAGGACCTGTTGATCTCCGTACGCGGGACGTTCACTTATGCGCATAACGAGGTACGGGCCCGGGACGAGGCGAAATATCTGCCCAATGCCTACAATTCCGTGCTGGGCAAGCCCGTCAATTCGATTTACGGGTTGGTCGCCGACGGCCTTTTCGCCTCGCAGGAGGAGATCGATAATTCGCCCAGGCAGACCTTCATGCCCGATTACCTGCCGGGAGACATTAAGTACCGTGACCTGAACGGCGACGGCGTGATCGATGCCAACGACCGCACGTCGCTGGGTTATCCCACCGTGCCCGAGATCATGTACGGCTTCGGCGCATCGGTCAACTACAAGCGCTGGGATTTCTCGTTCTTCTTCCAGGGCACGGCGCGCGTTTCGCTGCGGATGTCCGACATGCATCCGTTCCGCGACAACCAGTATTCGGGGTTCAACATGACGCAGTACATCGCCGACGACCACTGGTCTGAAGCCAATCCCAATCCCGGAGCTGCCTATCCGCGTCTGGACTATCGCTACAATGCCAACAATACGCAGACTTCGTCATTCTGGATCAAGGACGGCAGTTATCTGCGCCTGAAGAGTGTCGAACTGGGTTTCACTTACAAAAGCCTGCGTGCCTACCTGGCCGGCACGAACCTGTTCATCATTTCGCCCTTTAAATTCTGGGACCCCGAAATGGGCAGCGGCAATGGCCTGAAGTACCCCTTACAGCGTGTGGTGAAACTCGGCCTTCAGTATAACTTCTAAAATTCGAGCGACATGAAAAAAATAATTTACACATTGCTGTTCGCATGCGTCGGAGCGCTTGCTTCGTGCGATTTCCTCGATGTGGTCCCCGAAGGGCAGGCGACGCAGGACGACATTTTTAAGACTCCCAAGGAGGCCCGCAAATACCTCAATACGCTCTACACCTATGCCCCTAATATCGCGGCCTATCGTTATATGCCCGATTTCTGTGCCGGCGACGACATCATTACCGCCACCAACGGCCAGACCCGCTATTTCCCCTACAAGAGTATGCTTTACAACGAGGAGAACGCCAGCCAGACCTACTACGGACTGTGGGATGCGACGACCTCTTCCCCGTCCGGACGTACGAATTACGATATGTACAAGGGTATCCGCTATTGCTATATCATGATCGACAATGTCGACGCTGTACCGGGTATTTCGGCGGCTATGGCCGATGAATTCAAGGGTGAAGCTTATTTTCTGATTGCCTATTATCACTGGGTCCTGCTGACCCACTACGGTCCGATTATTCTTGTCCGGGGGCAACTCGATATGGGACTTCCCGAGGAGCAGGTCTATGTGGCCCGCAGCCCGTTCGACGATTGCGTGACTTTCATTGCCGAAACCTACGACCGTGCGGCTGAATTGTTACACGACTATCCGACACGTCCCGATGCAGACCTCGGACGCGCCACTTCGGTTGCCGCCAAGGCGATGAAAGCCCGGCTGATGCTCTATGCCGCCAGTCCGCTCTGTAATGGCAACTCGGAGTTCTACGCGCGCTTCCGCAACAACGACGGTACGCTGCTGATGAACCAGACCTACAATCCCGAAAAGTGGAAATGGGCGCTCGATGCCTGCCAGGAGGCGATTACGCTGGCCGAGGATAACGGGCATAAACTCTACGAAAGCCTTAACTCGGCTACTGCGGAGACCGACGCCAAACGCGGTGAGATCAATTACCACGACTGTTTCGTCGAACCACTCTGGAATTCGACCGAATATCTTTGGGCGATGGGCGACCAGACCGGTATTCAGCAGTTCCAGCGCTACGGCGGAGCGCGTCTGAAACTGCCGTACAGTACCGATGGATTCTGTATCAATATCGTGCCGACGTTCGAATGTGTGGAGATGTACTATACCCACAATGGCCTGCCGTGGGATAAGGATCCCGAGACGATGTCGATCGATCCCTATGCCTATAATGCCGAAAAGGAGACTGCCAATCTTCATATTTACAAGGAGCCGCGTTTCTATGCGTCAGTGGGTTACGATCGGGGTGAATACGCCATCAACGGACAGAAATTCATACTCAAATGCCGCGGTGGCGAATTGCAGGGTAGTGTGCTCGATGCTTCGAAGGAGTATCAGAGTTGTACGGGTTATATCCTCAAAAAGTGGATTCACGAACAGTCGGCTTTCAACTACGACACCAAAACCTGGACTTACCGCCAGTATGCCTATCCCTACATCCGCCTTGCGGAACTCTACCTGAGCTACGCCGAAGCTGATTTTGAGTATAACGGATCGCTCAGCAATGTGAGCCTCGGTTACCTGAACAAGGTCCGTGACCGCTCGGGACTTCCCGATTTCGAGGATTCGTGGGCCATGGCGGGTGGAATCCCTTCGGGTAACGACCTGCGCAAGGTCTTGCACCAGGAGCGTTCGATCGAACTGCTGATGGAGGGCATGCGTTATCATGACCTACGCCGCTGGAAGGAGGCGGGCGAAGTGATGTCCAAACGTCCCAGGGCCTGGAATCTCGATGGCAAAACGGCGGCCGATTTCTACAGGGTCTCTACGATGAAAGAGAGCGGTGTGCGTACATTCGAGAGCCCGAAAACCTACTGGATGGCCATTCCGCTGAGCGAAATCAATATCAATTACAACCTCGTGCAGAATCCCGGTTATTAACCTTAAAATTCCGATTGCGATGAAAAATCTTGCGATATATATCCTGCTCCTGCTGGGAACCGTGGGGTGCGGCGATGATTACATCGTCTATGAGACGGTGGATACCATGGTTTGCATTCCGAAAAATGATTTTCAGGTATTCGAATACGATGCAGCCTCGGACGATGCGTGTGTCTACGACCTCTATTTGTATAAAGGAGGTTACAACAACGAGGAAATTACTGTGAAACTGATGGTTGATCCCTCGGTGCTCGATGTTTACAACGTGGAGAACAACCTTGCCCTGAAAGTGATGCCCGATAAATATTTTACCTTCGATCCGCTGGTGAGGCTGTCCGGGGATAAGATCATGAACCTCACTGAAATCCGTTTCGATACCGGGGCGATGATTGCCGATGGCATCGACTCGTCCTATGTGTTGCCGCTTGTCGTTACGGCCGGCGACCAGGGTAAGGTGCGCCCTGAAAAAAACAGCGTAATTATCCAGATCATGATGAAATAATCGTGGTGCGGGGAAGGTTCTGCCTTCTCCGCGCCCCTAATACGTAAATCCATGTCAAAATTATACTTACGAATCCTATTGGCCGGAGTGCTTGCCTTGTGTTTTGTCGCATGTTCCTCATCGGATGGCGGCAATGGCGGCGGTGACGGTCCGACAACTGTGGAGATTCCCGATAAACCCGGCATGACGGTGAAGGGAATCGTGAAGGACGATGCCGGAAACGGTATCGCCGGAGTGGTTGTGAGCGACGGACTGGAGGTGACGGCGACCGATGCCCAGGGAATTTATTACTTGGAGTCCGATCTGGCGCGACGCAATTTTGTCTTCATCTCCGTGCCTGCCGATTATACGATTCCTGCTTCGCAGGGCTGCCCGCGGTTCTACCGCAAGGTCGACCGTAAGCAGGCCGTCAACCGGGCCGACTTTACACTGACGCAGCGTAAGGTTTCTGCTGACCACCATTCGCTGATCGTCATGGCCGATATTCAGCTGGCTGCCGACAACGCGTCAGTTTCGTCTTACCTCGATTACGTCGTTCCCGACGTGTTGAAAACCGTGCAGGACCTTTCGACGGAGGTCTATGGTTTCAGCCTCGGCGATCTGGTGTGGAACGACATGTCGCTCTTTCCGAAATACCGCCAGGGTCTGGAAGCGCTCGGGTTTACCACCTTCAACCTGCCCGGCAACCACGATCACGACCCGTCGCAGTTGACCGACTCGCTCGCCCTGCAGAGTTACGAACGCTATTTCGGTCCGGCAAACTATTCGGCCAATATCGGAAAAATTCATTACCTGTTCCTCGACAACATCCTCTTCGACCATGCGCCAACTGCCGAAGAGGAGTATACGCTGGGACTTACCGACGAAATCTGCCGTTGGATCGAGGCTGACCTGAGCTATGTCCCCGCAGGCAGTACGCTCGTCGTATCGGCCCATTGTCCGATCCTCTACCATACGAAGAATACCGCGGCGCGCAACCACCGTAATTACCAGCGTTTCCTCGATGCAATAAGTCCCTATAAGGTGCATGCCTTCGGCGGCCATAAGCATTACCACGACATCTATCGCTACGACGACGGACTGAAGGTGATGCATTGTATCGCCCGTACGCCGGGCGACCTGTTCATCAATGGCGATGTCAATTGCGACGGTACCCCGCGGGGCTATGCTGTGGTCGATGTCGACGGCGAACAATTGACCTGGTATTACAAATCGGTTGGCGAAAAACACGATATGCAAATGCGCCTCTATGCTCCCGGACGTACCAATTCGGCCTATGTTTATGCCAATGTTTGGGGGTATGATACTCGGTGGAGCTCTGTGGAGTGGCTTCCGGCATCGGGCGGGCAGGCTGTAGTGATGGAGCGGCTACAGCGTACCGATCCCTATTACGAGGAGGTGCTGGCGACGGGCGTGCGCGGTGGTACGCCGACCAATACGTGGCATATGTTCTGGGTCGATCCGGGCAATGGCGAACGGGGCGGGAAGGTCCGCGTGACAGATTGCTTCGGGCGAACCTATGAATCGTCCGTGTCCTGGTAAAATGTACGACATCAAAATAAAACCTTAAAAACACAACCTGAACGATGAAAAGATTTTTCTTTTTTCTGATCGCCGCGGCAGTCGCCTGCTGTGTGGCGTGCAGCGACGATCCTGAGGTCGCCGAATCCCGGCTTTCACTGCTTGAGGATAAAATTACGTTCGATATGTTCGGAGGCAGCGAAGTCCTCGAAATAACAGCCGATTCGCCATGGACGATCGTCTGCGACGATACGTGGTGTCACACCAACGTTACCGAAGGTTCGCATACGAAAAAGATCGTCCTGACGGTCGACCAGAGTTTTCTGCCCGGGGAACGTACGACCGGGGTACATTTCTATGCTGCAGGTGAAGAGAAGCATACCCTTACCGTGACGCAGGAGAAGTTCGAACCGATCCTCGTGCTGGCGGAGAACGGCAGCAGTGTTGTTGCATACGGTGCAGGCGATGACCTTACCGTAAATCTGCAGGCATCCGTGGCGTGGAAAGTCGAAGGTACGACCGACTGGTGCAATGTCTCGCAGACCGAAGGAACGAAGAGTGTAGTCATAAAACTCCTGCTGACCGATAGCGACGATGGTGTTCGTCCACGCAGTGCGACGCTGACCTTCTCTTCTGAAATGGAGGGTGTCGAACCTCAGCAGGTGACCGTTGTGCAGCATTCGACGGGTGCAAATACGGTTTTGGTCCGGGCGGGTGAAACCCGCGTGTTTCCGGCGCGGCGCACAGACGGTTCCTATGTGAAAGGCGCGTCTGTCGACTGGGTCTGGGCCACGGAAGCCGGGCTCCTTTCGGATCTGGCTTACGATGCTGCGAGGAATGAAATCACCTGCACTGCTGCCAAAACGAAACAGGGTAGCGGATTGGTGGCCCTGTTCGATGGGGACGGTGCGGTTGTCTGGTCATGGCTGGTCTGGGTTGTGGATAAAATGCCTTCCGACGTTACTGTCAGCGGGATTGTCTGGCAGGACCGGAATGTCGGGGCCGAATATTATACGACCGACCCGAAAGCCTGCGTGCAGGATTTCCGCTCCTACGGCCTGTTCTACCAATGGGGACGTAAAGAGCCTTTTGTCGGGGCGAAGATACTTTCGAAAAATAAATATTACGAGGGGCATGCGGATTATCCCACGGCTTTCGGAGCAATGACACGCGATGTGGTTTTCAATCCTTCTCGTGCTGCCGGTTGGAAGGTCAGTGCTGAAGCGGTAACCGCTGCGGGTGCAAATGCAAATCCGACGACTTTCTACACTCAGTCGTCTGCTGCCATGACCGATGGTTGGGCTGAAGCCGCCAAGGGGTTGAACGACCCCTGTCCGGTGGGGTACAGGGTCCCGACATCGGACGAATGGCAGGTGCTGCTCACTTATGTTGACAGTAATGCCGCCAAGAACCAGGATTCGGGCGATACGTATAGCCGTTGGTACGTACTCAATTCGGGCGGAACCTTCATCGGACCGTCGACGATGTTCCGCAAGGGCGATAATGGCTGTATCCATTATCCGGGGCGCGCTGCGGCTTATTGTACATCGACCCTTTCCGGTGGCAAACCGCTTCCGATGTTCGACTGGAAAACGGGCGATGCCACGGCGGAGGGCGCCTATTACGAGCGGAAGATGACCACCGCTTATGGCATGCGCTGCGTAAAGGAATGACGTTGCATGAACCACTAAAGGTTTCGGGCCGGAGGCTGTTTATCCCCCGCCCGGAACTTTTTTTGCGATATTTTCGTTAACTTCGCACAACTTTCCAAACGTTTATCCGAATGAGAACGACCCTCCTTACCGTGTTTGCGGCCCTGTTGCTGCTTCCGGCTATAGCCCAACCCGTAACCCCGCAGGACCGCCGCCGCGCCGCGGAACTGATGAAACGCATGACGCTCGACGAAAAGGTCGGGCAGTTGGTTCAGCAGCGTGGAAAAGGCGCCGTGACCGGCCCGGACAAAACGGAACTTTCCGTCGAACAACTGGTCCGCGAAGGGCGTTGCGGCAGCGTTTTCAATATCTATTCCTTCGAGGAAACTGCGCGCCTGCAAAAGGTCGCTGTCGAGGAGAGCCGGCTGGGTATTCCGCTGTTGATCGGCGCCGACGTGATCCACGGTTTCCGGACGATCTTCCCGATCAACCTGGCTGTCGCCGCTTCGTGGGACCCTTCCGCTGCCGAGACGCTGGCCCGTGTTTCGGCGCGTGAAGCCTCTGCCATGGGTATCCAATGGACCTTCTCGCCGATGTGCGACATCGCGCGCGATCCCCGCTGGGGCCGTGTTTCCGAAGGTGCGGGCGAAGACCCCTACCTGGGTTCGCGTGTCGCCGGGGCGATGGTGCGCGGCTATCAGGGCGACCTTTCCGATGCTTCGTCGGTCCTTGCATGCGTGAAGCACTTCGCCGCCTACGGAGCTCCGCAGGCCGGGCGCGAATACCATACCGTCGACATGTCCGAGCGGGTTTTCCGCGACAGCTACCTGCCCCCGTACCGCGCGGCGCTCGATGCCGGGGCTGTGACGGTGATGACCTCGTTCAACGACCTGGACGGCGTTCCGGCTACGGCGAACCGGTGGCTGATGCGCGACCTGTTGCGCGACGAACTCGGCTTCGGTGGGTTCGTGGTGACCGATTATGGTACGATCGGAGAGCTGAAGGCCCACGGTGTGGCTGCCGACGATGCGCAGGCTGCGGAATTAGCGCTGCGTGCCGGGGTCAACATGGACATGATGAGCGCGGCTTACCTGTTCCACGCCGCTGAACTGGTGCGGCAGGGGCGGATTCCGGAATCGCTGATCGACAGCCTCTGCTGCGAAGTGCTGGCCGTGAAGTTCCGGCTGGGGCTTTTCGACGATCCCTTCCGCTATCAGGTGAAGGAGCGCGAAAAGTGCTATTACACCCCGGAACACCTCGATGCGGCACGGCGCGTGGCCCGCAGTTCGATGGTGCTGCTGGAGAACCGCAACGAAACACTGCCCCTGAAAAAAGGGGGTCGGATCGCGCTGGTGGGGCCTTTTGCCGATGCGCGGCGCGACATGATCGGTTCGTGGGTGCATTTCAGCGAGTGGAAGCGGACTTCGACCTTTCTCGAAGGACTGCGAGCGCGTTTCGGCGAAGAGCAGGTGCTCTATGCCCGCGGATGCGACCCGCATAAGACGGTCGAAGGGGGTATCGCCGAAGCGGTGGCCGCAGCCAAAAAATCGGATGTGGTGCTCGTGGCCCTCGGACTGACGGAGTGGGAGAGCGGTGAGGCGGCGAGCCTGGCTTCGATCGCCCTGCCCGAAGTGCAGCGCCAGCTGCTGGAAAGTTTGAAGCAAACCGGGAAACCGATTGTCGTGCTGCTTGTTACGGGCCGTCCGATGGAACTGGCCCGTGAAGCGGAGCTTGCCGATGCCCTGCTGCTGACGTGGTATCCCGGTACGATGGCGGGCGAAGCGCTGGCCGATGTCGTCTCGGGCGATTACAACCCGTCGGGCCGCTTGCCGATGACCTTTCCCCGGACGGTGGGGCAGGTTCCGATCCACTACAACATGAAAAATACGGGCCGCCCGGCCGATGAATCGGGCAAGCCCACGAAATACACCTCGCGTTATATCGACGTGCCCAATTCGCCGCAGTACTGCTTCGGTTACGGACTGGGTTACACGACGTTCGGCTATTCGGACCTGCGGGTGCTGACGCCCGAGGTCCCTGTCGGCGGGGAGGTGCGCGTTTCGGTCCGTGTAACCAACACGGGCGACCGCGACGGCGAAGAGGTTGCGCAACTCTACGTGCGCGACCTGCTGGCCAGCGTGACGCGCCCTGTCCGTGAACTGAAAGGTTTTGAGAAGGTGATGCTCCGCGCCGGGGAGAGCCGCGAAGTGACCTTCACGCTGACGCCCGACGACCTGTCGTTCTGGCGGATTGACAACAAATGGGGCCAGGAACCGGGCGATTACCACGTCTGGGCGGGGCACGATTCCGACTGTACGCTCGGCGGCAGTTTCCGGATCGCCGAATAAAATCCTTTTCCGGGCGGAAAATGACGACATGGAGCAGCGGCGAAACCGCTGCTCTTTTTGGAATATAATATGGGGCGGATGTCCCGAAAAATCCCGTTCGGAGGCGTTTCGGGCAAAAGGTTCCGGGCATGCGCTGGGCTTTCACAATTTTTTGCTATCTTTGGAGGTCAAAACAGTACGCAATGATGGATTTGAAAACGATACGGACCGAATTACACAAGTTGACGGCGATTGTCGACGGCTGGGAGCCTTCGGGGCATATTCCGGCCCTCGAACGCGATCTGGCGCTGGAAAAACTGCGGGCGCTTTACGACGCAGTGCGCTTTGCCGAAGGGGCATCCGACCCGGAATCCCCGGTTGCGGAGGAAGAACCTGCGGCGGTCGCTCCGGTCGCCATCGACCTCGGGGCGGTGCTTTCGCTCGACCCCGCGGACGAATCCGGATTTGAGGCCGAACCCGACGCTGAAGCCCAGCCTGCATTCGAAGCGGAGCCGGAGCCTGCCGGGGAGTTCTCCGAGCCCGATACAACGGCGGAGCCCGAGCCTGACAAGGCATTTATTGTGTCGGAACCCGACGTAGAGCCTTCGGAAATGCCGGAACGCGTTTTGCCCGAGCCTGTTGTGTCCGAGTCTGCTGTGCCGGAACCGGAATCCGAACCGGAAGTTGAATCTGTGCCTGTACTTGTTGCCGAAGAGGCTGAACCGGTAGAACCGGTTGCAGAACCGGAGGAGCCGGTTGCCGAGCCTGTCCCGGCACCCGAACCCGTTGAAGAACCAGCTCCTGCCCCGGAACCTGCAATAGACCCTGCTCCTGCAGCAGAGCCTGCCCCGGAACCCGTCGCTCAGGAGAAACCCCAATATGTCGCACCCACGCTGTTTGGGATGGAGGACGACGAGACCGTTCGCCACCGCCATAAACAGCGCGTCATTATGTCGCTCTACGATACGCCTGCGCCCGCTGAAAAGCCCGCGAAGCCCGAGGTTGCGGAAGTCCGCCCCGAGCCTGTCGTAACGCCCGAACCGGCGGTTGCACCCGTGGAGCCTGAGCGGCCGCGAACTGAACCCCGCGAGCCGCAGCCCGTTGCGGAACCCGTTGTTCCGGCGGTTGCCCCGGTTTCGGAACCGGAATCCGGGGACGATGAACCCGATTTCGAGGAGATCGAAGTTACGGCTCCGGCCGGAGCCGTGCTGGGCGACGTGATCAACCACGACGTGCAGACGCTGGCCGATACGATTGCCCCGCAGCGCGGAGCGACTTCGGAGTTGCGGCGCGGCGAACCGGTCACGGACCTTCGCCGGGCCATCGGCATCAACGACAAATTCCTGCTGATCCGCGACCTGTTCGGCGGCGACGGCAGTGCTTACGAGGAGGCTATCGGGGCGCTCAATGCCTTCGAAGATTTCGACGAATGTATGATTTACATTGCCGAAAACTACGCCTGGAATCCCAATTCGGACGGCGCGAAGTTCATGATGGAACTGCTCGAACGCAAATTCGCTTAACGGCATGGCCAAACTCTATATCGTACCTACGCCGATCGGAAACCTGGACGACATTACGCTGCGTGCGGTGAATGTCCTGCGCGAGGTGGATTTCATCCTCGCCGAGGATACGCGCACCACGTCGTTCCTGCTCAGGCACCTCGGCATCGAGAAGAAACTCCATTCGCACCACAAGTTCAACGAGCATGCCACAGTGCAGATGGTCGCTGAGTCGATCGCTGCGGGGCGCAATGCCGCCCTCGTGTCGGACGCCGGGACACCCGGTATCTCGGATCCCGGATTCCTGCTCGTGCGCACGTGTGTCGAGGCGGGCATCGAGGTCGAGACGCTGCCGGGGGCTACGGCGCTGATCCCGGCGCTGGTCCAGAGCGGATTCCCGTGCGACCGCTTCTGCTTCGAGGGCTTCCTGCCCCAGAAAAAGGGGCGCAGTAAACAGTTGCAGGCCCTTGCGGACGAGGAGCGCACGATGATTTTCTACGAGTCGCCTTACCGCGTGGTCAAGTGCCTCGAACAGTTCGCTGAGGTTTTCGGCGAAGACCGCCGGGTTTCGGTATCGCGCGAGATCACCAAGAAGTTCGAACAGACCGTGCGCGGAACCGTCGCCGAGGTGCTCGAACATTTTCGTACGACCGAGCCGAAAGGCGAATTCGTGATTGTCGTAGCCGGAAAACCCAAGGTCCGCCGCGGCCGCGAGGAAGAGGCGGAGTGATTCAATTTGCAGAACAATGGAAAGTAACCGTACAGACGATACGCAAAGGGTGAGACGTTCGTTTTCGGCGTGGCTCGGGGAGCTGCGCGAATTCATGAAGGGACGTTTCAGCCTCGAAGAAGACAAGGCGCAGCGCGACGAAGTCGTGGCCGCCATTTCGAAGGGCGTCGTGTTCCGCGGCGTCAACCTCTGGGTGCTGATCTTCGCTACGATGATCGCGTCGCTGGGTCTGAATGTCAACTCGGCTGCCGTGATTATCGGCGCGATGCTTATTTCGCCGATTATGGGTCCCATCATGGGCGTCGGCCTGGCACTGGGTATCAACGATTTCGAACTGCTCAAGAAGTCGCTGCGCAATCTGGCGCTGATGTTCATCGTCGCCATCATCACTTCGACGCTCTATTTCTTCATCTCGCCGCTCTCGGCGAACAGCAGCGAGCTGCTGGCGCGCACCGTGCCTACGACCTACGACGTACTGATCGCCCTGTTCGGCGGTCTGGCGGGCGTCGTGGCGCAGACGCGGCAGGACCGTACGTCGACCGTAATCCCGGGTGTGGCCATCGCCACGGCCCTTATTCCGCCCCTCTGTACGGCGGGTTTCGGACTGGCCACCGGGCAGATAAAGTTCTTTTTCGGAGCGTTCTATCTTTTCTTCATCAACTCGGTGTTCATCGCACTGGCGACCTATGCCATGGTGCGTTTCCTCAAATACGAGAAGAAAACCTTTATCGACAAGAACCGCGAACGCACGGTCAAACGGCTGATGATGGTCGTTACGCTGGTGACTTTCATCCCGAGCGTCGTTATCGGTTTCCACATGGTCCGCGTCTCGGTGTTCGAGGCTGTGGCCGATAAATATGTGTCGCAGGTCTTCGCTTTTCCGCATACCCGTGTCATCGAGTGCAACAAGCATTACGCCGAGGGGAAGAATCCCTCGCAGATCGAGTTGCTGCTCGTGGGTGAACCGCTGGGCGAAGAGGTGATCGAGAACGCCCGGGCGCAGATGCGAAACTTCGGACTGGAAAAGGCCGAACTGGTCGTCCGGCAGGCCAATACGGAGGATAAGATCGACGTGGCCTCGTTGCAGAAGAGTTACCAGGAACTGTTGGAGGAGAAGAACCGCCGGATCGGCGAAATGTCCTCGCAGCTGAAGCGCTACCGGGTGACCAATGTCGAGGTGAACGATATTTCGCGCGAGGTGGGCGCCATGATGGACAACATCAGGGCCATTTCGCTGACCAAGGGCATCACCTTCGACATCAAAGGCACGCCCGGCGATACGACCCTCGTATGCGTGGTGACGCCCGCCGACCCGGCACGGCCGGTCGACGGGGAGACGCTGACCCGCTGGCTGAAGATCCGCACCAAAGTCGAGAATGTCAAACTTTTCGTGGAACCCTAACGGTATGGCAGGCGTAAAGAAAACAGAGCTGAACCTTTTGCAGCGTTTCTTGCTGGAGACCCTCTGGCTGGCAGCCCGCGTGTTCGCCATGATGCCATACTGGTTTAAGTATTACATCGTCGAGAACCTGCTTTTTTTCCTGCTCTATTACTGTCTGCGTTACCGCATGAAGGTCGTGAAGACCAATCTGAGGAACTCATTCCCCGAAAAAAGCGAGCGCGAACTGGCTGCCATCCGCCGGCGGTTCTACCGCACGCTGTCCGAAATCATCGTCGATACGATCAACCTTGCCTACATAAACGAAGAAAAGGGGCGGAAGCTGCTTTCGATCAAAGGGTTGGAGGAACATGTGCGGGCGGTACACGGCTGCGATTGGATCGCTATGACCGCCCATTTCGGCTGTTGGGAGTATAACGACTACTGGGGGTTGCTATACGAACCTTCACAAATGGTGGTTGCCGTTTATCATCCGCTGCATAGTGCTGTTGTCGAGGCTTTTTATCAGCGGTTGCGCAACAATAAGAATGCGACGACCGTCTCGATGAAGGAGAGCCTTCGTTTTTACCTGCGCAACAGAGA
>JAEZTA010000058.1 GCA_023443765.1 Bacteroidota bacterium | reverse complement strand
GTGTAGGCCTTCGGGTCCGTGCCGTCGATGTTGACGCCGTAGAGCTGGTAGTTCTCGTCGCCGCCCGTGTCCTTCAGGTAGAGGATGCGGTTGTCGTTGGCCCAGAAATATCCGGCCAGGTCGCGCTCGGTCTCCGAGGTGATGCGGATGGCCTCGTCCGTCCCCACCTTCTGTACGAAGATGTTGCGGCGGCTTTCGTAGGGAGCCATGTAGGAGAAGTAGCTGCCGTCGGGCGAAATCTGGTAACCCGTCTTTTCCGAGTTGCGGAAGAAGGTTTCCATCGGCAGCTCGGGAGCTGCTTTCGGAGCGCATGCGACGGCCACGGCAGCCATTGCGGCGATAATCAGGAGTTTTTTCATGGGATTATTTGTTTGAGTTCTCTTTTTCAGCCTTCGAAGGAGTCCAGATGCCGTAGAGCGACAGGATGACCAGCACTGCAATCGGAATATCGGTCATGTAGGAAGATTCCGGAAACAGGATGTGTTTGAGGATGCAGATCGCGAAAGCGGCTACGGCGATAAACGAGGAGACGATGCGGATGACTTTTTCGATTTCCATGTGATGTCGTTTTATATTGACACTGCAAACATACAAAGAATTTTTGAAAAACAACTGATATTTATTGAAATTCGATAAAAAATTTCCGATAGTTGGGCGAATTCGATTTCCGGGAACAGAAAAAAGGCGCACCTTGCGATGCGCCTTTCCATATTTCGGGCCTGTCAGATTTTGAGGTAAATCTTCTGCCGGTCGAGGAACCACAGCAACAGCCAGCAGACGGCGATATAACCCGCCGAGAGCACCACGGCAGCCACTTCGGGCGAACATTTCGAAGCCAGCCCGCCGAAGAAGAACTCCGAGGTGTAGCTCACGCGTACGACGCGCTGAACCATGTAGATCGTGATCGAGTTGACGCCGATGACCTTGAAGAAATAGGTCCACTGCCGCCACTCCCGGACATCTATTATATAATAGAACAGTGCGAACATACCCAGCGAGTAGGCTCCTGCGGCGAAGACGAACGCCGGGGTCCAGAGTTTCTTGTTGATCGGCTGCACCAGGTCCAGACAGAGCGCCGCAACCAGCAGCACGACGGCTCCGGCGGCCATCCAGAGCGCTTTGCGGCTCCCGGAAACCTGCTGCTCCGAACGGCGGACGAACTCGCCCGTGAACATGCCCAGCATGGCTGTCGCGATGGCCGGCAGGGTGCTCAGCAGCCCTTCGGGGTCGAATCCCTTGCCGCCCAGCAGGTGCGTGGGCATGATTATCCGGTCGACATAGCCCACGATGTTACCTTCGAGGGTCAGCGGCCCGGCCCCTCCGGCGTCAGGTGCGGCGACGAATTGCAGCAACAAGCCGTAGCCGACGAGGATCACGGCGGCGATCAGGATGCGTGTGCGGACCTTGAAATTGATGAACAGCAGCGCCGCGAACATCCATGCCAGACCGATGCGGCCCAGTACGCTTGGCAGACGCAGCGTGGCGAAGTCGAGTTTGAACAGCCCGCTGTAGACGAATCCCAGCACCACGAGGGTCAGTCCGCGGCGGATTACCTTCAGGTAGATGCTTCGCTCGCTCATCCCTTTTTCGCGCTGCTTCGAGAGCGAGAAGGGGAACGAGATGCCCGCAATGAAGAGGAACAGCGGGAAGATGGTGTCGTGGTGGAAAAATCCGTCCCAGTCGGCGTGCCCCATCTGGGCGGTCATCCAAGTCGAAAAGTCCCCGGGGCAGAGTTTGCACAAGCCCGCGATGAGCCCCGCGAAGCCCATGATGAAGAGCATGTCGAAACCCCGGAGGGTGTCGAGCGAGAGAAGTCGCTGCGAAGCGGCCGGTTTGGTTGGTTGAGGTTTATTCATCGGTATCGGTTTTAGGCTTTGTCGGCTGGAACGAATTTGTAGAGCTGGTCGCCGCGGCGGATCACGCCGGGCGTGCGGATGGCGCAAAGCTCTCCCTGTGCAACGGACTCCACCGGCTGACCATCGGGTCCGTGCAGTTCGGTGAGCGTCTGCTCGGCGACGCCCGTCGTTGCGCCGAGGAAGAAGATGGGTTCTCCGGTATGCAGCGGCGCGGCTTCGACCAACACTTCCGCCACCGAGAGTTTTCGATAAAAGTTCGTCACCTTTCCCACGTACACTTTGCGTTGGGTGGCCGACGATCCGTAGGCGGGACTGTGCTCCACGACGGGACGCCCGGCATAGTAGCCTTCCCAGAAACCGCGGTTGAAGACCGTGGCCAGCCGCTCTTTCAGGCTTTCGGTTAAAGCAGGAGTGTAGCTCCCGGCCTCCATGGCCCTGAGCGCCTGGTCGTAAGACTCCACCACGCGCTTCACATACTCTGCGCCGCGGGCGCGCCCCTCGATTTTCAGCACCCGGACTCCCGCGGCGATCATTTTGTCGAGGAAGTCGACCGTGCAGAGGTCTTTGGGCGAGAGGACGTAACGGCCGTCGATGTCGAGCTGCGCCCCGGTCTCCTTGTCCGTGACGGTGTATTTGCGGCGGCACAACTGGCGGCAGGCGCCGCGGTTGGCCGAGCAGTTGGTTTCGTAGAGCGACAGGTAGCATTTGCCCGAAACGGACATGCACAGTGCGCCGTGGGCGAACATCTCAATCTCGACCAGTTCGCCGCGCGGGCCGCGGATGTCGTCCGCGACGATCCGGCGGTGGATCGCCGCGACCTGCTCCAGCGACAGCTCCCGGGCCAGCACTACCGTGTCGGCCCACTGGGCGTAGAAGCGCACCGCCTCGGAGTTCGAGATGTTGCTCTGGGTCGAGATGTGCACCTCCTGCCCGATCCGGCGGGCGTAGAGGATCGCCGCCATGTCGGAGGCGATGACGGCGTCGACGCCTTCCTGTCTGGCGCGGTCGATCACGGCGTGTACGTCGGCGATTTCGTCCTCGTAGACGATCGTGTTGACCGTCAGGTAAGTCCTCACCCCGGCTTTGCGGGCCGTGGCGACGATTTTCCCCAGGTCGTCGAGCGTGAAGTTTGCCGCCGATGCCGAGCGCATGTTGAGTTTCCCGACGCCGAAGTAAACGGCGTCGGCCCCGGCCTGAATGGCGGCCGCAAGCGATTCGTAGCTCCCGACGGGAGCCATTATTTCAATATCTGAGCGTTGCATCGTTTAATTCTTCCGTCCCATCAGGCTTGTCGCGTAATCGCGCATGCGCTCCGTCCGGGCCGGTTCCACGGAAAGGGTGTCGAGGATCGACAGCGCGCGTTCGAAGCGCACCTGAATCTGTTGTTCTGTAAGCCGCGGCACGTCGAGACGGTCGTAGATGGCTTTTACCTTGTCGATTTTTTCGGCGTCGGAGAGTGTCGTGTCGCGGTAGGCCGTGCGCAGCACTTCGCGCGTCGCCTCGTCCGAGCGGCTCATCGCCGTGATCATCAGGTAGGTCTTCTTGCCTTCGAGGATGTCGCCCCCGATGGCTTTGCCCAGCCGTTCGTCGCCGTAGCTGTCCAGCAGGTCGTCCTGCAACTGGAAGGCCAGTCCCAACTCGATGGCGAAGCGGCGCAGTTTGCGGCAATCCTCCTCCGAGGCGCCGCCCAGCATCGCGCCGATGACGACCGATCCGGCCAGCAGCACCGAGGTTTTCAATTCGATCATGTGCATGTATTCGACTACCGAAACTTTGGCTTTCTGTTCGAAATCCATGTCGTACTGCTGCCCCTCGCACACTTCGAGCGACATCGTGTTGAACGTCGAGAGCACCTGCGGCAGCAGTTTCGCCGGGACGGTGCTCAGCAGGCGGTAGGCGTAAATCATCATTGCGTCGCCCGAAAGGATCGCCACATTCTGGCCCCATTTGGCATAGACCGAGGGCTTGCCGCGGCGCACGGCGGCGTTGTCCATGATGTCGTCGTGCAGCAGTGTAAAGTTGTGGAACACTTCGACGGCCGCTGCTGCGGGAAGCGCCTGCTGCACGTCGTCGGAAAAAATGCCGTACGCCAGCGTCAGCAGCATCGGGCGGAGGCGTTTGCCGCCCCCGGCCAGCGAATAGCTGATCGGAGCGTAGAGGAGTTCGGGCTCGGCCGGGAATTCGGCCTGAGCGAGGTAATTTTCGATGGCGGAGAGCATCTGCTCGTTGGTCTGCATAATTTTTAAATGAGGCTTTTGGGTCGGAATATGTCCCAAAAATAGGAAAAAACTTTGGAGTAGCCGAATTTTCAATTAACTTTGACAGGATAAAACTAACTTTTAACCTGAAACACGATATGAAAAAACTCGCGATCGGCGTGGACATCGGCGGCATCAATACCGCTTTCGGCCTCGTAGACGAAAACGGCGACCTCTATGCCGAATCGGTCATCTCGACCAAGAAGTATCCCTTTGTTGACGACTATCCGGCTTATGTCGAGGACCTTTGCGACTCGATGCGTGCCCTGGCGCAGAGCCTTTCGTTCGAGTATGAGTTGATGGGCATCGGCATCGGAGCCCCCAACGCCAACTACCACAAGGGTACGATCGAAACCCCCGCGAACCTGTGGAAGTTCAAGGAGGGCGATCCCAATCCCGACGAGAAGCGCCGCGTATTCCGGCTGGCGGAGGATATTTCGAAGTGTTTCGGCGGCGTGAAGACGCTCATCACCAACGACGCCAATGCGGCGACGATCGGCGAGATGATCTACGGCAACGCCAAGGGCATGCGTGATTTCGTCATGATCACCCTCGGCACGGGCCTCGGCTCGGGCTTCGTCGCCAACGGCGAGATGATCTACGGCCACGACGGCTTTGCCGGCGAGTTCGGCCACGTGATCGTCGAGCGCAACGGCCGCGAGTGCGGCTGCGGTCGCAAAGGTTGTCTGGAGACCTACGTTTCGGCAACGGGTATTAAGCGCACGGCGTTCGAGCTGATGGCCAAGATGAACGCTCCCAGCAAGCTGCGCAGCATCGCTTTCGACGATTTCGATGCGTCGATGATCTCGGCTGCCGCCGAGCAGGGCGATCCCATCGCACTGGAGGCTTTCCGCTATACGGGCGAAATGCTGGGCCGCGCGCTGGCCGACGTGGTGACGGTAACGTCGCCCCAGGCGATCTTCCTCTTCGGCGGACTTTCGAAGGCCGGCAAGCTGATCTTCGAACCGACGCAGTGGTTCATGGAAGAGAACATGCTCTTCGTCTTCAAGAACAAGGTAAAACTGCTTCCCAGCGGTATCCAGGGCAAGAACGCCGCCATCCTCGGCGCCTCGGCTCTGATCTGGCAGGAAGCCGCCAAATAGCCGTCCCCGGCCTGTTTTACAAGGGCGAAGTTTTCGGTAACTTCGCCCTTTTTGAGAACTGATAACTTAAATTTACAACAATGAAACGCTTTTTTCTATTGGCCGTTGCGCTGGTGACGGTCTGGGCTGCGGCCGCACAGGTGCGGTTCGTGGACGCTACCGAGTTGAACCTCATTGGCAAGGCGATGCCTACGCCCCATCCCTACCACCGCATCGACACGGTCGCATACAAGGGCTTTACCAAGGCTGAGAACCAGCAGGTGCGCTGTTCGGCGGGCCTTGCGCTGGTTTTCAAGACTAATTCCACGCGCATCGACCTGCTGCCGGACTACACGTCGTTCGTCTACGGCGGTGCGAGCACCCCGCGGGTCGCGTCGGAGGGTTTCGACCTCTACATCCGCAAGGACGGCGAGTGGCTCTATGC
>JAEZTA010000049.1 GCA_023443765.1 Bacteroidota bacterium | reverse complement strand
CGAGAATACCTCCGACTTGCGGGTCGGGATGGTGGTGTTGGCGTCGATGAGCTTCGTCATCACACCGCCCAGAGTCTCGATACCCAGCGACAGCGGCGTAACGTCGAGCAGCAGCACGTCCTTCACCTCGCCCGTGAGCACACCGCCCTGAATGGCGGCACCGATAGCCACGACCTCATCGGGGTTCACCGAGCGGTTCGGGGTCTTGCCGAAGAACTCCTCGACGATCTTCTGGATCGCGGGAATACGGGTCGAACCACCCACGAGAATCACTTCGTTGATCTGCGAAGCGTCCAGGCCTGCATCGCGCAACGCCAGTTTGCAAGGCTCGATGGTCTTGCGGATCAGGTGGTCGCACAGCTGCTCGAACTTAGCGCGGGTGAGCGACATCACGAGGTGCTGCGGAATGCCATTGACGGGCATGATATAGGGCAGGTTGATCTCCGTCGTGGTCGAAGACGAAAGTTCGATCTTTGCCTTCTCGGCAGCCTCCTTCAGACGCTGCAGGGCCATCGGGTCCTGACGCAGGTCGATCTGGTGCTCGGCCTTGAATGCCTCGGCCATATAGTCGATCAGCACGTGGTCGAAGTCGTCGCCGCCCAGGTGGGTATCACCGTTGGTCGACTTCACTTCGAAGACGCCGTCGCCCAGTTCGAGGATCGAAATATCGAACGTACCGCCGCCGAGGTCATATACGGCGATCTTCATGTCGCTGTTCTTCTTGTCCATGCCATAGGCCAATGCTGCGGCCGTAGGCTCGTTGATGATACGGCGGACTTTCAGTCCGGCGATCTCACCCGCCTCCTTCGTAGCCTGACGCTGCGAGTCGGAGAAATAGGCCGGAACCGTGATGACAGCCTCCGTAACTTCCTGACCCAGGTAGTCCTCAGCCGTCTTCTTCATCTTCTGAAGGATGATGGCCGAAATCTCCTGCGGCGTATACTGGCGTCCGTCGATGTCGACACGCGGGGTGTTGTTGTCACCCTTGACGATCGCATAGGGAGCGCGTGCGATGTCGGCCGTAACCTTATCGTAGGTCTCGCCCATGAAACGCTTGATCGAGAAGACCGTACGCTTGGGGTTGGTGATAGCCTGACGCTTTGCGGGGTCTCCGACCTTACGCTCGCCGTCGGCGGTGAACGCCACGACCGAAGGGGTCGTGCGGTGTCCCTCGGAGTTGGGGATTACAACGGGCTCATTGCCCTCCATCACTGCTACGCAGGAGTTCGTGGTTCCTAAGTCAATACCAATAATCTTTGCCATAATAAATAATATGTTTTAATTGTTTATTTTTCAGTTTCGTATTCGGCGGACCCTGGCTTTCCGACTCCGGCCGCCGGTTACGCCCATAATTTGAACAAAGGTCGTACCAATCGGCAATCCCTGCCAAATTGTCAGCCGGATGGCAGATAGAATGCCGTACAGCGTCATGGCACACGGCATTTTGTCACTCACCAGGAACCTGAATTCAGGGGCGGCGGCAGTTTTTTCGGCATAGAAACCCGATCCGTACCCCGGCCCCATTCTAAAATCCGACCGAGAGCCGGGGGCCTGAATGACGCCAGTTCCTATCGAAACCCGCTCTTGGCTCCGATCCATTCGAAAGCCCGGCCAGAAGCCGGGCAAACAAAAAGGCCTGCAAACGCAGGCCCTTCTCCGGCAGATGCCGGACAAAATCTTTATAGCTGTTACTGCTCGCTCAGGATGCGCATTGCAACGTCGAGAATCGTCGTATCGTCCAACGTGACGACACCTCCGTCCGGGCCCGCTTCGAAGTGCACACCGACGCATTCCTTTGCCTCATGCTTACCTCCGAAGTAGTTGCGGACTGTGTCTACATCAATTCCTAACTCATCTGCAATGCGCTGCGAGCTGCCGCTGGGCAACCGGTCCTTAATACGGCGCAACTCGTTAAATGTGATAATCATATCCGTTGATTTTTTGGTTGATAGTTCTGCACAACTAAGTTAATACAATTTTGCGAACCTGCAAAATTTCTGCCTGAAAAAGTGTAATAAATATGATTCCCGAATGAAAAAGAATGAAAGTCCCACAGTTCCAAAACAAAAGCCCCTGCCGAAGCAGGAGCTTTTTTATTTTTTCGGGTGCGGAAAGTACTTCGCGGTCAACAGAAGACTACTCCGCAGGTTCGATATAGAACTGGAAAATCAGCGGTGTAAAGGGTGGAATGTCCGTATACACTTCGGTCGTGGTCGTAGTCTCGCCGGTATCGTAATAACTGCCATAATTACCGTAATAGCCACCGCCGTAGTAACTGTTGCCGTAACCGCCGTAACCGTAATAGTCACCGTAATAACCGCCGTAATAGCCGTTGTTGCCGTAGTACATCTGCGAATAGTTCAGGTAGTTCAGATAATCGTAATAACTCGACGTATAGCCACCCGAAGAATTAGTGCTCGTACCACCGCTCTTGCCAGTCGTACCGTAACCGTTGGTCGACGTAGTGATAAACTCCGCCCACTGGCCGAATTTCAGATTGGGGACCGCGTAGTAGAAAGCCGTGATCATACCACCGTCCTCAGGCTTGTAAGACAACGCCGAACCCGTCGAACGCACCTCACCGTAGATAATTTTTTTCACCTCGTCGATGTTCGTGTCGAAGATAAATCCGTCAAGGAAGCGGCCAATATACCAGATTTTGGCCGTACCGTCCAGTTTCACGGAGTCGGCATCAAGCGCCACGACACCCAAATAGGGATCATCCTTATCCGGATGGAAACGCTCGACGAGCGCCTCAGAAATCTTCTTCTCCAGGTCGGAACCGTTGTATGGTTCGAAACCGACATTATAGGCATCGGGGAACGAAAGGCGGTCCTTCACTTCGGCCGGGTTGTAACGGTAGTTGACATAGAGCTGTGCCACGGTGTCGCAGGCCGAAACCCAACGCTCCTTAATGTTATAAGGGTGGTTCTCGTCCTTAGGGTCGGTCGGAATCGGGTCGTTCTTCTCCGCGTCGTCGCTCTTAACGAAACGCTTCAGACCACCGTTGTCGAGATACTGGCAGAACGCATCGACCGACGAACCTTCGGCCTCCAGCGGGTTCTTGATCGTATCGCAAATCTCCATCTCGACGATGAACGGGCGCTTGGCGCTGAGCGTAAACTGGCCCTCGTAGCCGCCGTCGCCCTCCACACCGCCGGTACCGACGATACGCGAAGGCATGTAAAGCCGGATTTTGGAACCTTCACGCAGCAGGAACTCAGGATCGACGCCTTTTTCCGCGGCATAGTCCGGGTCGAGGTGCAGCGTATTGCGCATGGCGAGGTAAGTACCCTCCATCAAACTTGTATTGGATGTACCGCAGTAACGGTAAAAAGGCACATAGTGGGTATATTTGGTGAACGTTCCGACCTGGTAGGCCTCGTTCGCGCGACGCGTGAGGACGATGTTGCCGCTCAGGTCGCGGCCCGAGAAGTCGAATTTCACCCAGCAGGCGGTGTCGTTTACCGGAGCAGCCTGTGCATTTCCGCCGTCAAGAATTTCGACGTAGTAACCGCCTTCGGATTGGTAGTTCTTCAGCAGTTCCTTGCGGTGCTGCGTCATCCACGCCTCAAGGGCCTGGTTCTCGAATTTGTCGTACGACTCGGTCTGCTCTTTGGCGCAGGATGTCAGCAGCATGATGCCGGCTGCCGAGAGGTAGAGAAAACGGGTGATCAACTTCATATCTTGTTTTGCAATTCTATATTTTCAGTGTTCTGTTTATTCGTCGTATTCCACATTACTGATCTTGAAAAACCAGGCGACAGGGCTCTCTTTCGGGATTGTGCTCACGTATTTGTCCCCGAAAGCCATGTTGTAAGTCATGTAAGCCTCGACCTCGTCTCCGTTACGACAACCAAGTAACGCATGCCTGAGACCGTTTAGTATGTCGCCGCGCATATCGAGCGTCAACGGCTCGAAAGACCACGCCCCCGGCGTCAGCCCAAGGTCTTCATAAGCCGGTTCCAACAGCGGATCGTTCGAGTAGAACGGGAACGTGGAATCGGAGATCGTCGCGTAGTTGAAAACATAGGCGCGGAACGTGATGGTCACCTTCGCATCGGCGGTAACCTCCCGGTTGTTGTCGCGGTTCTCCCGGTAGAAATTGTCGATATACCGATAGACCGTGCTGCCCGAAACGGTGTAGAACGCCTGCGTACTGCCCTCTTCGAGCTGCGAATCCGGGATCAGCGTCGGCGAGTGGGTTCTTTCGAGGAACGATACGATCTTCTGACGCTGTTCGGGAAGGATGTCCTCCTCCTCCGAGCAACCGCAGAAGAGCAGGGGCAGGGCGAAAAAAAGTGTGGTGACTATTCGTTTCATCGGCATACAATCGTGCAAATTTACAAAAACAATCCGATTTACGAAGAAGAAACGTAAAAAATCGCCCGCTTTGCATGCGGGCGTGTCGAAAAAAGAGGAAAAATCGGTTATTCCTTTTTCCTGTAATAATCCTTACGCGGGTGTTTAAGTCGCTGCAACTTGCGCTGCTTCCACGCAAGCGCAATGAGAGTCAGAACAATAGCTACAGCGAAGAAGCCGAGCAGGATAAGTATAAATCCAAACGGAATCTCTTCCATACGAGTATAAATAATAGAGGCTTTTTTGTTAGGCGAGGCAAATATAAGACAAAATACAGCCAAAACAAAGCAAAGCAAGACTTTCGGAGGGGTATTTTCAAAAATATCAGATTCGCAACTACATAAATGATATTTTTATCGAATATTCGGGCTTAATTTAGAGATTTTTAAGCGCCATGCGGATCAGTTCCTCGACCGAAGCTGCGGGAGCTTCGCGCAGGACCGAGCGCAGAACCTTCTCGGCCGAGGCGCGGGCGAAGCCCAGCATGACCAGCGCAGCGAGGGCTTCGTCGAAGTTGCCGCCGACAGCGGGCAGCGCCTCGTCGGCATCGGCGCCCAGCGCCATGAGCTTGCCGCTCAGTTCGACGATGATCTTCTGCGCCGTCTTGAGGCCCAGCCCCTTGACATTTTTCAGCAGCACGGCATTGCCCGCCGTGATGATCCCCTGCAACTCGCGCGGCGAATAGGTCGAGAGGATCATGCGGGCCGTATTGCCGCCCACGCCCGAGACGCTGATCAGCAGGCGGAACAATTCGCGTTCGACCTTCGTCGAGAAACCATAGAGCAGCTGCGCATCCTCGCGCACGACATAATGAACGTAGAGTTTGGTCTCGGGAGCATGCTCGATCGCGGCATAGGTTTCGAGCGAGATATGGAGGTAGTAGCCTACCCCGCCAGCGTCGATAACTGCGTATGCGGGAGCCACTTCGGCGACTGTGCCTTTGATGTATTCGTACATGGATTTCAAATTTTGTTGCGGGTTGGGCAAAAGTAAAGATTTTTTTTTACCTTTGTGTCTCAAATGCTGAATAATTAACTAACAAACAAAAATCCGATATGAAAAAAACTCTCTTTCCGGCGCTGGCTGTAGCCCTTGTTCTTGCGGCCTGCGGCACGAAGACCACGGAGCAGGCTGCTGTTGCGGCTGAAACCGCGGCGCAGCAGGTTGTTTCGAGCGACATCGCTTATGTCCAGGTCGAAGCCGTGCTGGCTCAGTGCGACCTCTACAAGAACGAAGGTGTAGCGCTCCAGGAAAAGACTGAAAAGGCACAGAAGAGCTGGGCTCAGCGCGAGCAGGGGCTCCAGGCCGAAGCCGCCCAGTTGCAGCAGAAATACGAGAAGGGCCTGATCACCTCGCGCGACGCGCAGGCGCAGCAGGAGAGCCTTCAGCAGCGCGCCGCTTCCTACCAGACCAACGCCCAGAAGGAAGCCCAGACGCTCGACGAAGAGAACTACGTATTCACCAACCGCGCACAGGACCTGCTGCACCGCGCCGTGCAGGAGATCAACAGCGGCAAGCAGTACAAGCTGATCATCAACGCCTCGGCGCTGATCGACGCCGACTCGACGCTCAACATCACGCCCACCGTGCTGGCGAAGGTCAACGAGTTGTACGCAGCCGACAAAAAGGCTCCGAAAAAGTAGTTCCATCCATAGAGAACAAAAAACCGGCTTCCCCACAGGGTGGAAGTCGGTATTTTTTTACTACATTTGCAAAGATAAACCGCTGCCCGGAGAGACGCCCCGGCAACGCCCCGTAAATTTGGCATTGCAGACGGCATGTATTATCTTTGCAGGATAACTGAAACTGATAAATTTTCTGACTCACGATGGGATTCGTTCCGTTCACATTCGTCGACCTGATAGACATCATCCTGGTGGCTGTGATCATGTACTGGATATACCGCATGACCAAAGGCACCAATGCACCGTATATTCTCTCGGGAATCATCGCCGTCTACCTGCTATGGGTGGTTGTGCGGGCGCTCAACATGGAACTGCTGTCGACGATCCTCGGGCAGCTGATCTCGGTGGGAGCCATTGCGCTGATCATCGTCTTCCAGCCCGAACTGCGGCGCTTCCTCCAGATGATCGGCATGCGCCAGAAACATTTCAACTTCATCACCCGCATTTTCTCGACGGGCGAGGACACCGTGCAGACCAACGTCGTACCGATCGTCACGGCCTGCCGCGAAATGTCCGAATCGAAGACCGGGGCGCTGATCGTCATCGGCCAGCAGAGCGACCTGCGGCTGATCGCCGAGGGCGGCATCGCCATCGACGCCAAGGTTTCGACGGCGCTGCTCAAGAACATCTTCTTCAAGAACGCCCCGCTGCACGACGGGGCCGTACTGATCGAAGGCGACCGGATCGTGGCGGCGAAGTGCATCCTCCCGGTGACGCAGAGCGACGTACCCAAGTCGTTCGGCACACGCCACCGCGCAGCGATCGGCATGAGCGAGATTTCGGACGCCATCATCGTCGTCGTCTCGGAGGAGACGGGCGAAATATCCATCGCCCAGGCCGGTGAGATCCGCCAGCGGATCGACCCCGTCCGGTTGCAGCAGACCCTGCAACGCTACCTGACGATCAATTCGCGCAAACGCTCGAAAAAGGAGGTCGCCGAATAACCTGCGCGGGGCTGAGAGCCTCGTTTTAGCGGGCGACAGAACCACAGAAAACCAACCCGCCCAAAATAAAACGCCGGTTCCAGACGGCGGCATAACGATAAAACAGGAATCGTCCGGCTTACGCCTCACCGTTTAACCTGAAAGGCCGGAGATTCCGAAAAATACGCAACAATGATATTCCCACCCAAAACGCCCCGCCTCGCGCTGCGCGCATGGCGGGAGAAGGACCTGCCCGAATTTGCTGCCATGAACGCCGACGAACGCGTCATGGAGTATTTTCCGGCGCCGCTCACCGCCGAAGAATCGGCTGAGATGTTCGACCGCATCCGCGACGAATTTTCGACCGAAGGATTCGGGCCTTACGCCGTCGAACGCCTCTCGGACGGTAAATTACTGGGATTCACAGGCCTGCACCGCGTAAAATTCTCCGGCGGACTGGAAGGACAGATCGAAATCCTCTGGCGCCTGCGCTACGACGCCTGGGGCCAGGGCTATGCCACCGAAGCGGCCCGCGCCTGCGTGGCCTTCGCCGCGAAACTCGGTATCCCGGAACTCAGCGCCTTCACCTACGTCGGCAACGAACGTTCCCGGCACGTGATGCAGAAGATCGGCATGGAGTGCGTCGGGGAGTTCAACCACCCCGCCCTGCCCGAGGGGCATCCCCTGCGGCGGCACGCCCTGTATTACATCCTCACGGAATAAAAGAAGTCCGCAACCCCTCGGGGTTGCGGACTTTTCATTTAAGGTCCACCGGACTATTTCAGTTCAAACCCGGCCGTACCGCGGACATCGTCCGAAGCGACGCCCACGTAAGCCGTAAAGGTTCCCGGTTCGGTAACCCACGCGCCCTTGACATCGTCGTAGTACTGCAACATGTCGGGCGTGATCTCGAATGTCACGGTCTGCGTCTGGCCGGGGTTCAGCGACACCTTCTCGAAACCTTTCAGCTCCTTCACCGGACGCGGCAGCGATGACTCCTCGTCGCCGATATAGAGCTGCACGACCTCGGCACCGGCACGGTCGCCCGTGTTGGTCACGTCGGCCGAAACCCGGATGCGGCCGTTCGCCGCAAGCGTCGTGCGGTCGGCCTTCACGTTGCCGACGGCAAAAGTGGTATAGCTCAGGCCGTGGCCGAAGGCGAACAGGGGCTTCAGGGCCTCCTTGTCGTGCCAGCGGTAGCCCACGAAGATGCTCTCGTTATACCGTACCGTATCCGTACCGGGGTATTCGCCCAGCGCATGCGCACTGTTGTCCTCCAGCCGCACGGGGAACGTGAAGGGCAGCTTGCCCGAGGGATTCACCGCACCGAAGACCACGTCGGCAAGGGCATTGCCCGTCTCCGAACCCGAGAACCACGCCTCCAGCACCGCCGGAACGCGTCCGATCCACGGCATGGCCACGGCATTGCCCGAGATGATCACCACCGCGAGGTTGGGATTGGCTTCGGCAAGCGCCTCGATCACGCGGTCCTGCCCATAGGGAAGGCCGTACTGCGTGCGGTCGTCGCCCTCGCTATCCTGGTGGGGGCTCTTGTTCAGGCCGCCGACGAAGATCACGACATCGGCCTTGCGGGCCGCGGCCACGGCATCGGCGATCAACGCCTCCTCGGAACGCTTTTCCGAAAGGTCCTGACCCGTTTTCACACCGTTGTAGTCACCCGTTACGTCACCGACGTAACCGCGTTCGTAGATCACTTCGGCCTTATCGCCCGCAGCGGCACGGATGCCTTCGAGCGGCGTGTATTCGTGGCGGACCTTGAGCGACGAGGAACCTCCGCCGACGGTCATCATCTTGACGGCGTTCTCGCCCACGACGGCGATCGTCTTTGCTTTTGCAAGGTCTACGGGCAGCACCTTGTTGTCGTTTTTCAGCAGCACCATGCCCTCGCCGGCGATGCGTCGCGCAGCCGCCGTGTGTTCGGGCGAGTTGAGCGAACCGAAGGGTTTGCGGGAGTTCATCGCCGTGCGGAAGATCAGGCGCAATACCCGGCGGGCCTTGTTGTCGAGCACCTCGGTCGAAGCCTCGCCCTTGCGGAGCTGTTCGAGGTAAGGCGTAGCCAGGTAATAGTTGTCATAGGCATTGCTGGCGCCCCAGGTCAGGCCGTTGGTCCACGATCCGAACTCCATGTCGAGCCCGTTCTCGGCGGCCTGCTTCGTGTCGTGCACGCCGCCCCAGTCGGAGACGACCACGCCATCGAAGCCCCAGTCACGTTTCAGGATGTCGTTCAGCAGGTACTGGTTGTGGCAGCAGTGCTGGCCCTTGTATTTATTATAGGAGCCCATGATGGCCCACGCACCGCCCTCCTGCACCGCGGCTTTGAACGCGGGGAGGTAGATTTCGTAAAGCGCACGGTCGTCGACCACGACATCGACGCCATGGCGGTTAGCCTCCTGGTTATTCAGCGCGAAATGCTTCACACAGGCCGCCACGCCGTTCTGCTGAACGCCCTGCACATAAGGCACGACCATCCGCGACGAAAGGTAGGGGTCTTCGCCCATATACTCGAAATTGCGGCCGTTGAGCGGCGTACGGTAGATATTCACGCCCGGGCCCAGCAGGACATCCTTTTCGCGGTAGCGCGCCTCCTCGCCGATGGATTTGCCGTAAAGGGCCGACATCGCGGGATTCCACGTCGCGGCAAGACACGTCAGCGCGGGGAAAGCCGTACACGAGTCGTTGGTCCAGCCTGCCTGGTCCCACTCGTCCCACAGCACTTCGGGGCGGATTCCGTGGGGACCGTCGGTGCACCACACCTCGGGGATGCCCAGCCGCTGGACGCCCGCCGACGAAAATTTCGACTGCGCATGCAGCAAGCCGACCTTCTCTTCGAGCGTCATACGCGCGAGGGCGTCCTCAACCCGCTTTTCGATAGGCTGCGACTCGTCGAGGTAGACCGCCACGCCGCTCTGTGACTGCTGTCCGCCGCCGCAGGCGACGGCTGCAAATGCGCACAGCGCAGCAAGTCCTTTTATCAATGTTCTGTTCTTCATTTTGGGAAAAAGATTTGTAGTGTTTGCATGCCGGAGTGCACAGTCGAGAGGCTGCGCACTCCGGCATGCAAAATTAGCAATTATTTCTTAACAAACGACACAATTCCTTTATCGCGTCCTGTGCTCAGGTCGATCGTCAGTTCGTAAACCGCGCCCTGTTCAAGTTGAACCCCATTGAGTTCCAGGTTGCCTTCAGCCTTGAGCAAAGCCTCCGTACCGGGTGCAAGCGTCGGATTACTCATTTCACCGCCGCCGGCGTCGGCCCAGCCGTGTTGAAAGAAATACTTCATCGAGATGTAATCGGTGCGGAAATAGTCGCCGATCGAAGATCCCTTTTCAGGTCCGGCCTTACCCGTCATCCGGTATTTCTTCGGCTCGACCTCGGGCAGGCAGTAGATGTTGTTGAACGGTTCAAACCCGCACTGGTAGTCCATCGACGGAGCGCCTACGCCCCAGCCCATGAGCCAGATTCCACCCGAGCCGTCCAGCGCCGTCCGGGCATAGTCGCCGTCTGCCGTAAGGCGGTAGCAGCGGATGAACCGGTCGGTGATATTTGCCAGCACGCGGTAGTGACCTGCTACGGGAATGAATGTAACAGTCGCCCCGTTGACGGAGAAGTAATTCGTGTCGATCCACGCCGGCGTGAAGACATCGTCGCCGCCCAGCGTCAGCGTCTGGCCCTGCGTCAGGTCGAGGTCCACCTGATAGTTGTCCACATCGACCCGGGTCATTTTCGATCCGTTGACGGTGAGGTCGGCGGGCGGAAGCTCCTGTTCGCCGATCTTCTCGACGGTCAGCACCGCAGCCATCGTGCCGCCCGAAACGTCGAGCGTAAAGCGGTAGATGCCGCCCAGGTCGAGGGTCGTATCCGTGGCAACCTCCACATTGCCGCTATCGGAAATCTTGATCAGGCTGCTGGTCGAGGTCATCACGCCATAGGGATGGGCGAACGTAGGCTGGTCGACGCCGAGGAATTCGCCGTGGTCCCAGGTCTTTTTCCAGAAGAACTTGAAATTGAAGCCCGACGCGTTGAGCGAAACTCCGCCCACCAGCGTGATCTGGTACTTTTTATCCGCGACACGGGCCATGCAGAGACCGCCGTTCTCCGGATTCCAGCTGGCGGAGTTCTTCTTCGACGGCTTGCCGATATTGTCGTCGCCGATGACCCAGATGGCTGTGCCCGTACCGTCCGCGCTGAGTTCGCCCAGGTCGGTGGACGACTTCATGGCCTCGATCTTCAGGTAGCTGTGCTTGAAGTTGGCCGTCACCTTATACATACCCGTCATGGGCAGGAAGGTCAGCTCTTCGGGTTTCGAAGCATCCTTGCGTTCGAAGAAGTCGACATCGACATTCCAGTCGCCGAAGTCCGCAACCCCCGTCAGCGAATAAGTCTGGTTCTGCGTCAGCGTAGTCACGATGTAATAGTTGTCCTTGTCGAGCATCGTCATCTCGGTATCGCCGAAGAGCAGCTTGATGAAGGGCGATCCCTCGAACGTCAGCAGGTTGAAGGTGATCGTGAACTCCCCCGCATTCGAATTGGCATAGGGAATCGGATCGGTCGAGTCGGCGACGATTCCGGCCGTCTCCGTGTCGTAACCGAAGGTCACCACCGAACCTGCGTCGTCAAGCCCGGGAGTCGAGATATACCCCTGCGGCTTCTGCGGGAATTCGTCCGTCACGGCATATTCGTAGGGGTTATCCGTAGGCTCCATACGGTACTCGACCTCATCGAGCACAAAATTCAGGTAGGCGGGCTTGGGACGTGACACGGGGAGCGAACGCTCAATGGTCGTCGTTCCGAAGCGGACGTTCTGGCCCACGAAGCGCAGCGTGGCCTCGCCGTCGGGAACGTTCTTGTAGAAAGGAAGCGTCACGGCTCCCGTGTAGGTTCCGTCGCTCTTGGTGCGGACCACCTCTTCGGCAACCATCTCGTCGTCGAAGTAAACCTGCGCCTTGAGCGTCGAGAGTGCATAACGGTCGGTCATCGTCACTTCGAAGTTGACCTTGCCGCCGAAGACACCCGACGCATCGGCCGAAACCACGGTCATCTCGGGACCGACATCGGTGGTGAGCAGTTCGGGATCGTCCTTGCACGCCGTCGTGCAGGCCGCGACGAGCAGCGACAAGGCAATGTATTTCAACGTTTTCATGTTCTGCGAATTTTAAAGGTTAGTTTTCGGCCCCGACACCCCAGCGGAACGAGGCGATCGACTTGGCCGGGATGGTGTATTTGAACGAACGGTCGGCGCTCTCGTACACGGCGACGGTCTGTTCGCCCGTGCCCTTGTTGAGCGCGATGAAGGCCTTCGAACCGTCGGGGTTGCTGAACGCCAGGTAGCTCAGGCCCGAAGCCGCATAACCCGATGCACCGATGCGCACGGCCCCCGGCTGGATGACTTTGGCACACTGCGCCAGGTCGTAATAGTGGCTGTTGTACTTGAGCGTCTTGTAGTCCGACGAGCTGATCTCGATGGCGCCGTAGCAGGTCGTGCAGCCTCCGGGACGGTTGGGCGCACCCTTGTCGTCGAGCATCAGGTTCCACAGCAGCACGCCCTTGCCCATGCGGCTCAGCGTCCCCATGAAGATCGACTCGAAGTCGTTGATGACGCAGCTTTCGAAGTCGTAGTTCCACGTGCCGATCGAAGCCTCGGTGAAGTAGATCGTCTTATCGGGGGCAGCCCGCAGGATGTTATCCAGTTCGGAGACGTTGCCGCCGTAGTTGTGCCATGCCGAGCCGTCGATCCACTGCGACGCATCGCCGTCGGCGTAGATGTTGAGCGGATAGTTCTGCTGGCCGGCAACGTTGTCGTAGTTGTAGTTGTGGTCGTAGCAGAGCACCTTGGTCTTGATGCCGGCCTTTTGGAACGCCGGGCCGAGCTTCTTGACGAAGGCCAGCTGGTCCTCCCACGGCATGTAGAGCGACATCGAATTGCCCTTGTTCAGCGGCTCGTTCTGCATCGTGATGGCGTAGATCGGGAAGCCGTTCTCCTCCATCTCAGTCACCCACTGCACGAAGTATTCGGCATAGTCGTCGTAATAGGCGGGGTTCAGGCGACCGCTGGTCCACGAGTTATAAGGCTTCGAAGGATCGGCGACCGTGCCCTTCATCCACCGGGGGCACGACCAGGGCGAACCCATGATCTTGATGTCGGGGTTGATGGCCAGAATCTCCTTCAGAACGGGGAAAATACCCTCCTTCTCGATGGCGGGAATGGCGAAGAACTCGATGCCCTCCTGGTCGCAGCAGGTGTATTCGTCCATCGAGAAGTCCGAGCCGCCGATATGCACGCGGATGAAGCTGAATCCGGCACCCGTCTCGGGGTCGAAGCACTTTTTGAGGATCGCCGTACGGTCGGCCTGCGACATCTTCAGCAGGTTGTAGCACGTAGCGCCGGTCATGGCCGGGCCAAACCCGTCGATGGTCTGGTAGGTCGTCGCAGGGTCGATCGTCACCCGGTAGGGCGACATCGAGACCTTCGAATAATCGAGACCCTCCTCTGCGAAGAGGCGGTTGCCGTTGGCCGAGGTGACATAGGAGTAAACGTCGTATGAGGCCGGCGCGGGATCGGGTCCCGGGTTGGGCGTGGGATCGTCGCCGTTTCCGCTGGAACAGCAGACCGCTCCGGTGAGCAGCAGCGCGCAGGTGAGCAGGCGGAGGTTGTTATTGATCGTGAATTTCATGGTTGAATCGCATTTTTAAAGATTAGTAACCCAGGTTTTGTTCGATGTTGGTGTTATCCTCCAGCACCGAGGTCGGAACCGGCATCAGCACGCGGTTGTCGTTCATCGCGCGGCGGGTCTGGAAATAGGAGTCGTAAGACGCCGAACCCTTGACGTTGACGCCGTCGCAGATTTCGAACAGCTTCGAATAATCGTCGCCGTAGCGCATCAAGTCGAACCAGCGGAAACCCTCCATAGCCAGCTCCAGGCGGCGTTCGTGCAGCACGGCTGCGCGCATCAGGTCGGCCGAAGCACGTTGTGCATCGGTCAGTTTGCCGATGCCGGCACGGTCGCGGATCGCATCCACGATGTCGGCTGCGCCCGGTGCATCGCCCTGATTGGCCAGCGCCTCGGCGTGCAGCAGTTTGATCTCGGCAAGGCGCATCACGTAAACCGGCGTCACGTTGGTCGGGAACTTGTGCATGAAGGCATACGCATCGCTGGGATAGCGGTACGACCAGCCGCACTCGTCGTAGATGACCGCAGCGTTCTTGCGCTCGGTGTCGCCCTCGGCGTCGTAGGCCTTCGTCAGGTTACGCGACGGCGTGCTCCACTTACCCCACGAGAAACTGTCGTTCGGAACGTAAGCGTTGCGGTGGAACATCATCCACAGCCACGACCCCGAAGTCTGGCTGGTCCACTGCACCTCGAAGATCGACTCGCGGGTGTTGATCGCCGCCATGCCCGAATCGCCGGTGGTGTAAGCCCACAGGTCGCCGTACTTGTCGCACAGGCTGTAACCCATCCCTTCGACGGCCTCACAGGCCGTGACCACCTTCGACCAGTCGCGGAACTCGCGCATGGAGTAGAAGCGAGCCATCAGGCCGTAGGCGAAGCCCTTGGTGATCTTGAATTTGTTGGACGAGTTCATGTCGGGGGCATACTTGCAGGCATACTCCTCGATGTCCTTGACGATCTGTTCGCCGACAGTCTCTTTTGACACGCGCGCAGGGAAATAGAGCGGATAAACCTCCTCGATGTTCCCGGCGTTGATGGCGGGTGGAATCTCGGTCAGCATCGGGATATCGCCGAAAAGCTGCATCATGTTCAACCAGATGTAAGCACGCCAGCAAAGCGCCTCGGAAAGCCACTCCTGATACTCCTTCTCCGTCAGCGACGGATCGTTCTCCTTCACGATGTCGATATTGCAGATGACCTGGTTGGCATAGTCCACGGCGTTCATCGAGTAGTTCCACAGATTCTTGGCGAATTCGTTGTCGCTGTCGATCTGGTTCTGTTCGATCGTCATGGTCTTGGCTTCGTTCGCCGCTCCGTAAGCATTGTCGGCACGGCTTTCAGCAAGCGTGATCAACTGATACCAGTAGGTCTGAAGGTCACCCTTCATGTAGTTGTACATGGCCGTAAGCTGGCCTTCGAGCAGTTCCCGGGTGTTGATGGCCGTCTCGGCATCGCCCGTACCGGACGTGTTGTTCTCGGCATACATCGTCTCGGGGAATTTCTCCAGGCTGCACGATGTAGTCGCAACCCCGAGCGAAAGCGCTGCAGCGTATATAAATATCTTTTTCATAATCGGTTCTGTTTTTCTGTGGTTAGAAAGTGAGGTTCAGGCCCACGACGACCGTGCGCACGTTGGGATAGGTTCCCCAGTCGATGCCCATCTGCGTCGCGCTTTCCGACTGGCTCACCTCGGGATCGTAACCCGAATAGTTGGTCCAGGTGATGAAGTTCTGGAGCGAAATGTAGGGCTGGATACGCGTGATGTTGATGCGCTTGAGCTTCGGCGAGGTGATGTCGTACGACAGGGTGATGTTCTTCACCTTGAGGTAGGAACCGTCCTCGATCCAGTAGGTCGAGTTCTTCACGTTCCACGAGGGGTTGTCCGAGCGGAACACATCGGTCTGCTGTCCCGGGATGCGCCAGCGGCGCAGTACGGTGGTCGTCTGGTTGTTGCCCGAAGCCATACCCTCGGTTTCGATACGCGAGGCGTTGAAGATGTCGTTGCCGTAGGAGCCCGTGATCAGGATATTCAGGTTGAGTCCCTTCCACGAGAAGTTGTTGGTCATGCCGAACGTGAACTTGGGGTTGGCGTTGCCGATCCAGGTTTTGTCCAGCGGAGTGATCTCGCCGTCGCCGTTGCGATCCTCGTAGATCAGGTCGCCCGTCTCGGGATCGACCCCCTTGGAGACGTAGCCCCAGAACTTCGAAAGCGACTGGCCCGGGGTCATGCGCACGACATTATCGTTGGTCGCATCGGAGGTCGTAGCGTAATAGTAAACCTGCTTCAGGCCGAGTTTTTCGAGTTTATTGCGGTTGATCGAAACGTTCAGGTCGGTCGACCAGTTGAAATTCTTTTTGGCGATGTTGACCGACGAAAGCGAGATTTCGAAACCCTGGTTCGACATTTCACCGTCGTTGCGCATGATGTTCGGATAGGGCGACGGCAGGGGAACGCTCATCAGCATATCCTTGGTATACTTGTAATAATAGTCGAGCGAAAGGCTCAGGCGGTTGTTCAACAGGGCGAAATCGACGCCGATATTGGTCTGCGAAGAGGTCTCCCACGTCAGGTCCTCGTTCTTGATGTTACTGCGTCCGCCGACGGTCGGCACGGCCTGGGCATTCTCGGTCAGCGTCCAGTCGTAGTAGTTAGTACCGTACTGCTGCATCCAGCCGTACTCCGTAAGGCCCGCCTGGTTACCCGTCTGGCCCCAGCCGGCGCGCAGTTTCAGGTCGTTGACCCAGCTTACGTCGCGCAGGAATTTCTCGCTCGAAATACGCCATGCGGCCGAGAACGAGGGGAAATAGCCCCAGCGGTGGCCGGGAGCCAGTTTCGAGGAACCGTCCGCACGGAAGTTAGCCGTCACGAGGTACTTGCTGTCGTAGTTGTACGACACGCGCGCCAGGTAGGACATGATCGACCACTCCGACTTGCCGTAGCCCTGGCCGCGGACACCGCCGTTGTTACCGCCGTTCAGGTTGGGAATGGCGTTGTTGTCGGTCGACGAGAAATAGGTGCGTGAACCGGTCAGCTGCTCCCACACCGAAGTCGTAGCCGACGTACCGGCCATTACTTCGAGGTTGTGGCGGTCGAAGGTCTTGTTCCAGGTGAGGATGTTGTCATAGACCATGCGCATATCGTCGGAACGGGTGTCCGACGCCGTACCGTGCAGCGTACGGCCATAAGTCGTACGAATCGGGTCGAGGAACGAAGAGGAATGCACCCAGCGGCGGTCCATCGAGACCGTCGATTTGAAAGTCAGGTCCTTGGCCAGGAAGAACGTCAGGCCGCCGGAGAGCAGCAGGCGGTCGGTGACATCCGCATTATAGTCCGTACGGGCCATATTTTCGAGCGGCGAGGTGAGGTTGGCGCCGTAAAAATTGTTGTAGTACTGCTGGGGATTCTCGGTATCCCAGATCGGGGCATAGGTCGGCGTGGTGATGGCCGAAACGACTACGCCGGCGCGGTTGGCACCCTGGCCCGAGATGATCGAACCCTTGTTGGTGTAATGCGAGAAGGTCGTCGAAGCGTTGGCCGAAACCCATTTGAACATCTTCTTCTCGAAGCTGGCCTTCACGTTGTAACGCTCCGAAGAGGTGGTGTTGATAATACCTGTCTCGTTGGTGTAGCCGCCGCCGAGGTAGTAGGACGAATTTTCATCGCCGTTGGAGATCGAGAACTGGTAGTTCTGGTTGACGCCCGTCGAGTAGGTCTCGTCGAACCAGTCGGTCACGTCGGTGAGCGTAGTCGGAAGTCCCGCCACGGCGCCGTTCTCCTCCATCAGGTCGCGGTACTGCCGGGCATTGAGCACGTCGAAACTCTTGGTCACCTTCGAAACGCCGACGAAGGTCGAGAACGAAATTTCGGGACCTTTCCTGCGGCTGCCCTGCTTGGTGGTGATGAGCACCACGCCGTTGGCGGCGCGTGAACCGTAGATAGCGGCCGACGAGGCGTCTTTCAACACCTGCATCGACTCGATCTCGTTGGGAGAGAGGTAAGCGATGGCGTAGTTTCCTTCGCCCACGGGAACGCCGTCGACCACATAGAGCGGGTCGTTGCTCGACGTGATGGACGAAGCGCCGCGGACGCGGACCACCATGCCCTGGCCGGGTGCGCCGTTAGGCTGGATAACCTGCACGCCGGCTGCCTTGCCCTGAAGGGCTCCGGATGCCGAGGTGATCGGACGCCGCGCGAGGTCGTCGGTCTTGACGATCGAGACGGCCGTGGTCAGGTCCTTCTGCTTGACCGTACCGTAACCGATGGCTACAACGGCGTCGAGCGCCACGGCATCCTCGGCGAGTTTCACGTCAATCTTCGTGCGACCGCTGACGGAAATGGTCTGCGAAACGAATCCCAGCGACTGGAAAACCAGGTTAGCAGAATTCCCCCCCCCTCTGAGTTTGAGGGCATAAGAGCCGTCCACGCCCGTCGTCGTGCCGTTCGTAGTTCCCTGCTCGATGATCGTGGCTCCGATAACAGGCTGTCCCGACTGGTCGGTGACCGTTCCCGTTACTGTAAGTTGCTGCGCGACGGCAGCCGGTGCGAAGGCGGTCAGCACCGCCGTCAACACCAGCATCCATCCGATCCGGCAGCCTGCTTGCAGTTTCATGCAAAAATGTGCCATAGGAATTTAAAGGTTTTAAGTTATAAGTTAATATAAATAGGTAAGGCGTGTTTCTTAAAAATTCAGCATTTAACCGCTTTATTTTTGCCTAAATAAAATTAACCAACCTTGGTGACATGAAAAAAATTTAAACTGCAAATTGTAGATCGAAAACCTGTTTGTTAAAATATAATTTACTGATAATCAATATATTAATTATTTGACGATTTCAAAAAAAAGTAGACGGACCGGAATGCCCGAAAACCTGCTCACTGGTCCGGAAAAGTTCCAATAAACTATTTTAACCCTGGACAAACGGCCCGTTCGTCGACGGAATAGCCCGTCCTGTCGGCAAAAGGAGGAGATTGGTCCGTAACAGCATCCGTCCCGTCCCCGGATGCCGGATTTTCCGGCCCCGGTTGATTTTTCGGAGATTATTGTTATCTTTGTTTAGACCAAACTGAGAACCGTTCGCACATGAGAAACCTCCTGCTTACCGCACTGCTATTCGCCGCAACACTGCCCGCAATGGCCCAGAACGACCTGAAAAGCGTACTTGCGCAGCTCGATGCCACCCTCTCGCACCGCGACTCCTACATCGCCAGCCGCGAACAACGGATCGAATCGCTGAAAACCATTCTCGGGAAATCGGACTTCTCGGATGCACAGCGTTACATGCTCAATCAGCAGCTGATCGACGAATACACCCCTTACCAGGCCGATTCGACGATCGACTACCTCTACCACAACATCGAACTGGCAAAGCGCATGCGCGACGTAGGACACCTCAACGAAAGCCGCATCCAACTCGCCTACCTGTACAGTTCGGCCGGCATCTACCTCGAAGCGGCGAACACGCTGCAACAGATCGACACCACCACGCTCGGCCGCAAACAACTGGTCGACTACTACATCGCCCAACACAAGCTCAACGACGAGCTCCAACTCTACTCCCACGACTCGATGCAGGGGACGGAGTCGTGGCGGCTCACGGTGGCCTATGCCCGGCTGATTGTGGCCAACACCGAACCCGGATCGATCACGAACCTCAATTTCCGGCTTAAGCAGGCGATCAGCGCCCGCGACTACCCGAAGGCCATGGAAATTTCCGAACAGCTGTGCAACACTATTCAGCCCCTTACGCGCGACTACGCCGAGGCATCGTACATGCGGGCACTGGTTGCGGACCTGATGGACGACACCCCCACGGCGCAGGTATGGTTCGCCCGCTCGGCGATGACCGACATCCAGTTGGCAATCCGCGACAATGCCGCGCTGAAAAGCCTGGCCAACACGCTGCTCGACGACGACAACATCCAGCGCGCCATGCGTTACATGCGCATCGTGATGGATGACGCACGGTTCTTCAACTCGCGCCTGCGGCCGTGGCAGGATGCGCTGGCGCTGCACGTCATCGAAGAGGCCTACCGGGTCCGGCGGCAGCGGATGGACACCATGTACAACATCTTCGTGGTGTCGATCGCCTGCTTCATGCTGCTGGCGCTGGGCGGTGTGATCTTCGTCCTGCGCCAGAACCGCAAACTCAGCCTCGCACGGCTCGAATTGCAGCAGGCCAACAACCGCCTCAACATCTCGAACAACGACCTCAAACACATCAACACCCGGCTGGCCGGGCTTAACAACCAGATTTCCGAGGCCAACGAGGTGAAGGAGGAGTACATCGGCATCTTCCTGACGATGTGTTCGGAATACATCGACAAGATCATCGACTCGCGGCGGCAGGTACGCCGCCTGCTGCGCGACGGACGCATCGACGAACTGCGAAAGGAGTACTCCCCGACCGACGGCGACAGCCGCGAACTGGAGGAGTTTTACCGCAACTTCGACACGACGTTCCTGCAACTCTACCCCACCTTCATCGAGGATTTCAACTCCCTGCTGGACAAAGAGGCGCGCATCGAACCGAAAAAGGGCGAACTGCTGACCACCGAACTGCGCATCTTCGCGCTAATCCGCCTCGGCATCAACGACTCGTCGAAGATCGCCGCGCTGCTGCGCTACTCCGTAAGCACGATTTACAACTACCGTTCGAAGATCAAGGGCCACACGCTGGTCTCGCGCGACGATTTCGAGGAACGCATCAAGACCATCGGGGCTTTCAGTCCCCAGCACCTTTAGCAGGGCCGTTCAGGCGCAAGAGAAAATCCGTTAACCAACCTTGCCCGGCAAACGGAAGCCACCGCCTTAGAACACGGCACAAAAAAAGACCGCGGGGTTTCCGTGGTCTTTTTTATTGCGGGGTTTGCTTTGCCGTCCCGGGCATCCGAACTTACTCGGCCTGCTGTTCCGGCTGCTGCTCGGGCTGTCCGGCAGCGGGGATCTCAGCTTGCGGCATCGTCATGGGAGCCTCGCTCTCAAGAACACGCTCCTGAAGGGCCTTGGCATCCTTCGAAATCTCCGAATTGCTCTCGGCAACCAGACCGCGGTCCATAGCCAGCGTAGCCGCAAGGCTCAGCACCACGATAGCGATAGCCATCGCCCAGGTGAATTTCTCCAGGAAGTTCGTAGTTTCGCGCACACCCATTACCTGGTTCGACGCGCCGAAATTGGCGGCCATGCCGCTCTTGGGGTTCTGCACCAATACCGCCAGGATCACCAGTACGCTCGCAACGAGTATCAGGGCAATGCAAATCGTGTATAACATATTACTTAAATTTTAATATTGTTTTCTATTTTGCCAATAAGTTCGGCAAAGTAAACACTTTTTTCGGGATTTCGCAAACTTAATTTACGATAAATCGCTACGGACTTGTCACGAAGGCCCTGAGCAAGATAGATTTCGGCAAGCTCTTCGGTAACGACCTCGTCGTCGTCGTCCAGTTGGGCCTGCATCACGATCTCCTCCTCGGGTTCGCCGTCCCCGGCGACGATGCGCAGGTCCTCCTCTTCGAGGAAACGGGCGATGATCTCGTCCGAGGTCGGCCTTTTGAGCGCCGAGACATCGACGGCAGCCCTGCGCAGGGAACTTTCGGCACGCCACGGGGCCATCAGCGCGACCCGCGGATCGGGTTCGCCCGTAAGCCCTTCGCGCAGGATACGCGCCGGGAGGAACCACGGGCAGCGCGCCACAAGGGCGTCGATCTCCGCAACAGAGGGCGTTTCCGCCATGGCGGGCGCCGCAAAACAGGTTTTCAGGTCAGACATCTTGCGTCGGGAATTACCAGTTGGAGGCCGCAGCCTGGAAAATGTCGGTCACGATTTTGTCAACGATCTGCGGGATCAGTTCTCCCTCGACCTCCGTCAGCAGCTTGGTCGAATCGTAGTCCTCGTAGGCCTGGAAGGTGCGGTTGAACGACATCTTCTCGTCGAGGGCGTTCGTGAAGCGCACCTTGACCGTGATCGTCAGGCGGTTCAGCAGGGCGTAGTCGTCGCTCGACACCGAAGTCGTCGCCGAGGTGTAGTTGACGATCTCGCCTTCGAACGCAAAGTCGCCACCCTCGTCGACCTGCATCAGGCGCGTACGGCGCGTAAAGATGTCGACCAGCGCCTCGGTGAGCGTCGAGCTCAGGATCGGCGTAACCATGGTGGCGTTGTTGGGGAAATAAGCCACCGAGAAGGTCTTGGCATCGGGCGGAATCGAAGCGCCCGACAGCGAATATTTGATGGACACGCCGCAACCCACACCCGCAGCGACAGCCGCGAGCAGCGAGAAACGAACCATGAAAAGTGATAAGCGCTTTTTCAATTCTTAATTTTTAGATGTTTAATTTTCGTCTATACCTAACTCCTTTATCTTGCGGTATAGTGTACGCTCCGACATAAATAGTTCGGCAGCGGCTTCCCGGCGACGGCCGTTGTTACGGCGCAGGGCGCGGATAATCTGTTCACGCTGCATGTCGGCCTTGGTCATCTCGCGCGGCGGCTCGTCGGTCACCTCCTCGCTCTCGGCATACACCGGGGCCGAAGGCTGCGAATAGTCGGCAACGGCCGGGACATAGCTGCTCTGCGCCGTGGACGGCAGCAGGCCCTTGATGTCGCGGACCGGCTCGGCGCAAGTCACGCCACCCTTCAACAGTTCGGAGATCATCCGCTTGAGGTCGTTGATGTCGGCGCGCATGTCGAAAAGCACCTTGTAGAGCAGCTCACGCTCGGTCGACATCGTGTCGTCCATGTGCATCGCCCCGGCGGGCATCGGCGCACCGC
>JAEZTA010000042.1 GCA_023443765.1 Bacteroidota bacterium | reverse complement strand
CGGCCTATCTCTACCGCTCGGTTTACCACAATTCGCTGGCTTACCGCCGCGACTGCTCCAACCGGGAGTCGCTGCTGCGCAGCATGCACGAGCAGAGTTTGCGGGAGGGCGACACCCCCCCCCACGCCGATCCCGAAGCCGATATGGAACAGCTCGCCGGCCTGGTCGGCGAAGAGGTGATCCGCCGCCTGTACAGCGACATCCACGCCCTGCCTGCGGAGCAGCAGCGGATTATCCGCCTCTCGATCGCCGGCTTCAAAGGCGCCGAGATCGCCCGGCGCCTCGGCATCAGCATCAACACGGTCAAAACCCAGAAATACCGTGGCTACCGCTCGCTTCGCCTGCGGCTCAGCAAATTCTTCTTCCTCTTCAGTTCGCTTCTCGCCCTGCTCGCAGGCCTGAAATAAACAACAAGCCGCTTCTTTCGGGAAGCGGCTTGTTTGCGTATTGGGGATTCTCCGTTAATAGCTGGAGATGATTCCGTATTTGCACCCCATCCAGCGGATTTTGCCATCCATTTCGAATGTAGAAACAATACGTTCCTCGTCGAAGGTATCCAGATTTGTTGTCGGGTCGAGTCCGGATCTGCGGGTTGCATAGGTCATGACCGTCCCGTCGCCCAGCGCAAAGGCCATATAACCGCTGGTTCGGGTATAGGTCTCGTGGTCAATCGCTATCACGTCGCTGTCGAAGGTATGGAACTCGACGGGAGCGCTCTTCGAGATACGCGGCCTGCTCAGCACTTTGCGGGGATTCGAAGCTGACGTATAATAAATGTAGCCTTGAGGAGCATACATGGCGTCACCATAACCGTCTACCCGTATTACGCATATTTTGCTGTCAGGACCGAAATCGGGCAATTCGCGGTAAACTTCTTCATAGACTTCGGAGATGTCGATACCTGCTGTCGATGCCGTGAAGTCGATGCTCACTTCGCGCGTGTAATACTTGCTGTCGGATTTCTTGCGGAACAGCATCATGATGCTCGATGTCCCGCCGGGTTTCGCATTTTTGATGTGCCAGCCGTCGATCAACTCGTAGTCGGTAATTCCCTCCATGTTGCTGCCCTCGGGAAATTCGGTCAACTGACCGGCCTTTTTCCCGGTTGCGCCCGTGGCAGTACTGTAATCGAAATTGACCAGCAGGAATCGTCCGCCCTTGTCAGTCTCTTCGTAAATCAGGCCATAGTTTCCGCCGTTATTTTCGGAGTATCTGGCGCCGATGAACTTCTTACCCTTGATCTGCTTGGCGTTGTACTGCATCGGCAGATTCAGGAAGCGTCCCGTGTAGTAGATGCGCGAACCCTTGCGCTGGAAGATGCGTCCATCGTCGGAAAGTACATAGCTGACGAATCCTCCGTGCATGAAATCCTTCAGCCGGAAATCGGCGGGCAGCTCTTCGTCCTTGAACTCCTGAGGCAGCGTCATCTCTTTCAGCAGCGACAGGCCGTTGAACGAGGCGCAGTTGTTGGGATCGTCGTCGAGGAACATGACGTTTCCGACTACGTTGGACACTTCACACGACCAATACTCTTTCAGGCGCGGATTGCTGCCTGAGAAGGGAAGTCGGATACCTGCACCGTCTTTTTGGTGAACGAAGGTATAGGGATTTGTAAGCGGTTCGGTATAACTGATAACATCATAGCGCAACTCTCCTTCCGCTGTTTCGACCAATACGCTGAAACCCTTCTGATAGGGCTGTTCCAGTTCGATGCTAAAGGAGAAGATCGTGGAACTTCCGATTGAGTTGCGCCGGATCTCGAAGTAGCAATATACGCGTTCGGTCTCCATGTCGCACTCCCAGTCGAGGTCTTTGGTCGTCGTTATCACCTTGCCGTTGATGACCCATTTGTACGAGAGGTCGCTCATGTCCTTGTAAACCACGTTGGGCGTGATTACCAGATGCTCCGAGAGCCTGATCTTATAGGCACGGTTGGGTACGAACAGCGCCAGGTCGTTCGTCGGATTGTCGATCACGGGCAGGTCGAGCGTCTTGTAATCGAGATTGGTGTCGTCGCTGTAACACCCGGTCACCAGGGCTGCTACGATCGCCAGAAGCAGGATTTTATATTTTTTCATAGTCCGTTTCTTTTAATGGTTAACCCTGGATTGCCACTGTCATCAGCGTATCGTCTTCATCGTATATCGCTGGTTCCTGATCCTCAAGCCAATACTTGAACCTGAGTGCGTAGTAACGTTTCTCGCTGTCGTCCAGTTCGCCGTAGTCGCCCATGAAGATGTTTTGGGAGAACAGTTCGAATTTCTTGTCGCTGTATTTACCCAGGTAGAAATCCACTACGTCCTGATTCCACCACGACGGCTGTGCGATCTGCGCTGTGACGCGGAGTTCCGCTTCCAGTGCTCCGGTCTGCGTGGCGAAGAAGTTCTCGTTGTTGGTAAGGCTGAACTTCAGGTTGTAGAGGCCGGTCTTCATTCGTTCCGTTTTGTGAATCGTGACGAAGATCGTATCGAGAAAATTCTCTTTGTGGAAGATCAGTTCCGGCAGTTCATATTCTTCGCCCTCTTTCAGTGTCGTTTCCTCGGCGCCGGGAGAAACCTTTATGGCGAAGGCGAGGTTTTCGGTCAGCGGACGGCCTGCGAATTTGATCGGTACGGCGATCTGTACGGTTTCCTTGGTTGTGGAAACGAACGAGAAATTAAAGACCGGATTGTCGCTTTCGGGATACGACATGTAGATGTGTCGTTCGTAGGTCGGAGAGAGAATCTCCGATTTGTTGCAGCCGATCGAGGCAAGCGCGACGGTCGCAGCGAGTATTGTTATCGTTTTTTTCATCGTTTCGACAGTTTTAATTGTTGGGAATGGCGCTTTCGCTGTCAGGAACCGGCAGGGTGAGTTTACCTGCGTGGTTGAAGTTGCCACCGGAGAAAGTGATCGGGCGATTGGTGCGTTTGAAGAAGAAGATAAGCTGTCCTTCGCCGATAAATTCTTTGCGGTATTCGTAAATCAGCGCTTCCCAGAATGCATCTTCCGTCGTCGTCTCCGACAAAATAGGTGACGAGTAGCCGCGGGCTTTGCGGACGGTCATCAGGTTGGTGGTCGCTGCCGTCATGTCGGTTTTGTATTGACATTCGGCTGCGATGTAATAGGCTTCGCTGATGCGGATGTTCGGAATGAGCATATCTTTCTCGTCGCTCACCTTGACGATGTATTTCTGCATGAAATTGGTCGAGGTGTTGATGAATGCCGAGCGTTTGTCCGTGGACGGGGTCGTGAAGAACGATTTGCTGTCGATGGTGAGGCGCTTCGAGTTCGTATTGTTCGCATAAGGCTCGTAGTTCTCCATCAGTTTTTCGTTGTAGAAGCCGAACAGCAGGTCGTCGAGCATCTTGGGCGTCTTTGCGATGGAGCTCGAACCCGCGAATTGCAGCGTCTTGTCCGTCACCAGGTCAATGATCTCCTGTGCGTAAGTAAGTGCATCTTCGGTCTCCTGCGCCCAGAGGCAGGTGCGGGCCAGCAGCACCGTCACGGCGTAGTAGTTCAGGCGCGTACCGCGGTTGCCGTAGAATTTGCCCTGCGAAGGCGTATTCGTGGCGAAAAAGCGATAGGCCGTCGAGGTAACCTGTGAAGGGTTGACTTTCACATCGTAGGTCCTGAGCAGTTCGTGCGCCTGCTTGAGATCGGCGATCACCTTACCCATAAATTCGCGGCTGGAGATCGGCGGGTTGACCGTCGAAGGATAAACCTCCACATAGGGGATGTAACGACCGTCGGGATCGACCGCCATCGACGCACCGAACAGGCGCAGCAGGTCGAAGTGCATCATGGCGCGGATGGCATATGCTTCGCCGAGAATCGTGTTGCGGTCGGTTTCCCCGAGCGTGAAGAAATTCTCGTCGGTCTTTTCGGCATGGGCGATCAGGTCGTTGGCCTGCGCAATAATCTTGTAACCGGCGCTCCAGACTGTCGAGGCGAGTGCGACGGCCTCTTTGGCGTCGTATTCGAGGTTGTACATCTGCGGATAACCCTTGAAATCGCTGGCCGGGTCGATGGCGTAATAACGGGCCCATACATCGGTCATACCCCACGAAAGTTCCTTGCCGTACATCGAGGCGTCGGACATTTGGTAGTAGAGGCCGTTGATGACCTTGTAATAACCTGCGGTATTCTTATAGAGATCATCCTCGGTAATTTCGTACTGAGGTTCTATTTTCAGCCACTCTTCGCATGCGGTGGTCATCGTTGCAGCGAGGAGCAGCGCCAGGAGGTATATCTTTTTCGTTTTCATGATTCGCGCGTTTTTAGAAGGATGCATTGACGGAGAGGGTGAACGAACGTGCGTAGGGCGACGAGAGGCCGCGCTCGATCTGAATCGAGCTGGCGGTGAACAGGTCGCGGCAGTTGAACTGCACCTTGAGGCGGTAAAGGCCTATCTTGCTGATCATGTCGCGCTTGAACTCGTAACCTACCGAGAGGCTCGACATGTTGAGGTAGCTGTAATTCTGGACCAGGCGCGAGGTGGGACGCGTCACGGTGTTGTAGTCCTTGATGTCGCGGAAGCGGGCAACGTCGCCGGCTTTGATCCAGCGGTCGCTCAGCACGCGGCGGTCGCAGTTGCTGTTGAGGATGTCGGCCATCTCGATCGTCTGGCGCAGCGTCTGGTTGTAGCGCTGTCCGCCCCATTCGTAGAGGAAGTAGGTGTCGAGCGTAAAGCCTTTCCAATAGGCGCTCAGGCCGAACGAGCCGCTCATCGTGGGCTCGGTATCGCCTACCAGCACATTTTCGGCCGGGTCCCACTTGAAGGTGGTCGAACCGTCGCGGCGCATGAATAGCTCCTTACCCGTTGCAGGGTCGATACCCAGCGAACGCATGGCGTAGATGCCCGTCTGCGAGCCGCCTTCGTAGTAGCGCAGCAGGGGCGTGGCCTGTGCATCGTGGCCGCCCGCGCCGCTGTTGTAATGCTCGTTCACGCGGTCGTTGTAGGCTTTCAGCGAGTTGGAAATTTTCTTGAGTTTACTCTTGTTCGATGCGCCGGTGAACATCAGGTTGATGATCGTGTTCCGGGTGTTGACGATACGGCTGCGCAGCTGGATTTCATGTCCGCGGTTCTCTACCTGGCCCACGTTCTCCTTGTAGGTGGTGAATCCCGACGAGGTGGGGATGGTCATGTCGGCCACCGAGTCGTGCGTGTCCTTGATGTAATAGTTGTATTTGGCGTAGAACAGGCCGTTGAGGATCGTCATCTCGAAACCGATGTCGGTCTGGATCGTACGCTCCCATTTCAGGTTGGGATTACCCAGGTAGCGGATCTGCACACCGTCGCCGGTGGGGTAGTACCACTCGGTGATCATCACATATTTGTTCTGCGCGGCGTAGGAGGGGAAGGATACCTTACCCGTCATACCGTAACTTCCGCGCAGCTTGAATTGTGTCAGCCACGGTGTCTTCTCCTTGAAGAATTTCAGGTTGTGGAGATTGACGCCCGCGCCGGTCGAGAAGAAGGGGGCGAAACGCTTGTTCGCTCCGAACTGCGAACTGCCGTCGATACGTCCCGAAAGGTCGGCGAAAACGATGTCGTTATACGAATAGTTGAGCACCGAAAGGGCGCTGAACAGGCGGTTCTTGTTTTCGAGGTAACTCTCCGTATCGAGGTCCTTGGCATAGCCCGGTCCCGAGAATCCGCCTTCGGGGAATCCGCTGTAGGTGAATCCCTTGTAGTCGGTCTTATCCTCGCGGATGTTCATGCCGATGACGAAGTTGATGTTGTGCTTGCCGATCTGGTCGTTGTAGTAACCGTACAGGTTGATGTCGTAGTTCGACTGTTTCTGTGTCGAGGACACCAACTGTCCTTTTTTCTCCGTATCCTTGAACTTGCTTGCTGCGGGATCGGTGAATTTGTCCGAATCGCTGACGATATAGCCCAACGCGATGTTGGCCTTGAAGTTGATCTTCTTGTTGAGGTAGTAACGTACGTCGAACTGGTCGTAGAATTCGTGGCGCTTGCCTTTGTCGAAACTGCCCAGCATGGCGTCGTACATCGGGTTGCGGTAGGCCGATCCGCTGTGCCATGTGGTCATGTTCATGCCGATCTTGCCGTTCTCGTCCAGATAGGTATCGTAGGGGTTCATACGTACATATTCCGAATAAGTTCCGTAAGGCGACTCGTGCGAATTGACCAGCGTGGTAGTCATCTGGTTGCGGAACGTGAGGCCCTTGTACTGGTATTGCAGGTTGAGGGACGCTTCCATCTTTTTGCGGTTCAGCCCCTTCATGACGCCTTCCTGGTCGTCGTACATCAGGTCGATCCCGTAGCGGAATGCGTCGGCGCCGCCGGAGATGCCGATCGAGTGCTTGTGGCTGAACGACGTGCGCAGGGGCAGGGCGAGCCAGTCGGTCTCGATGCCGCGCTCGATGTTCTGCAACTTGCCGTTGTACTCCTTGAGTTTGGTGGCGATCTGGGTCGGGTCGTCTGTGTCGTAATAGCCTGCCAGCCGCTCGGCTTCGAGCTTTTCGCGGGCGTTCATCAGGTTGTAGCTCGACAGGTCGGGGGCGTTGATCGTGAAGTTGCCGCTGTAACTTACGTTCAGGCGGCCGTTGGTGAAGCTCTTGGTCGTGATGACGATGACGCCGTTCGCTGCACGCGAACCGTACATGGCTGTGGCCGCAGCGTCTTTGAGGATCGTGTAGGTATCGATGCGCTCGATGTCGAGGTCGTAGATTTTCTCCATCGAAACCTCATATCCGTCGAGCATGAAGATCGGGAGGTTCGGGTCGTTTTTCAGGGCATGCTCCGAGGTGAGGCTCTCGTCGAGTACCGGCGTGCCGATGCCCGAACGTCCGCGGACGTACATTTCAGGCAGGGCGTTGGGGTTCGATCCCATGTCGAGGTTCTCGGTGATGCGGAACGACGGCTCGAAGATCTGGATGGCGCTGAGTGGGTTGCCCGAGGGAGCCACGGTCTTGAGCTGCTCGCCCGTGATGGTCGTCGACGAACCCGTGAACGATTTCTGGGCGATGTTCAGGATACCCGTAACCACGACGTTGGCGATCTCGTTCGCCTGCGGGTCCATGTGAATGCTGATCCGGTCGAGTTCCTTGACCGACTGCTTGCCGTTCTGGAAGACGGTCAGCTCCTGGGGTTTCAGGCCGAGGAACGTGAACGAGAGAACCATGTTGTCCGTGCGGCGCGACTTGAGTACGAATTTGCCGTCGGGGCCCGTCACGGCGCCGCGTCCGGCCTCTTTCAGCACGACGCTTACGCCTGCCAGCGGCAGTCCGTTTTCGTCATACACTATGCCGGAGAACTGTACGGCCTCTTCCGTGCCCTTACGAATCTCATCGGCGGGCCGGATGACGATCATGTTGCCGCGAATCTGGTAGCTGAGGCTGCTGTTACGCAGGCACAGTTTCACCACGTCGATCACGGTGGTATGGGCCATCTGGATCGAGACGCGGGGCAACGATTCGATCTGCGTGTTGTTGTACACGAAATCGTATTGCGAATGGTTGTCCAGCCAGGTGAAGACCTGCTGCACGGTGGCATTACGGAAATCGACTGCAATTGTCGGCTGCGCTTGCTGCGCGCGGGCACTGCCCAGTCCCGTGATACAGATTGCCAGCAGCACGGCCAGCCGCCGTACCAGTCTGCCGGGAAAACGCCCGTCGGGTAAAAATTTCTTCATACGCTGTCAGGTTATTTGAAACAAAATATTTAAAAATACCCGCCTTCGGACTTCGAAGGCGGGTATTCTTCAAAGTCTTAGTCGAGGAGCCGGTTGATCGACTCGTAAATAAAGCGGTAATGTTCGCGGGTGCGGCGGTCGCTGCTGTTGATGTAGGGCTTCACGACCCCGCGCAGCTCCTTGAGGATGCCGAAATAGAGCTGGCGCGTCGACTGCGTGTTCAGCACGGGCCAGTATTTCAGCGCTCCGTACTGGGCGCTCACTTCGTCGCGGCCGAAATTCACGTCGTCCACCGTGTAGAGCAGCGGCATCTCCTCCACGGCCTTCATGCACGCTTCGGGGTCGCTGAAGTCGAGGACCTTCGGATCGTCGACGATCCATGCAGTGAGTGCCGAAGCCGAACCCTTTTGGTATTTGGCCTTGCGATCCACTATTTTCGACGATGCCATCATCGTCTTGGCGAAGTTCATCTGGTAGTAGAAGTCCTCGTCGGCGAGCCGCTGGCCCTTGCGGGTCTTCTCGAAGAGCTTGTCGAACATGTAGCGGATGTAGCGCTGGTGGTCGAAATGGTCCTTACCCTGTCCTTCGTAGACGAACAGGCGGGTGGCCGTGGCGGTCATCAGCAACTGTACATAGTCCTTGTGCTCCTCGATGCGCTCGCGCTGAATGCCCATCAGGCTTACCAGTTCGGGGCGGCATACCCAGTCGGGCATGTAGCGGTGGGCGTAGAGGATGTCGAGGGCCTCCTTCTGGTCCTTGTACGAGGTGAATTCGTAGTTGGGCACCGGGTCGTTGGCTTTGCGCTCGTAGGTCTTCACGCCGTAGGCCGTGATGGCCACCTGCGTCAGCAACTGCTTGTAACGGCGGTAGAGGTAGTTGTACAGCCCGCTGCGGTAGAGGTACTCGGGGTCGTCCTCGTCGGTGATCCACGTGTCGAAGTTCTCCATGCAGTACTTCAGGTTGTCGAGGGCATACTTGAAGTTCTTGATGTCGTCGTCACCCACGTCGTTGGCGCCGCAGTCGGGGCAGTCCTTGGCGTTCTCATAGCGGTAGATGGGGTTGCCGACCGTTGCGTCGACCCACTTTTCGATCACCTTCAGCTCCTCCTCGGAAGTTTTGGCTCCGGGGATGGGTTTGTAGAGGCACTTCACGACATGGTAGTCGTATTCGCCCACACCCTTCGGGGTGATGCGGTAGCCCTTCTTCACGGCGTCGATCGGCGCAATGAAGTTGTACTTGGCGATGTCGAGCATCGAAGGCGTCGTGCCGTACTTCTGCGTGAAGGCCGGGTTGTTGCGCAGCGAGTCCGACGGGAAAGCCGCCGACGAGGTGAGGTTGTACGACATACCGAAGCAGTCGACGCCCGTCAGCCACGTGAAGTGGTTTTTGATGTGCTCGAAAAGCGTGCTGTCGGGCATGTAGCGCTGGCGTACCGAAGGATCGGCATGCGCCGTGAAGACGAAGATTTCAAACGGCATCTCCCAGACCATGTTGTGGCAGACCATGACCGTCGTGCGGAGAATCTCGCCGCTGCGGGGGTCGACATAGGTGCGTACACGGGCGTCGCCGGTCAGCGAGGGCACGTAGTTGATGCAGTTGTAGCGGAAGTTCTGGGGGCTGAACTGCGGGTCTTCCTGTGGCGCGGGGAACGGCTTGACGCGGATGGCATCCTTGAAGCCGATGGCCTCGAAACACTTGTTCCATTCGAGGATGCCCTTCGTGATCGCCGCACTCATCTGCGCGGTGAAGGTGGTGTCGATGTAGAAAACAACCGGCTCCTTCGGCTCCACGGCTTCGCCGCGGTCATAGGCTGCCTGATCCGATGGCTCCATGCGCCAGCGCGTGGCGTAGTAGACGGGGTCCAGGAGTTTGTAGTCCGAACGGTAGTTGTACTTACCCAGCACATTCAACGGCAGGCGGAAGTCGGCCAGGCGCGGACGCATCGGCGTCTCGGGCAGCAGGGCCAGCGAGCGCACCAGTTTCGCGGTGGTCACCTTGTTGTAGGTCTTGCCGATCTTGCTGTCGTAGGTGATGTAGCTGGTGACGTTGGCGTTGTCCTCGAAGGCGGCCACGTCGGTCAGCATCGAGCGGTCCTTCTTCTGGTTGAAGGAGATGCCGCGCAGTACGAGTTTGGTCTCCGAGCGGGGGTCGATGGCCGTCAGAAGGCTCTCGTCGCCGATGAACAGGTCGGTCATGTCGAACACGACGGCTGTCGAATCGGCATTGAAGGCCTTGATCTTGTACGAGCCGAGGATCGCCGGCATGTTGCTCTGTTCGAGCGCACGGCGAACTCCCTCGCTGTTGTCGCCCACGACCGACTGGCTGCGGTCGCGGCGCAACACGACCGAACGATTGATCGTGTCGAACTTGACCTGCAGCGGACGCAGCGGCGACAGACCGACGTAGCTGTCGGTGTGGTCGGTGATCTCGGCCACCGACGACATGAGCATCATGTCGCGGTTGAGCATCTTCAGGGGCAGTTCGACGAGCAGCTGGTCGTCGACCATGTGCAGGGTCATCATGCCTCCCCTGGAGGTTTTTACCTTTTTATCTTTGAAAAGCTTGTCGTATTCGCTCTGCTTCTTCGCGGGTGCGGCAGTAGCCGTCGTCTGGCCTTTTTTCTTGGATTTCTTATCCTTGGCGACGGTTGCCGTCGTGGCGCCCGACAGGAGCAGCAGCGAAAGCAGACATATCAGTTGTCGTTTCATAATTTCGGATCGCTGTTTTGAGTTAAACTACTGTAAAGCACCTTCGATGCGGTGGAGCAACAGTTCGTAGTGGTTGCGTGTGTCCGTGTCGCCCGTGTAGCGCTTCTGGCGCAGCAGGTCGCGAACCTGGATCAGGCGTGCGTAGTACATGGCGTCGCGCGGCGTGAGCGACTCGGTCAGCGAACGGAAGTAGCCGAAACCGCTGATCTCCTCGGGGGCGTTGAACAACTGTGCTTCCATCTGGTGTTCCAGCGTGGTGAGCATGTCTTCGCCTGCCGCAGCCTCGGCGTAGAGTCCGCCGGTGTTGATGTTCCAGCCGTTTTCGTCGATCGAGGGGGTGAAACTGAAAGCACGCTGGTCGTCGGCGATTCCCTTCGACGAGCCGCTGCCCGACTGGGGCATCAGGCGTGTGATCATCAGCAGGAAGTCGACATAGGTGTTCTGGTTGCTGCGGTCGCGCGGCGTGGTGCTCCGGCCCAGGATGGTGTTGCGGAAGATGCCCTTCATGGCGTCGTCGGCGTGCTCCGACTGCGAGTATGCATTGCGGGCAGGGTCGATCATGCGGCCGAAGCTGCCTTTGTCTGCGGTGATGAACGATACCAGCAGGCGCTGTACGCGTACCGAGAGGTTGCCCTGCAGGGGCAGCTCCTTGAGCAGTGCGGGATCGTCGATCCAGTCGAGGTCGTGGAGCTGGTCGACGAGGAACTTCTGCGCGCGGCGCTGGTAGTCGCCGTCGACGAACGAATAGGAGGGACGCGGGTCGCCGGCCTTACGCTCGTTCATCATCATACCGCCCTTGATGTTGTAGACATGGTTGACGAAGGTCAGGTACTGATTGAGCAGAGACTTGTAGATTGATTCGCGCGCCGTGAGGTCGTTGTCGTCTTCGCCGTACCACTCGTTCAGGTGCTTCATGATGAACTTGAGGTTCTTGATGCCGTACTCCGCACCGCGGACCAGGTCGTCGCCGAGGTCCTCGGACATCGACGTGGGGTCGAGCGTGTTGTACACCTGCTGCTTGCCGTAGCGGTAGATCGGATCGGCGGCATGCGCGCGGATCAGGCTGTCGAGCCAGGGCTGCTCCTCTTCGGGGGTCTTGGCGTCGGGCAGGTAGGTGTAGAGCCACTTCACGGCATATTCGTCGAATACGCCCATGCGGGGAGGCATCATGCTCACGCCGCGCTCGTAGTCGCCGGGCTGTGCCACGTGGTTGAAGCGCGCGTAGTCCATGATCGAGTAGGTCGTGCCGTATTTCTGCGTGAACGAAGGCGAACGGAGCGAGTCGATGGGAATGGCGGCCGACGCGCACATGTTGTGCATGTAGCCCAGGCAGTGGCCCACCTCGTGCGAGAGCACGTAGCGCAGGGCGCTGCCCATGATCGAGTCGGGAATGTTCATCGTGCGGACGTTGGGATCGGCGCCTGCGGTCTGGAGGAAACGCCAGCGGTTGAGCAGCTTGACGATGTCGTGGTAAACCATCACCGAAGCGTTGATGATCTCACCCGTGCGGGGATCGTCCCACGAGGGACCCATGGCGTTCTGGATGGCGATCGGTGCATAGCGGATGCACGAATATTTCAGGTTGTCGGGATCGAACTCGGGGTCCTCCTCCTTGGTGGGGTAGTCGCGCACCTGCACGACGTTCTTGAAGCCGATCTTCTCGAAGGCGTGGTTCCACTCCTCGATACCCTCCTTTGCATAGGGTTTCCAGGCTTCGGGCAGGTTGGTGTCGAGGTAGAAGACGATGGGTTTCACTGGTTCTACCAGTTCACCGCGCTTGTAAGCCTCCACGTCCTTCGGCTCCACGCGCCAGTGGCGGGCGTAGTAGACGGGCAGCGTACCGCGGTTCATGTTGGCCGAGAAACGGGCTTTACCCGTTACGAAGATGTTCATGCGCGGATCGGCGATACGCGGACGCATCGGCTCCTCGGGCAGCAGCAACAGCGTGCGGGTCACCAGGGCGGTGAAGGCGCGCTTGTCCTCGATCTTGCCGATCACGGGGCCGTTCGAGTAGGTGACGGTGGTCGTGTAGCTCAGGTAGCTCTTCACGGTCACGTTGTCGTCGAAAGCCTTGATGTCGCCCAGGTGGCTGTTCGACTTCTGGAACGAGGTCGAGCGCGAGAAGGGCTTGTAACCGAACGTGCTGTAGGGGTCGAACGGCGAGAGGTCGCTGTTGTCCTCCATGAAGAGGTTCGTGGCGTCGATCACCACAGCCGTCGAGTCGGCGTTGTAAGCCTCGATCTTGAAGGCGCGGTAGATGCCGGGGATCGACGAGCGGCGCACGGCCTCCCGGATACCCTCGTCCTTCTCGTCACCGCTGTATATGTCGTTGACAAGGCACAGCTGGACGCCCTTGCCCTGCTTGGTGAAGGTAATGTGGAGCGGGGTGCTCGACTTGTAGCCGATCACGCCGTGGTCGTTGGAACTGATCTCCGAAACGGTCGATCCCAGCAGCATTTCGCGTCCGAATATGGACATCGGCAACTCGAAATAGAGTTTTTCGCCGTCGACCTTGTGCAGGGTAACCATACCTTTGGCGGTCTGGCACTTCTTGCCCTTGAATAGTTTTTCATAATCGGTCACCTTCTTTTTCGACGTGGTGTCCGCCTGCTCGGTCTTGTCTTTTTTCTTTCCCTTGCTTTTGGCTGGCTTGGCTGCCAGAAGGAGCGCCGGAATAAGCAGGGCGCACGCGAGGAATAGGCCTTTTCGTATCATACAGTTTGAGTTAAAGTGATTTATTGTCGTTTGTTTACAATCAGTGTGTGTTCGTCGGGCATCACCAGTTCGAGGTCGGTGATGGATTCGAGCAGTTCGATGACCTTGGCCAGCGAGTAGTCGCGCGGAATCTTACCTGTCAGCGTGTATTCGGCGGGATCGACGTTGACCTGCGTCTCGACGCGGTACCAGCTGCGGATGTCGGTCAGCACCTCCTCCAGGTCGGCGCTGTAAAAGGCCAGCTTGTCCTGCGTCCAGGCGGCATAGGTCCCTGCGTCGACTTCGCGTACGGTGAGCGGGTCGGCCGCACCGCGCGTCTGGGCCTGCATGCCCGGTTCGAGGGTCACCTTGCCGCTTTCGTTCCCCACCTCTACGCGGCCTTCGATCAGCGTCGTGCTGGCGAGGTTCTCCCCGGCAAAGTCGCGGACGTTGAATTTCGTACCGCGGACGGTCATCGTCGCCTTCCCGGCCTTCACGATGAACGGCCGCTCGGGGTTATGCGTCACGTCGAACAGTCCTTCGCCGTTCAGTTCCACCTGGCGTTCGCCGCCCGTGAACTTCACCGGGTAGCGGAGCGTCGAGCGGGCGTTGAGCCATACGCGGGTCCCGTCTTCGAGCGTGATGAGGCATTTGCTACCCTCGGGAACCGACAGCTCGTTGTATTGCGGAACTTCCTCCGTAACCTCCGGGACCGCTTCGTATTTCACGCCTTCAGCGCCGTAGCTGATGCGTCCCACGCCGTCGAGCAACTGCTCGACCTGTTCGTCGAGCACCATTTTGCGTCCGTCGGCGAGTGTCAGCGTCACTTTGTCGGGAGCGGGGTAGATGGCATCGGCCAGTTCCAGCGTCCGGGTGCGCTCGTCGGGCGCGCCCGTGCGGGTGACCAGAAGGACGCCTGCCGCCAGTGCGACGGCGGCGGCCACGCCCGTTGCGGCGATGGTCCAGCGGCGCAGCGAGCCGGCGGGTTTTTGGATGCCGGTCGCCGTGCGGAAGCGCCCGAAGGCTTCCCGCCCGTCGTAACGGTCGTATTCTGCCATGCGTCGGGCGAGGTAGCCGCTGTCCTGCAACTGCTCGCGGAGCGCTTCGAAATGCGGATCACGGGTCAGTTCATCGAATTCGGCGGCTTCGTTCTCGTCGAGCGTGCCGCTGAGGTGTTTGATGAAAAGGTCGATCCAATGTTCCAGTAATTCTGAATTGTTCATCTTTTCTGGTATGCCCTGTTTGCTTCGGGTGTACGCTATTAAATGCGCGGCATGCCAAAAAGTATGACAACTTTTTCAAATTTTTTTCAAATTCGGGGCTTTTCGGGCCTGAAACAGTGTCCGGAGGGGGTATGAAAAAGGCGGATTTATTTGGTTTAATTGGTTTTTTTACGACCTTTGTGCTGCAAACCCTTATTTTATGAATAACTCGCCGAACATCAAACAGGTGGAAACCGTCCTGAAATACATTAAGCACCAGCTCTATTCCGGCCAATTGCAGCCGGGCGAACGCCTTCCTGCCGAACGGCGGCTGGCCGACATGCTGGGCGTGGGCCGGGCCCATGTGCGCGCGGCATTCCAGAAACTCGAATTTTACGGCATCGTCCAGACATTTCCCCAGAGCGGCACGGTCGTCGCGCAGGAGAAGATGCAGGTGCTCGAACGCATGATCACCGATGCGCTCCAGATCGAACAGTACGATTTCGCGTCGCTGGTCTATGTGCGTGTACTGCTCGAAGCCGAGGCCATCCGCCTTTGCGCCCGCAACCGTACGGACGAGGACCTGGAGCTCATCGAGCAGGCGTTGCAGGAGTGCGAGGCGAAATTTTATACCGACGAGCGTGTTTCGAAGGATTTCGCCTACCACCAGGCCTTGGCCCGCGGGGCGCACAATCCCGTGATCGCCTCGATGCTGCTGGTCATTACGCCCGACGTGCTGCGTTACTACCAGCGCTACCGCGTCTGCACGGTCCCGCAGGAAGAGGTCTATTTTGAGCACCGCGAACTGCTGCGCTACGTCCGCGAAAAGGACGAGGAGGGGGCTGTTGCGATGCAGCGCCGCCACCTCAAGTCGCTCAGCGAGTTTGCCGCGGCGTTCAACGACGAAAACCATTTCCTCGAATAGAGGGGAGGCTGTACCCCTGAAATGACAAACGGCTGTCCCTTTCGAGACAGCCGTTTGCTGTGTTTGGTTGCGTCACGTTCTACCCGCAGAGCCAGTTGCGCAGGATTTCGGGTGTTTCCACCTCCCGGCAGCAGACCGAAGCAAGTAGTTCGTGTCCTTGTTGCGTGAGTGAGTAATACATCTGGCGTCGGTCCTTGCTGCAAAGCTCGCGGACCACCAGTCCTTTCTGTTCCACCGACCGGAGCACCTTAGAGGTGTTCGAGGGCGTGAGGCCCAGCAGTTCGCCCAACTCCCCCGGGCACATGCGCTCGGTTTTCGAGAGGCTGCACAGCGTCATGCCTTCGTTCAGGCAGATGCCGTAGCGTTTTTCAAACGCGGCTTCGAACTGGTGTACGGCGCGTTGCAGGTCGCGGATTTTACAGAGGTCAGTCATGATTCTTCTCTTTATATACCGCTTGCTTGCCGCAGTGTTTTACACATTTACCGCATTCGATGCATTTCTCCGGGTCGATCTGCGGAAGGGCGTTTCCCACCTGGGAGATCGCGCCGACCGGACAGATTCCGATCATCGGACAGCGGTGGTTCTGCGGACAGAGCAGGGCGTCGACCGTCAGTGCCATTACTTACCCAACATTACTTTGTCGATAGCCTCCTTGAGCGAATCCTTGGGCATTGCGCCCTGGGCCATCTGGGGTTTACCTTCGAGCGGAATGAACAGCAGCGTGGGGATCGAACGGATGCCGAACGCTGCGGCAAGGTCCTGCTCCTCCTCGGTGTTGATCTTGTAGATGTAGATCTGGTCGCCGTATTCGGCTGCCAGTTCTTCGAGCACCGGGGCGAGGGCCTTGCAGGGGCCGCACCACGAAGCGTAAAAGTCGATCAGTGCAGGCTTGTCACCCAGGTATTTCCACTCCTGGGGATTCTTTTCGTAATCGGCGACCTTCTTCAGAAAGTCGGCCTTGGTCATTGCAATTGTTTTCATATCTGTCTTGTTTTTGTTGTTTCCCTGTGCGTAGCTTCCGGTTGCAAATGCCAGAAGGGCGAGTGTTGTAAAAAGTAGCTTTTTCATTGTTTTTCGATTGTTCTCTATCAATAACGATGCAAAGATATGATTTATTTTCCAATAAAACAAATTTCCGATGGAAAATATATTAAAAGATATGAAAAAAGCCCGGAACCGCTCTCGGGGTGCCGGGCTATGGTTGTTGTTGCTGGGGAGGGATGCGGTCAGCGCTGTGAGGGTGTGTTTGGTCTTAATACCGGCTTTTTAGGTCGGAGGCGGCAGTGTACAGCAAGCCTCGCCCTTAAGCCGGCGGGTTATTCCAGATAGACCATCACGTTGCCGCTGATCTGCTGCAACGATATTTCGCACAACTTGGTGTTGTACTGCGCCGTGAGGATACGCTCCTCGGCATCCAGCAGGCTCTTCTGCGCTTCGCGCATCTCGATGCCCGGCAGGTCGCCCAGCAGGTAACGCTCCATGGCGATCTCGTAGTTCTCCTTGGCGGCGATCAGGTTTTCCTCTTCGAGCAGAATCACTTCGAGGTTGTTGCGGTAGGCCTGCCAGAAGTTCGACAGGTCGGCGCGCAGCGACTGTTCCAGTTGCTGTTGCGTCAACTGCGCATTTTCGACGCCGATGCGGGCGTTGCGCTGCTCGCGGCGGCGGTTGCCGTCGAAGATCGTGAAACCTACCTTCACCCCGGCGTTCAGCCCGAGCGTTCCCCGCGAGAGGTTGGTTCCCGAGCCGTAGCGGTTGTAGGTGTAACCGTAGCCCGTCGTCAGGTTTACATAGGGATAGTTGCGCGACCGGATGCTTTCGAGGTCCAGTTTGGCCAGCGAATTGTCGTGTTCCGCCATCAGCAGCGAGGCATTTGCCGAAAGGGTTTTGGCCAGCAGTTCGTTCCAGTCGAGCGTGGCGTTGACCCGGATCACCGAGTCGGGGATGGTGAACTTCTCGGCGAGGTCGTCGTTGGCCAGCAGTTCGTTGATGCGGATGCGCGAGGAGGTCACCAACTCGTGCTGGGACATATACTTCGAACTGTCGGCATTGAAATCGACGCGGGCCTGCAACAGGTCGAGGCGCGAGAAGTTGCCGACCTGGACGCGCGCTTCGGTGATGCGCAGCCGTTCGCGCGAAAGCGAGACCGCATAGCGGAAATTCTCCAGCCGCAGCGTCTGCTGAATATAGTTGTAATATTCGGCCGTGAGGTTGGCCATGAAATCCTCGATGGTGATGCGTGTCTTCAGTGCGCCCATCTCCTGCATCTCTTTCAGCCGCTTGAAGTTGGTGCGGATGCGGAATCCGTCGAACAGCGTCCAGTTCACCGCCAGTCCCACGCTGGCCGTCTGGTCGTAGACGCTGTTTTCGGTCGAGGCGTCGCCGTCGCGCGGGGTGGTGGTGCGGTCGTTGTCCAGCGTGCCCGTATATCCGGCCGAGAGGTCGATCGTCGGCAGCATCCCGGCGTTGCCCGCCGTGGCGTTGTTGTCGCTGATGCGCTCGTCGTTGCGCACGATGCGCACGTCATAATTCTGTTCCAGCCCGATTTCCAGGCATTTGCGCAGTGATAGCGGGGTTGATACCTCCCGGTGCGACGGCGCTTCCTGCGCTCCGGCGGCGCTGCCGATTCCCAGCAGCAGGGCCGCTAAAAATGCTCTTTTCATGCGTCGTTGTTTTTCGATTGCTTGATTCGGTCGGTCGAGACGTAGCTGTAAATGGCCGGGACGATGTAGAGCGTCAGCAGTGTCGAGACCACCATGCCGCCTACCACGGCGATACCCATGGCGATACGTCCGTTGGCGCCTTCTCCCGAGGCGACGGTCAGCGGCAGCAGGCCCAGGATGGTCGAGGCGCTGGTCATCAGGATCGGGCGGAGGCGTTGCAGCGATGCCTCCTCGATGGCGCGCATCTTATTCAGTCCGGCCTCCTGTTTCTGGTTGGCGAACTCGACGATCAGAATGCCGTTCTTGGCCACCAGTCCGATCAGCATGATGATACCGATCTGGCTGAAGATGTTCATCGTCTGGTCCGTGCCCCACATGAACACCAATGCTCCGGCGATGGCCAGCGGCACGGTGAGCATGATCACCAGCGGGTCTTTGAAACTCTCGAACTGTGCCGCGAGGATCAGGTAGATCAGCAGGATGGCCAGGATGAAGGCGAACATCAGGCTCGACGAACTTTCGCGGAACTCCTTGGAGTCGCCGGCAAGCGCCGTGCGGAAGTCGTCGCCGAGGGTTCCTTCGGCGATGCGGTCCATCTCGTCGAGGCCCTGTCCGATGGTCTTGCCTTTGGCCAGTCCGGCCGATACGGTGGCCGAAATGAAGCGGTTGTAGTGGTAGAGCTGCGGCGGCGCGACGTTCTCGACCATCGAGATCAGGTTGTCCAGCTGGATCATCTCGCCCTTGTCGCTGCGCACGTAGATCGAACGCAGGTCGGAGGGTTTGTTACGCTGCTGGCGGTTGATCTCGGCCAGGATTTCGTATTGCTTGCCGTTCATGTAGAAGTAGCCGAGGCGCTGGCCGCTGAGCCCGTACTGAAGCGTCTGGGCGATGTTGCGCGTCGAGACGCCCATCAGGTTGGCCTTGTCGCGGTTGACCTCGATGCGCACCTCGGGCTTGCTGAATTTCAGGTCCACGTCGGCCATCTGGAACACGGGACTTTCGTAGACCTGCCGCATGAACCCGGGCAGGACTTCCTGCAACCGTTCGAGGCTGGTGGCCTGCAACACGTACTGCACGGGCATGCGTCCGCGGCGTCCGCCGAAGGTGCTCTGCTGCTGGACGAAGGAGCGGGCCTTGGTCTTGGTGCGCACAGCGGCCGAAATTTGCTCAGCGATCTCCATCTGCGAACGCTCGCGGGTCGAGATGTCCGTCAGGGCGATGCGAATATTTCCCGAACCGCTCGACACGCGGGCCGTTACCGACTCGGCCTCCGGGACGAGCGAGTCGACCAGCCGGTTGATATCTTCGGTGTAGTCGCGGATGTATTCGTAGGTAGCGCCCTCCGAGCCGCGCGTGTTGATCGAAATCTGCGAGCGGTCTTCCAGCGGGGCCATTTCGGCCGGGATCGCACTCCACAGCCAGCCGATCAGGCCGACCATCAGCAGGACCAGCGGCATGGCCAGCCAGCGGTGGCGGAGGAATCCGGCCAGCGTCCGGCTGTAAAAGCTGTTCAGCCAGACGAAGAAAGGCTCGGTCTTGCTGTAAAACCAGTTTTTCTTCTCCTGCCGCACGAGCAGCTTGGTGGCGAGCATCGGGGTGATCGTGAGCGCGGCGAAGGTCGAAATGACGACCGCGCCTGAAATCACCATACTGAATTCCCGGAACAGTCGTCCGGTCATGCCCTCCATGAAGACGATCGGGAAGAAGACGGCGATCAGCGTGATCGAGGTCGAAATGACCGCGAAGAAGATCTCCTTGGCGCCCTCGATACCGGCGTCGCGGGGCGTCATACCCCGTTCGATGCGGATGTAGATATTTTCGGTCATCACGATCGCGTCGTCGACGACCAGTCCCACCGAGAGCACCACGGCCAGCATTGACAGCACGTTGATCGAGAAGCCCGCGACGTACATGATGAAGAAGGTTCCGATCAGCGATACGGGGATCACGATGCAGGGGATCAGCGTCACGCGCCAGTTGCGCAGGAAGAGGAAGATGATGATGATCACCAGGATGAAGGCTTCGTAGACGGTGTCCTTCACCTCGTTGATCGACGCGCGGATAAATTTCGTGTTGTCGAATCCATAGGAGGTCACCACATCGTCCGGAAGGTCCTTTTTCATGGTCTCCATGCGCGCATAAACAGCGTCGGCGATCTCGATGTGGTTGGCGCCCGGCTGGGGGACGACGACGACGCCCACCATCGGGATGCCGTTCATTTTCATGTAGCTGCGTGTGTCCTGCGGACCCAGTTCGGCACGCCCTACGTCGCTCATGCGGATGATGCGGTCGGCATCCTCGCGCACCACCAGGTCGTTGAACTCCTGCGTGGTGTGCATCAGGCCCATCGTGCGGATGGTCAGCTCGGTGGTGTTGCCCTCGATGCTGCCCGAGGGCAACTCGACGTTCTCGCGGTCGAGGGCGTTCTTAATGTCGGTCGGGGTGATGCCGTAGCCGGCCATCTTTGCCGGGTCGAGCCACAGGCGCATTGAGTAGCGCTTCTCGCCCCAGATCTGCACGCCGCTCACATCGCTGATGGTCTGCAACTGCTCCTTGACCGTCAGGTCGGCGATTTCGCTCAGTTCGAGCAGCGAGCGGCGGTCGCTCTGGATGGTGACCATCAGGATCGGCGAGGCGTCGGCGTCGGCCTTGGTCACAGTCGGGGGATCGCAGTCGCGGGGCAGGTAACGCTGGGCGCGCGAAACCTTGTCGCGCACGTCGTTGGCGGCAGTTTCGAGGTCTACCGAGAGTTCGAACTCGACGGTGATGCGGCTCTGACCCTGACTGCTGACGCTCGACAGCGAGCGGATGCCCGGGATACCGTTGATGTTCTGTTCGAGCGGCTCGGTGATCTGGTTCTCGATTACGTCGGCGTTGGCACCCGGGTAGGAGCACGTCACCGAGATGATCGGGTTATCGACGCTCGGGAACTCGCGCACGCCGAGGTAGCTGTATCCGATGAAGCCGAATAGCAGGATGATGATCGTCAGCACCGACGCCAGGACGGGCCTCCGTATGCTCAGTTCGGAAATGTTCATGCGGCGGCGGGTTTATTCGACGGTGTCGAGTTTTACGGAGAGGCCTTCGCGCAGCTGGAGCGTACCGGAGGTGATGAGCGTGTCGCCGACGTTGAGTCCGTCGATGATCTGGATGCTCGAATCGGTTCGCAGTCCGGTCTTCACCTCTGCGGTGTGTGCTTTGCCTCCTTTGTAGAGGAATACTTTGTCGACGCCCATTTCCGGCACGAGGGCCTGGGTCGGGATGGCGATGGCGTCGGGAATTTCATGCATGCGGATCTGCACCGTCGCAAAGCGTCCCGGCAGCAGCGTGCCCCGCGTGTTGGGGTAGTGGGCCCGGACGGCCAGCGTACGGGTGGCTACGTCGACCTTCGATTCGGTGGCGTAAACCGCGGCTTCGAACCGCTCCTGCCGTCCTTCGATGGTGAACGAGAGCCGTGTGCCGGCCTTGATCTGGTTGGCGTAGCGCTCCGGGACGAAGAAGTCGATCTTCAGGGGTGAAATCTTGGTGAGCTTGGCCACCACGACGCTCGGCGAGGCATAGGCGCCTTCGCTGACGTTCCTGAGGCCGATCACGCCGTCGAATGGTGCGCGGAGCTCCGTGAGTGCGATGTTCGATTTGACGATGGCGATGTCGGCGTTGAGCATCGCCAGTTCCGTGCGGGCCTGTTCGTAGGCCTCCTGGCTGACGGCGTCCTTTTTGAGCAGGGCGCTCTGGCGGTAAACGCGGTCCTCGGCCAGCTTGAGCTGCGCTTCGTAGCGCGAAAGCTGGGCCAGCAGCGGCAGGTCGTTCACTTTGGCCAGCAATTCGCCTTTGCGCACGACGGTTCCTTCCTGGAAGTTGATGGCCACGATCTTGCCCGAGGTCTCAAACGAAAGGTCCACCTCTTCGTCGGGCAGCAGGTTGCCCACCGTGGTGATGCCGTCGGTGAGCCGTTCGGGCCGGATGACCAACCCGTTTACGTTGAGCGTGCTCTGCTTGCGGGGAGCGACCGGTATATCGGCGTCGGCCGACACGGAACCTTTGTCGCCCAGCAGGTTATAGAGTCCCAGTGCCAGGCAGAATACCACGAGAATAATGGCTGTGATGATCCATTTCTTTTTCTTATTCATTGCGAGAGTCAGGTTTTGCAATTGGAGGTCGTACGCAAAGATACGACAAAAAGCGGTTTCGCCATCGGCTCCCGATAGCAAAACGGGCTTTGGGATATAAAATTACGGCTCTTCGTCCGAATATCCGGCCCCGCGCGGGTGAAACGGAAAAAATCGGGGGTGAAATAACTCTACCCTTAATATTTATGGCATATCCCGGCACAAAACAGAATGCTGCTTTCACTCCGGTTCGGTTTACACGCCGGTTTACACAAACTGCAAAAATCAACGCTAAATCGCCCGAACTGCACAATAAGGAAAGCGGCCGCCTTTCTTTGACGACCGCCCTAAACGCAAGAAAGAGAGCCTTTTGGACTCTCTTTCTTCAGTGACACCGACAGGACTCAAACCTGTAACCTTCTGATCCGTAGTCAGATGCTCTATTCAATTAAGCTACGGTGCCGAATTGCGAATGCAAATGTAGGGCAAAAATCCGAAACACGCAAATAATTGCTCAAAAAATTTAATAAAAATGATAATCCGGCTGGTGGGCCGCATCTCACCAGCCGGATTATCAGTCGAATGCCGTTATTTCATCAATTCTTCCAACCGGGTCTGCAATTGCTTGCCGGGAAGGTTTTTGGCGACAATCACGCCTTCGGGAGAGATCAGGAAGTTCGACGGGATGAAGCGGATGCCGTACATTTCGGCAGCGGCGCTCTGCTTGCCTGCGCCGGGTGCCAGTACGTTCGTCCACGGCAGGTCGTTCTCGGTGACGAACTGTTGCCAGCGCACCGCGTCCTGGTCGATCGACACGCCGTAGATGGTGAATCCGCGTTCGCTGAACGCTTCGTAAACCTCTTTCAGATGCGGAATCTCGCGGCAGCAGGGACCGCACCACGTGGCCCAGAAGTCGAGCAGCACCCAGCGGCCGGGGCCGACGAGCGACGACAGGGCAATGGTCTCCCCGGCGGCATTTTTCAGTGCGAGGTCCATGTAGGGCTGGCCGACAGACGAGCGTTCTGTGGCTTCGATCTGCCGACGCACGCTTTCCAAAACGGGATGGTTTTGCAATTCCGCAGGGAACTGTGCAAGCCGTTCCCGGGCCTTTGCGGGGTCGGCATCGGCGCGCCGGGAGTAGAGGAACGCGCCCAGCAGGTTATCGCGGTTGGCTTCCAGCGCATCGCCGGGAATCTGCCGGTAAATCCGGCCCAGCGAGTCGAGTTTCTGCTTCCGTTCGGGGGTGTCGGGTTCGTTTTCGAGCGCCTGCATGACATTACCGAGCGATACCTGCGCAGCATTCATGGCGTTGAAGGCATCGTTGAGCGGCGTTCCGGTGAACTGGAAGCCGCGTACATCGCCCGTGGGTTCGAGCCGGATGTCGGCGGCTTCGAGCAGAACCGGGGCCCCGATGCGGCGGTTGCGGTGCATCAGGTTGGCGATCGTCGGTTCGGCGACATATCCGCGGATGCGGAAGGTGCTGTCGCTGCGTACGACCGTGACGGCCAGCACCGAGTCGTTCTCATAGAGCGAGCACAGGCGGAGCGTGTCGCCCGGGGCGAGGTCGGTCTTGCCCGAAAGGGTGTAATTGGGGCCTCCGCAACTGTACAGTGTGGCAGCGGCCAGGGTTGCAAGGATAATTCTGTTCATCGGAGATCAGTTTATGGGAGAACCTCTGCGAGTTTTTCTTCGAGGTGCTCGTGGCGCAGGTTTTTCGCCACGATCTTACCCTCGGGTGAAATCAGGAAATTCGAGGGAATGGAGCTGATGTTGTAGATTGCGGTGGGGTCGAGTCCGGCATCTTTCCGGAGGGTGTTGACCCAGTCCATGCCTTCGTCTTTGATAACCTGCTTCCATTTCGCCGGATCGGAATCGAGCGATACGCCATAGATTTCGAAACCTTTATCGTGGTAGGCGGCATAGGCTTTCTTCAGGTAGGGGACTTCCAGCATGCAGGGCTTGCACCACGTGGCCCAGAAGTCGAGCAGTACCCAGCGGCCGGGACCCACGAGCGAAGAAAGCTGTATTGTTTCGTTGTCGGCATTTTTCAGCGAGAGGTCCGTGTACGGCTGCCCGATTCCGGTTTGTGCTGCCGTCACGGCTTGCATCTGCGGCCGTTTCAGCATCGGGTGCGCCTGCATCTCGGGCGTAAACTGCGCCAGGCGGGCTTTGATTTTTTCGGGATCGTTCTTGATCTGTTGGAATTCGTACGAGTTGAAGACCCATGCTCCGAAAATATTGTCGAGATTGGCGTCTATGGTCCGGGTGTAGAGTTCGTTCATCTCGGCCAGAATATCATCGAACGTCTTGCCGGGGACGCCTTTGCGGACCATGTCGCCGAAGACTTTCATTGCATCGTCGAACGCTTTTTTCTTATCGTTGAGGGGCGTTCCGGAGATGATATGATAATTGTATAATTTGTCATATCCTTCGATTCGAATGTTACCGGGCTCTAAAAAGAAAAAAGTGGGGAGATTCGTTTGGCTCCGATTAGTCAGGGAAACCATCTCCGGGGTTGTGACGGTCCCTTTCAGTGAAATGGTCGTGTCGGCGCCGACGACGCCCGCAGCGAGCACGGAGTTGTCCGAAGCATGCAGATAGACCGAGTCGCCCGGAGGCAGTTCGTAGTGGCCTGTGATGGTGTAATTTGTTCCTCCGCAACTGCTCAGCAGGGCTGCGGCGAACGACACGGCGAAGAGTTTTTTCATGATGCAGGTAGTTTTAGGTAGGTTTTATTTGATCTCCCGGTCGGGGTTCTTTTTCAGGAACTGTTCCCAGCTTTGCGAACCGCCTTTCGAGGCCGCTTTCTTGCCGCCTCCGAGGCCCTTGACGCGTTCACTGCCCAACGCGGCATTGAGCGGGCTGGCCGTGGTGAAGTAGTGGCACAGGGCGACGGCCATGCCGTCCGTGGCGTCGAGCCGTTTGGGAGGCTGGTCGATGGTGAGCGTGCGGCAGACGATGGAGGCCACCTGCTCCTTGGCGGCCGATCCACGGCCCGTAATCGACTGCTTGATGCGCATGGGAGCGTATTCGAATACGTCGATGCCGCGGCTCAGCGCCGCGGCCATCGCCACGCCCTGCGCCCGGCCCAGTTTGAGCATCGACTGCACGTTTTCGCCGAAGAATGGCGATTCGAGCGCCACCTCGCGCGGGGCATACTCGTCAACCAGCGCCCCCACGCGTTCGAAGATGTAGCGCAGCTTGGCGTAGGGGTCCGGGAGTTTGTGCAGGTCGATGTCGCCCAGCACCACCGAGCGCACCGAGCGTCCTTCGACCTCCAGTACGCCGTAGCCCATGTAGTTCGTGCCCGGGTCGATGCCCATGATGCGGTATGAATCGGTCTTTGTCATCGGTCAAATTGAAAAGCCCCTCCCTCCCGTGAACCGGAACGGAGGGGCTGAATCTCAAAATCGGTTTACTGGGCCAGCAGCTCCGAGATTTTCTCGTAGAGCGCCTCGCCGCGCAGGTTCTTGGCGACGATCGTGCCCTGGGCGTCGATCAGGAAGTTCGACGGGATGCCCTGGATGGCGTAGTCCCTCGCTGCCTGGTTGTCGAAGCCTTTCACCTCGCCGACGTGCAGCCAGTTCATACCGTTCTGGTCGACGGCGGCCAGCCACTTTTCGCGGTCCTGATCGAACGATACGCCGTAGATCTCGAAGCCCTTCGGGTGGAACTCGTCGTAAGTCTTCTTCAGGTGGGGAACCTCGCCCATGCAGGGACCGCACCACGAAGCCCAGAAGTCGAGCAGTACATATTTGTTCGCCGGATTCTTAACTACCGATTCGAGCGATACCTGCTCGCCTGCGGCATTGGGCTGTGCGATGTCGATGAACGGCTGGCCGATGTCGGTCTTCATCTTCTGCTCGGCATTCTCCTTGAGTTTCACGAGCACCTTGTTCTGCTGCATGGCAGCCGGGAATTTGGCGATCTCGTCGAGCAGTTCCTGCCCCGAAAGTTCGTAACCCAGTTGCTGTGCAAGCAGCATGGCGCCGAAGAGGTTTTCGCGGTTCTGCTCCATGACCGTGCGGGTCAGCTGGTCGTATTCCTTTTCAATGGCCTCGCGCCGGTCGGCGGAAGTTTCCGGGTTGCGGAACTCCTGAACGAGGGTGTTTCCGGCCGTTGCATAGGCGTTGCTGGCGTTGTTGGCGGGCGTGCCCGTCACCTGCTTGCGGTAGGGATTCTCGGCGTTGTCAGCCACGGTGATCGTACCCGGTTCGAGAACCAGCATGGCTCCGAACGTAGCCTCGTCGTCGCGCCCGTCGCGCAGGATAGCCACCTGCGGGTTTTCCGCGATGCCTTCGATGCGGAATGCGCCGTTGGCGACTGCTGCCGAGTCGAGTATGTTGTCTTCCTCGTCGAAGAGGTAGACCATACTGTTGGCACCTTCGATCTTACCTTCGATGGCGTATTTGTTTTTGTTACCGCAACTGCACAGCGCGACGGCTGCTGCTGCGAGGATCAGGATTTTTTTCATCGGTTTTATTTGTTTTTGAGTTCTGCAAGTTGTTTTTCCAGTTCACGGACCTGCTGCGCCAGCTCGGGCAGGCGTTTGAAAATGGCCGATGCCCGGTGGTACTGGAGGCCCGGAAGCGCGGGATAACCCATGCGCACTTCGTCGTCGGGAATGCTCTTGTCGATGCCGCTCTTGGAGGCGATCTTCACGCGGTCGCCGACGATCACGTGGTCGGCAATGCCCACCTGCCCCGCGAGGAAGCAGTTGCTGCCGACTTTCGAGGTTCCGGCGATGCCGGTCTGGGCTGACGAAACGGTATTTTCACCGATCTGCACGTTGTGGCCGATCTGGATCAGGTTGTCGAGTTTCACGCCGCGGCGAATCACTGTCGAGTCGGTCTTGGCGCGGTCGATGCAGGTGTTTGCGCCGATCTCCACGTCGTCCTCGATCACCACGTTGCCCAACTGGGGGATTTTGTCGAATCCGCCTGCGGCATTGGGCATGAAGCCGAAGCCGTCGGCGCCGATCACCGCCCCTGCGTGCAGGATGCAGTTGTTGCCGACGATGCAGCCTTCGTAAATCTTAACGCCGGGGTAGAGCGTCGTGTTGTCGCCGATCTTCGCGCCGCGGCCCACGTAGACCTGCGGATAGATCTGGCAGCCTCTGCCGATCGTGACGCCCTCTTCGACGACCGTGAAGTCGCCGATATAGCACTCCTGGCCTATCTGTGCCTGCTCCGAGACCGATGCGCGGTCGCTGATCCCCGTGCGGCGGGGCTTCGCGGCGTTGTACATTTCGAGCAGTTTCAGGACGCAGGCGCCCGCGTCGTCCACCTTGATGAGCGTCGCGGCTACGGGCTGCGAAGGCACGAACGAACGG